>NZ_JAPFHB010000011.1:0-114747 GCF_059803555.1 Chryseobacterium sp. TB1-D10 | reverse complement strand
CGCGAGGTAGAGCAGTAGGTAGCTCGTCGGGCTCATAACCCGGAGGTCGCACGTTCGAGTCGTGTCCTCGCAACCAATTTAAGAGAATCAATTTTTTGATTCTCTTTTTTTATTTAAAATTCGTAAATTTGATTATGGCAAAAATCCTAAAAATATATCCCGAAAATCCGCAGGAAAACCTTATTAATGAAGCTGTTAAGGTTTTACAAAACGGTGGCGTGATCATCTACCCTTCTGATACGATTTACACCATTGGCTGTGATATTTATAATCACAAGGCAATGGAAAGGCTTGCCCAAATCAAAGGAATCAAACTGGATAAGCATAAGTTCTCCATCATTTGTAATGACCTGAGCCATCTTTCTGAGTTTACAAAACCCATAGAAACCGCAACTTTCAGATTTTTGAAAGCACATTTGCCTGGCGCTTTCACATTCATTTTGGAAGCTAACAGAAATTTGCCTACCTCTTATAAAGGTCATAAAACTGTAGGAATCCGGGTTCCGGACCACATTGTTCCGCAAATGATTGTAGAAAAATTGGGTCATCCTATTGTTTCGACAACTATTCATTCTGATGATGAAATTTTGGAATATTCCACAGATCCGGAATTGATTGCTGAGAAATATGACAAATTGGTTGACCTCGTCATCGATTCTGGTTACGGCGATAACACGGCTTCCACAATCGTCGATTTGACTTCCGGCGAACCAGAAATCCTAAGACAAGGAAAAGGGATTCTTTAAATTCCAAGTTCGAAATTCCAAATTTTGAGTCATCAACTTTGAACTTTAAACCATAAACTTTAAATTCCCTAATGAAATTTATAACTTCTCCAGCTAAATTGATGAACATAGAAAATTCGACGGAATTTTTGAAAAGTACAACTCCGAAATTTATTAAGGATTCTGAATTCATTCAATCCCATTTGAAAGAAAAATCGCCGAAATATCTTTCAGAATTAATGGAAATTTCCACCAAATTGGCAGATGAAAATTGGGAAAGAAATCAGAAATGGAGCGCAAGACCTACCGCTAAAAATTCTGCTCCGGCATTGTTTGCTTTTACTGGCGAAGTTTACAGAGGTTTGGACGCCAATTCTTTGGATAAAAATGCCGTAGATTATCTTCAAAAAAATCATAGAATCCTGTCCGGACTTTACGGATTGCTGAAACCATCCGACAAAGTGATGTTATACAGGTTGGAAATGGGACGACCATTCAAATTTGATTCTTACAAAAACATCTATGAATTCTGGACAGAAAAAGTGACGGAACAATTAAATTCTGAACTTAAAAAAAATGAATTGCTGATCAACCTTGCGAGTACAGAATATTTTAAAGTCATTGACAGAAAAGCCTTGAAAGCGAAAGTCATCGATTTTGAATTCAAGCAAATACAGCCAGATGGAAAGTTGAAAACGATTGTGGTCTACACCAAACACGCTCGTGGATTGGTTTTGCGTTTTTGTGCAGAAAAGCAGGTTAAGACGTTGAATGACATCAAAGCTTTCAACTACGAGAATTATTTGTTTGATGAGAAACTTTCGACCGAAACTAATTTGGTTTTTACGAGATAAATTATGAAGCCTTCCGAAATTAAGATTCTCTTTCACGAAGAACTTTCAGAGATTTATTCAAAATCTGAGATTGAGGAATTGTTCTCTATTTTCTGTGAACATTTTTTGAATCTTAATAAAATTGAATTGCGACATAGTTTTGAAAATTATTTATCAGAAAGTGATTCCAACAAATTTTCTGAAGCCATTTATGAGTTAAAAACAGAGAAACCATTTCAACAAATTCTTGGTGAAACGGAGTTTTATGGAATGAAATTCTTTGTGAACGAACACGTCCTGATTCCAAGGCCAGAAACGGAGGAACTGTTAGAATTAGCGATCGGGAAAATACAAGAACATTTTATCATTCTGAATGAAGTGAAACGAAATGAAGAATCTTTAAAAGATTCCTCGTTCAAATCAACTTTCAAAATCCTCGACATAGGAACCGGCAGTGGAATCATTCCGATTGTTTTGAAAAAGCATTTTCCGGAAGTGGAAGTCACTGCGATTGATATTTCGGATGAAGCTTTGGAAGTAGCGAAGAAAAATGCAGAGTTCCATAAAACTGAAATTAATTTCATCAACAAAGATTATCTGAATGAAAATCTGGATAATGTTTATAATGTCATTATCAGCAATCCGCCTTACATCGGTATTGAGGAAAACCCAGATATTGAAGAATCCGTGAAAGGTTTTGAACCGAACTTGGCGCTCTTCTCTCCTACTGCGGACGCTTTGATCTTCTACAGAAAAATTGCGGAAGATTGCAAAAAGCATTTATCAGAAAACGGATTGCTTTTTCTTGAAATCAATCAAAAACTTGGTACAGAAACATTAGAATTATATCAAAATCGATTTTCTGAAGCTGAACTTTTGAAAGACATTTCGGGAAATGACAGGATGATTTTTGGCAAGAAATAGCAGATAATCTTATGAAATATTATCTATTCATAGTCTTAGCATTAATATCTTGCACTAAAGAAGATGTTATCAGTACTTTGAATTTCAAGTCTTGCCAAGTCAGTTATCCTATATATGCAAATGGAGAAAAATTTCTTTATGAAGGGCATTCCATTTCTAATAAATGGGAATTGGAGTCTGCAAAAAAAGAGTTGGCACTTTGTCTTTGTGAAGAATATTTGATAAAACCTGACAAAGAAATCAAGGATAAAATTTTGGAAATATATCACGACGAAATGAAATATTATCAAACTGCATATCCTAAAAATTTAGACTTCAACCTGATCCTAAAAAACAGAAAGGAAATCTTTGACCCAAGGATTTTAGTTGATTGATAGACTTAATGCATCTTTTTTTTGCTTCACTTTCTGAAAAGAAAAAGATATAGCACTTCACTATATGTAGCATACATTATCAGCAGATCTGAATGTTGATACAAAACAGCAAAAATGCCGCTCCAAATAAATACCCAATAATATATTGGAATTTCCTTTGGATTATTCTTTGATAATCTTCGAAACCTGCTTTGTTTTATCTGAAAAAATGATTTCTACGAAATAGACTCCAGTGTTAAGTTTTGAAATGTCGATGTTGCCTTTTTGTGCATGTTTAGAAATAGTTGTTCCCAAAGTGTTTACGATATTTATTTCTGATATTTTCTTGCAGGAAGTAACATTTAAAATATTCATTGCCGGATTTGGATATAATGTGGCTTCATTTTTCTTGAAATTAGTTTGATTTGCTGACAGATATGCGACCGAAAGTCTCAAAATTCTGCCGCCATTGCCAGTGATAAATAATTGATCTCCAAATATATCCATAGATTTTATATCGTAAAAGTCGTCATTATAAAATACTAAATTCCATGTCTGCCCTGCGTCTGGTGTTGTATAGATTCTGCTGTTATCTGCAACAAAACCAACATTATTATTGATGAATTTAATTTTATCAAACCCATAATCCAAAATGTTAGATTGAACCCAACTGCTGCCACCATCGGTTGTTTTATGAAAGCTGCTGTCACCTTCATCAGATTTTATAAATATGTTATCTTTATCTAAAGCATAAAAAATGATTTGCCAACTAGAATTATTAAAACAAGGACTCCATGTAACACCACCGTCTGTAGTCTTGTAAAGGATGGAATTCATTCCGGCTCTCATTCCAAATCCGACATTCTGATCAACGAATTTTAGGTATATAAAACTATAATTTGAAATTTTTTCCCAACTAACTCCTCCGTTGGTTGTTCTGAAAACCCCTGGCTGATTATAACCTCCACTTACATAACCAAGATTTTCATTAAGAAAAGAGATAGAATATAGACTTTCATAAAGAATAATATTGGTAGAGTTATTAGTAAGATTCCAATTTGTACCTCCATCTGTAGTTTTGTAAACAGATCCTTGGTTGGCGCCGATCGAGTATCCGACACTTTCATTAACAAAGAAGAAAGCCTGTGTATTTTGATTCGGTGGAGACTGAAGTTTTACTAATGTATTTTCATTCGTATCCATTTTGAAAAATTCTCCTTTATTGGTTTTCATAAAACCTTTATTTGGAGTTACTAAATGGAATTCATTGATCTCATCATAGGTAGGCGAATAGTTTTTCCAGTTTGCACCACCATTTTCTGTTTTGATGATTCTGCCATTGTCTCCCACGCAAATTCCATTTTGGGGATCGAAAAAATACAGAGATCTGAGATCGTAGCCACTATCGTATGTAAAAGTTGGCATTGCGCTGATCCATTGCCAACTGCTACCACCATTTTGTGTTTTATAGATTGCACCGTCACGTCCAACTGTTATCCCACTGTTATCATCAAAAAACTGCATACCATAGGCTTCTCGACTATAAAAATTTAACCCAAGTTTCTCCGCCATTTGTGGTCTTCAGCATATCGCCATGTCCTTTATTTGCAAAACCTATATTTTTTGTAGGAAAGCTGATAGAGTAAAAGTCTGAGGGCATCCCTGGTTCATTAATTGTTGAATACCAGTTTTGGCCGCCATCGACTGTCTTTAGTATTTTTCCATTATAACAAGCAGCGTGACCGGTATTTTCGTCTGTAAATACAGTTGCAGCTGCAGATCCTCCACTGATGTAACTGCTGTCGTTCCAAGTAAGTCCATTATCGAAGGATTTTAATAAGGTGCTTTGTCCGGAAACATAGATCGTATTGTCGTTGATAAAGTTAATAGAGTTCAAATTAAAACCATACTGATAAACTCTGACCCAGTTTTTACCATAATCATCGGATCTTAGAATTGCTCCATCGCCAGCAATAATTCCGATGTTATTTTTAAACTTAATTTCGCGCGGAAAAAAATCCAAAGTCCGATTAATTTCCCAAGTAACACCTTTATCAATCGTTATCAATAATTGTCTTTTGCCATTAATTATAAACCCTAAATTTCCATCAGCAAAGGTTATTTTATTATTTTGCGAATCTGAAGGTTTTGGGTATAGCATTTCAAAATTATTTTGCCCAAAGACGAAACTGCAAAATACAAGGTAAATTAATAGAGATTTTTTCATGATATAATATTTTATCCAATTCTTTTTCTGATGAATATTTCGTAAGCCAAATAGATGAGCGGCAACGCCATAATTCCTATGTAAGGAGAGTTTTGAATAGCCAGCTGTGGAAAAATAATTATCGCATAAACCAATCCGAAAAATGCACCTCCCAAGTGTGCTGCATGCCCGATATTGTCATTTGCCCTGGGATTCAGCATCATATAAACGGAATATCCGAAGTATAAAACGCCGAAAATGTAACCGGGAATACTAATTGGAAGAAAAAGAATACCTAATTTGATATTCACAGGATCTAGCGAAACTGCCGCAAAAATAATTCCTGACACGCCTCCACTTGCGCCAATGGCCGAATAAAATGGGACGTTCCTGTACACATATAGACAAAAAATATTGCCTAAAAGTATAGAACCAATGTAAATTGCTAAGAAACCAACAATTCCAAAAACCTCAATGACTAATGGTCCGAAAGCGTACAAAACGTACATATTCAGAAGCAAATGCAAAAACTCTGCGTGCAAAAATCCAGCTGACAAAAGTCTAAGATATTCTTTACGTCTTTGGATGCTGCCCACTTCGAATTTATATTTCTGGAAAAATTCCGGCTGCTGAAATCCGACGTAGCTTATGACGCAGGTAATTACAATTATGATGAGTAATATAGTATTCATTATTTTTATTTAATTATTTTGGCTAGAGCTGTTTAAAATTATTCAGTAACATCTTCGTCGAAAAGACTTCCGATGATTCCGCCATCGTCATCCAGATCTTCATCTGATGTTTCTTCGATTTCGGGTTCTTCTTCTATGATTTCCGGTGGTTCCGGGATTGTAATATTAATGTTTTTAACTTTATCTCTAGTCAATTGATTTCCAATAGCTTTGATTCCTTTGACGGTGATAAACTCGTCCAAATCGACAGTTTCCGGATCCTTTTGTTTGTTTTTGATTTTTGGATAAACTAGCTCGGCAATGGCTCCAACTTCTGTTGTCACAAATTCCAGGAACGATTTCGGATTATCGTTGCTGAAGAAGGATTGAATATTGGTTGTATTTTCCAACAGGAAACGTTTCACAAAATACTTGTCCTTCTCGCCATCGAAATAGATGCAAGTGATGGCTTGTTCCGGTTTCCATTTTTCGAGAATCAGATATTCGTCATCGAAACGGTTCATCAAATCGAAGGAAACCAGTTTGGCTTCGCCGTGAGAATTGATGGTCAAAATCTTGTCGTCGCCTTTGAAACTTCCAAGTAAAGTTCCTCTTCCGTCCGCGTTGAGACGTCTTACGGAATCATCGAACCAAATTTTTCTTGGTGCCAAAGTGGAAACGCCTTCTTCTTTGAGATCGACTTTCTTCACCGCATATTTTGTTACAAGATTACCTTTGGAGTCACGGCCTTTGATGGCAATTTCTGAGAAATCAATATCGATTTTATTTTTTCTGACTCTCGCATTTGGTTTCAACAAAACGGAAACAACTTCCGCTTCGCCATTTGGATTGGCAGAGAAATAAAGCATTTCCGAACCTTTTTTGTCGGACGCCAATTTGTAATCTGTATTTCTAGTTACACCAGTCACGGAGAAACGCTTCATATAATAAGGACCTTCTCGGCCTTCGCGATAGATGGAATTGTAAACCGTGCGTTTGTCATTCTTTTTCCAAATCGCAACATGGACAATATTTTTTCCGATGAAAGTTTTGCCTTCCACTTTGACAACCTTCATCGTGCCGTCTTTTTGGAAGGTGATGATGTCGTCTATATCAGAACAATCGAACAAGAATTCATCTTTCTTGAGTGAAGTTCCGATGAAACCTTCTTCGCGGTTGACATAGAATTTTTCGTTTGCCACAGCAACTTTGCTCGCATCAATGGTGTCGAAAATCCTTAATTCGGTTTTTCTTTCTTTTCCTTTTCCGTATTTTTTCTGAATGTTTGTGTAATAATCTATCGCATAAACAATTAAGTTTTCCAGATGATGTTTTACCTGCTCGATTTTCCCTTCTAGTGCGAGAATATTTTCTTTAAATTTATCAAGATCGAAACGTGAAATTCTTTTGATTCGGATTTCCGTTAATCTCAAAATATCTTCTTCTGTAACGGCTCTCAGCAAATGTTTGGTGTGAGGTTTCAAACCTTCATCAATTGTCGAAATCACATCTTCCCAGGATTTCACTTCCTCGATATCGTGGTAAATTCTGTTCTCGATAAAGATTCGTTCTAATGAAGAGAAGTGCCAGTTTTCCTGCAACTCGTGAAGTTCGATTTCCAATTCTTTTTTCAACAAAGAAACTGTGTGGTCTGTATTGTGTTTCAGAATATCGGAAACCGATAAGAACATTGGTTTATCACCAACAATCACACAGGCATTTGGCGAAATCGGAACTTCGCAATCTGTGAAAGCATAAAGCGCATCAATTGTTTTGTCCGGCGAAACATCGGGATGTAAGTGGATATTGATCTCAACCAAATCAGAAGTGTTGTCTTCTATCTTTTTGATTTTGATTTTTCCTCGTTCATTAGCCTTGATAATACTGTCAATCAAATCGCCTGTATTTTTGGAAAAAGGCAATTCTGTAATTGTAAGTGTATGTTTATCTTTTTGAGTAATTCTGGCTCTGGCTCTTATTTTTCCGCCACGTTTTCCGTCGTTGTAATTGGTAACATCCAACATTCCTTCCGTTAAGAAATCGGGAAATAATTCGAATTTTTTACCTTTGAGATGAAGGATTGAAGCTGTAATTAATTCGTTGAAATTATGAGGCATGATCTTGGTCGAAAGTCCGACTCCAATTCCCTCCACGCCTTGTGCAAGAAGCAATGGGAATTTTACCGGAAGGTCGATTGGCTCATTGTTTCTGCCGTCATAAGATTTGGTCCAATGCGTGGTTTTTGGGTTGAAGACAACGTCCAGAGCAAAAGGCGTCAATCTCGCTTCTATATATCTCGCTGCTGCTGCTGAATCTCCTGTATAAATATTCCCCCAGTTTCCCTGAGTGTCGATCAATAATTCTTTTTGACCAAGCTGCACCATGGCATCTGTGATAGACGCATCGCCGTGTGGATGGTACTTCATCGTATTTCCGACAACGTTTGCCACTTTGTTGTAACGTCCATCTTCTAACTCACGCATCGAGTGCATAATCCTACGTTGAACCGGCTTGAATCCATCAAAAATAGAAGGAATCGCACGATCCAAAATGACGTAAGACGCATAATCCAGAAACCAGTCTTTATACAGACCCGAAACTTTCTTCAGGCTTTCTTCGTGATGTGTACTTTCTTCCATTAATCTGTTTCTGTATTATCTAGGTGTGTATTTTCTTTATTCGATTTTATTACTTTGTTCAAAGAAAATTTCAGATCCTTTACCTGTTTTTTATTTAAAAAAGAAATATCATATTTCAGGATGAGCACGTGACTTTTTTTGCTGGAAATATAAATATATAATTTTTTAAAAATCAAAGCATTAACAATGTTGAATTTTATTAATTTGTACTTTGGAAATTCATCTTTTGAATTTTTCTTTGATAAAAGATAAAGAATATGATTGTTCCTGAAATTAAGTGCTTCACCATCACTGTCATATTCAAAAATTGGGCGTCCCAGCAAATAAAGAAAAAGAAACATTAATGTGGGGAATAGTAGCAGAACCCAAGCTTTGTCACCAAAAACATCAAATTTATTGATTTCGAGAATAAATGCAATGATTCCCAATATAAAAACAATTCCAACTAATGAGTAGATGAAGTTATAATAAGGTGTCCTATTTCTGTTACTCAGTCGCATCCTTATACTGTTTCTAAGTTCTCTTTTTTGTCAATATCGCCTTCTTCCACGACCAAATTATCCAGAATAAATAACTGTCTGTCCGGCGTATTTTTGCCCATATAAAATTCCAGAATCTGAGTAATTGTCTGATCTTTGCCTAAAACCACAGGTTCCAATCTAATATCTTTCCCTATGAAATGTTTAAACTCATCCGGCGAAATTTCTCCAAGTCCTTTGAATCGCGTTATTTCCGGATTTTTACCTAGTTCATTCAGCGCTTTCAACCGTTCTGCATCAGAGTAGCAATATCTTGTTTCCTTTTTATTTCTTACCCTAAATAAAGGTGTCTGCAAAATATAAAGATGTCCATTCTTAATCAAATCCGGAAAAAACTGAAGGAAGAATGTAATCATCAACAATCTGATGTGCATCCCGTCAACATCGGCATCAGTAGCTATAATGACGTGATTATATCTTAGATCTTCCAGACTTTCTTCGATGTTAAGAGCAGCCTGCAAAAGGTTGAATTCCTCATTTTCATACACCACTTTCTTTGTCAATCCATAGCAGTTAAGCGGTTTTCCTTTCAACGAGAAAACTGCCTGAGTTTCTACATCTCTGGATTTTGTGATCGATCCGGAAGCAGAATCTCCCTCGGTGATGAAGATCATTGTTTCGGATTTTCTTGTCGCCTTTTGATCATTATAATGATGGCGGCAATCTCTCAGTTTTTTGTTGTGAAGTGAAACTTTCTTTGCACGTTCTCTTGCCAGTTTTTGGATTCCGGATAGTTCTTTTCTTTCACGTTCCGAAATCATAATTTTTCTCAGAATAGCTTCCGCCGTTTCGGGATTTCTGTGAAGATAATTGTCCAGTTTATTTTTAAGCGAATCGATAATGAAAGTTCGAACCGTCATTCCGCCAGGTTCTATTTCGTTTGAACCTAATTTTGTTTTGGTCTGAGACTCAAAAACCGGCTCAATCACTTTGATGGAAACTGCAGCAATAATCGATTTACGAATATCCGCTGCTTCAAAACTTTTATTATAAAATTCGCGGATGGTTTTTACGAAAGCTTCGCGGAAAGCGTTCAGATGCGTTCCTCCTTGCGTCGTATTCTGTCCATTAACGAAAGAAAAATAAGTCTCAGTTTGAGATTTATCAGAATGTGTGATGGCTACTTCTATATCTTCTTCTTTCAGGTGGATGATCGGATAAAGAATATCGCTTTCCAGTTCCTCTTCCAAAAGATCCTTCAATCCATTTTCGGAAAAGAATTTTTCGCCGTTGAAAAGAATAGTCAAACCCGGATTAAGGTAAGCGTAGTTGCGAAGCATTCGCTCCACATATTCTTTTCGGAATTTGAAATTGATGAAAATTTCTTCATCCGGGACGAAACTGATTTCGGTTCCGTTTCTGTCAGAAGAATCGGCTTCGGGATAATCGATTTTGATGATTCCTTTGGAGAATTCTGCCATTTTCACACGGTTTTCTCTTACAGATTTCACCCGGAAAAATCCTGATAAAGCGTTTACGGCTTTCGTACCAACGCCATTTAGACCAACCGATTTTTTGAAAGCTTTACTATCATATTTTCCACCGGTATTCATTTTGGAAACAGCGTCTACCACTTTCCCAAGCGGAATTCCACGGCCGTAATCACGAATCGTGACTTTGCCTTCATCTACTTTGATTTCGATGCGTTTTCCGGCTTTCATCACAAACTCATCAATCGAGTTATCAATGATTTCTTTGAGAAGAATATAAATCCCATCGTCCGCCGAAGAACCGTCGCCCAGTTTTCCAATGTACATCCCAGGACGAAGCCTGATATGCTCTTGCCAATCGAGGGTTCTGATGTTATCTTCGGAATAATTTACAGGATTGATTTCGCTCATATTTTTTGATTTCTAAAAACGTTGAAACCGTGAAAGAATCGGTAACTCACAAATTTAACGAAATGAAATTTAATTTGAAAGTTTTAAGAATTAATTTTGATGGATGTTGGTAAATTTATCTACAAAAAAAACCAGACAATGGTCTGGCTTTGATTTCTTTAATTTAATCTTAAAGTTATTTTTTAATAATTTTCTTCGAAATAATATCTGACCCAGAATGAACATTAAGAATATATTGTCCCACAGGCAATTTTCTGATATCGGCTTCAGTTGATTGAGTTTCCAAAACCATCTTTCCGGAAACATCGTATAATCTGATTTTCTGAATATTATCTACACCTTTAATTTTAATAAAATCTGAACTTGGATTTGGATAAACCTGAAGATTAGCTTTGTTAATATCTGTGACAGCCAAAGCTTCCGTTTCCAAAACCTGAATATTATCGATGATTAAAACCAAAAGGTCTGTACAATTATAATGTCTGAAAACGACTTTCACATCCTGACCTTTGAAGCTGGAAACATCGACAGTCACATGCTTGGCTTCTTCCATATAACCTGCATCCAAAGTTTCTTCAAAAACAGGAGTTTCAGTTCCTGTAAAAGCCGAATTTGCAGGAATCACATAAACGGCATAATGCTCCTGGAAGATCTCATCATCAAAAGCACCAACATCAAACTTCAAGCTTAGCTGCTTTGCGGAATTGTTTGGCAAAGTGATTAATGGACTCGTTAAAGTATTATCCGGCGTAAAAGCTTCAAAATACCAAGACCAGGAGGTGGCGTAATATCCGGTAAAAGCGTCTACAGAACTGTTATCAAACTCCCATTTTTCTCCGTCGCCATCTTTATCTGTATTTAGCCAGGAATTCCTGCCAGTTTCGGTTTCAAAATCTTCTTTGAAAAGCACCGTTTGAGCTGATGCTGCCAAACCCGATAACAATAGAGAAGCAAATAATAATTTTTTGATCATAATTATTTATTTTAAAATATTTGCTAAAAATAGTAAAAATTAAAAATCCCGATCGGCATTGGAAGATTTTATTTCTTGTTTTTTGCTTCGAAGAAATTTTTGAAAATTAATTCTTCTCTTTTTCCTTTTAGTTCGAATTTTTTAAAGAGCAGGCTGCGTGCAAGATTTCTTATAAAGTGATCCTTATCACAAAGTTTCCAGTAGGAGTCCTGATGAATGGCTTTGGGTTCCCGGATTTTATAAAAAGTAGTTCCCCAATTGTCCTCGTCGTGATAAAACTCTATGATGCCGCAATGTTCCGGAATTGTTTGGTGATCTATCATTCCCATTGGCAACAGAAAACTGAAAGAATTACAGATATAATCGCCACAACCAATTTTGTCGTGTTTCAGAAATTTTTCACCGGTTTTCAGATTGGTATATTTCTTTTTGAAGTCGTTTTTGAAATCTGATTTGGATAATTTAATTTCAATTTCGTGACTGAAACCATCATTATTGATTAACAAAATATCAGCTTCCCAATCCGAATGAAAAAAATTGGTCAGAACAATTTCTTTGTCAAAATCGCAATTGGTATTGATAAAACTATGAACAAGCTCCTCTATTTTCAACATCATCTTTTAGATCTAATATTTGCGGACTGTCACGTGATAGCAGCTTTGCTGTTTTTCTTTGATGTAGAAAATGCGGCCAAGATTTTTATAAGATTCGAGGACTTCCTCCAGTTCTTTTTCCAATTTTGCATTGACTTTCAAAGCGTTATCAAAACGAACATACGAAATATCAAAAGCTGCTCCATAATTGTGAGAACTGATTCCTAAAGCCGCATTAGAATTTACTTTTCTGAGTCTGCATTGGTCTTCCAAAGTTCTTGTAACAGAAGAAACTACGAAGAAACTTTTGGTTTCTGTTGCAAATTTGGCGGCCATATTTTCCAGAGTAGTTTTTGCTTTTTTCACCAAATACGGCCGGCTGTATTCCAAAGCCAGCAGACGGTAACCGCGGGATTTCTTTTTTACTTTTACAAATTTTCCTTTTGCAATATATTTGTCTACTGATTTTGAATTTTCCAAAATTTCGACCCCAAAGTTTTGAGATGCCAAAAGATGCGGCTTGTAAAGTGCAGTAGGTTCCACCTTCAGAACTTCTTTCAGGTCATAACATTTCTGAGATTTGAAAAATGAAAAACACAACAAAAAAATTAATGATAAAAACCTCATTAAAAAAATATTAAATTAGAATTTTGACTAAAATTTATGTTTGTGTTTTTTTATAAATCTAAGAAACCAAAAGGCTGCAACCACGAATATCAGAGTGATCAATTCTTCCTAAAACCTGGAATGTTCCGTTTTCTGCTCTCCCTAAATCTTGTGTGGCGATAAATGAGCAGGAATGCAAATTTGCAAGATCAATTATATTAATAGCACCAGTTCTTCCCTCTTCAACGTAGGAAAAAGGATCTTCTGTATTTCTGATGAGAATTTTCATCCAGTTTGGACTTTTATAAATATTTTCCCCTAAAGAATAAGCCTGTGAAAGCAGCTCCGTCATAGAATATTCTGAATATATTTTATCGGTTTTGAAGCCTTGTTTGAAAATCTTCAGCAATTCATCTTTTGTCATTTCTTCTTTTCTGCCTTTCATTCCGCCAGTTTCGATAACCGTTAAATTCTGAGATTGCAAAATTGAAAGATTCTCAGATTCCATTGTATCAATAAAATCTAATAAGGCAAAAGAAACGCCGAAAAGAATTACTTTTTTATCATTTAAAGTCTGAAGCAAATCAAACAATTCCTGATGATTGTAAAGGAAATAACCATTTTCAGGTTTGTCTGATTTTTTCATCAGAAAATCAACCATATAAATCAAAGATGAATGTGTATTTTCGGAATAATTTGGAAGCAATCCAAGGAAAATATAATCTTCCGGTTTTCCTATAAATTGTTCAAAACTTTTATAGATACTTTTTTCATAAAGCGAAAAATCTGCGATGTAATGCTTGGACCGATTCATTTGAGTTGTTCCCGAACTTTGAAAATAATGATCCGAAACAGAATTTTCATCTAAAACCAGATGATTCTTAAACATTTCGATCGGTAAAAACGGAATATCATCAACTTCTTTTATTAATGATAAATCAATATTCAAATAGTCAACAAATTTTCTGTAAACTTCTACATTTTCATATTGATAACGAAAAGTTTCCAAACAAGCTGCCTGGAAATCTGATTCTGTTTTTATATCGAAAATATTCTGCTTCATTGTTTTAAATTAAATTTTGAAATTTAATCTTCAAAAGTTTTTACTTCAAACGAGTTCCCATCGTAAACACCGTACGTAAAATAGACAATCCAATCGCCAAGATTGATATATTTTGCACCTTTTTCCAAGTCAAAAACAAGAGGAAGATGGCGGTGTCCGAAAACAAAATAATTGATGTCCTCTGTTTTAAGTTTTTCCTTGGAATATTGTATCAGAAATTCTTTGTCTTCACCTAAAAATTCTTTGTCCTCTTCTCCGGAAATCAATTTATTTTTCTGAGACATATAGTTGGCAATTCTCATTGCAATATCAGGATGAAGCCATCGGAATAACCACTGGGCAAGAGGATTTGTGAACACTTTCTTCATTCTTTTATAACCTTTGTCTCCTGGTCCAAGACCGTCTCCGTGGGCTAAAAGAAATTTTTTATTCTTAATTACGTAATATTTTTTTTCAAAATAAACTGGGATTCCTAATTCTTCTTCGAAATAGTTTTTCATCCATAAGTCGTGATTTCCTACGAAAAAATAAATATCAATTCCGGAATCTTTCAGTTCTGCAATTTTTCCCAAAACACGGATATATCCTTTTGGAACCACATATTTCCACTCGTGCCAGAAATCGAAAAGATCACCCATCAAGAAAAGAACCTGCGCATCTTTTTTGATAATATCCAGCCACCGGATAAATTTCTCTTCACGTATTCTGCTTTGTTTCAAATCCGGAACTCCGAAATGCTGATCGGAAGCGAAATATATTTTTTTATTTGAATCAAGATTAATATTCATAAATTGATAATTGAAACGATTATGAATTAATCAAAATTATTACGTTCGTCGTTTTGGTCTCTTTTGCTGTAGATCCACATCCCAACGCCTAAACCAATAAACGCCGCAGACGCAGTAAGCAAAGCTCTGGATAATTTGTCCGGTGCATCATTTCCAAGGTAGTTCATCAAGAATATAATCACAAACGTTATTATTCCGATAAGAATGTATCTCAAATTCATATGTTAGAGTTTGTATGAAATCATTACACCACCTTTATAAGGAAGCAATTCTCCACTTCTGTTTGTTTTCCTTCCCATAGAATCTCCGCCAAAATCATAACGGTCTCCGCTAAGTTTGTCATACCCTTTGTAGAAGCTTTGCATTGTTCCAACTCCAAGATACACATCCATATTTAATTTTTCACTCAATTTGAATTGATATCCTGTAATCCCTCCAATGATAAAAGAATAACCCTTCTGGTAGAGGTTTGAATTGATGTAAGGTGTGACTTCACCATTTTTATGAACATAATAGTTATCATTCCAATAACCCCACTTCTGAATATTAAAATGAGCCAGAGATAAATCTGCACCTAAATAAAATCCTTTGAAAGCTTCATTAAAATAATACCTCCCATTAAAACCCAGCATATAAACTTGTGCGTGCTTGCCTGCAAAAGATTTCCAAGGAGAAATAAAGATATCTGCCTGTGCTGTAAAATGTTCCGTAAAGCCGTGTTCTACGCCAACGTTTAACATTCCAACTGGAAGGAATAAAGCATTTGCTTTAATATAAGTTTCGTTTTTCTGTGAAAAGCTAAAAAGTGATAGACAAATTAATGTGCTTAATAATAATTTCTTCATCTTACTTTTTATTCAGGATTTCATTCATTTTTGTAGCATCTCTGTTTTCGTCTTTTGCAAAATTTGCAGCCATTCCTGCGAACATTTTAGCTTCGTCTTTCTTTCCTAATTTATTATATAAAGTTGCCAAAATACTTGTAGAATCATAATTTTCCTGTGACATTACCACTTTTTCCGCCCATCGTGCTGCACTTTGAAGAGATTTTGGATCTGTTACATTATCGGCAAACACACTGGCTGCAGCAAGTAATTCCGAACTATTAAAATCATCCGGATTTTTGTAATATTCCAAAGCGGTTTTCTCGTAAGCCGGGTAATTGTCGTGTGAAATATAATAATTGAGTTTGTAAATATTCAGGCTTTTTATAAGGTCTTCTTTTGGAAGTAAACCTTCTCCTTCTTTCAGAACTTTTGCATCGTCTATTGTTTTCGTTTTATCGTCTGTTGCAGAGTTTACCAGCTTCATCAATTTGAGATAATTATCAAACTGTGTGTAATTTTTCTCTGTTAATAATTCTACGATTGCAGTTTTATTCGATACGAAAACTTTGTAATTGGCATCATCTACAGACTGTGTGAAATTGAGAAGCGCATTCACTTCTTCTCCTGAAAATGTTTTATCTTTTTTGCTGGCAAAATACTTTTCTGATGCTTGTTTTGCTAAGATTGGATCTTTGCTTGCATAAAGATTAATGAAATTAAGTAGTGCCGGCTGATCTAATTTGCCTTTCAGGAATTCATCTTTCAGATTGGTATTGACCAATTTTGGATTGTTATTTTTCTTACCTAATGCTAAGAAATCTTCCGTTTTCAGATAGCCTAATTCTTTGCCAATCACTTCACCTTCTCCATTCAGGAAAAGCAAAGTCGGGTAACTTCTGATGCCGTATTTTGCGGCGAGCGTTGGACCTTCACCTTTTTCCATATCAAAGTGGGCATTGATGAAATTTTTGTTGTAATAATCTGCCACAGTTGCATCTGTGAAAACGTTGCGTTCCATCAGTTTACAAGGTCCGCACCAGGCAGCGTAAGCATCCAGAAAGATCAATTTTTTTTCGGTTTTGGCTTTGGCGAGAATGGTTGCGAAATCTGAATCTTCAAACTTGATGTTTTGCTGAGAAAAAACAAGCTGAATGGCGAATATTAAAAAGAAAAATGATATTTTTTGCATTCTGAGAATAAATCGAATTATCTTGCGAAGATAACCATTCTGTAATAATTGGCAGAGTTTGAAATCCTAAAGTTTTAATTTTTTAACTTTGCAAATCTCTGAGAAGACTTGAGATTAAGATTAAAGATTTTCTGATATTTGTTTTAATTGATAGTCCGAAGTTGGATAGTATATAGAACGCTTCAACTTTGCGAAGCGCAGCCCGACTTGAACGGAAATCCTTTTTTGCGTGCACTCGAGTTCTATTTAGAGACAAAACGTGAGCAAAAAAGATTGGGAGTGGAAGGCGGATAAAGCTGCCCAAATAATAAACGACGAAAGAACTAATAAAATATGAGGAAATTATCCTTGCTTTTTACGAAAGATGGCTTGCAATGGCAGATTTCTAAATCCAGAAAGGTTTTGGAAGAAAAGATTTTCCTGAAAGATGAGGAAACGCCTGACAATCTGGTGACGGAAAAATTGGATGAAGTTTTGGCTTCGGAAAAGTTTTCGGAAATCTCCGTGATCTCGGCTATCAACCATTTTTCTGTGGTGGAAGAAGGTTTTGACCAGCACGATTTGGGCTACGACCTGATTGCTTACAATGCGGACGTGAAAAAGGATTCTGAGGAACTGATGTTGTCTGTGAACAAGAAATTTGGCGTTCAGTTCTATTACAGTTTTCCCAAGGATTACTATCAGAAAATCAAGGCGTTGGAAGTTCCTGTTCATTTTAATTTTTCTGGTGAGAAATTTCTGAATTCTTTGAATGTGAAAAATCGAAAGGAAATTCACGTGAATCTGTATCATCAGCAAGCAGAGTTCTTTGCCATCGAGAATAAAAAAGTAGTGCTTTACAATAATCTGGATGCGACTTCGGAAGTGGATTTTCTTTATTTCATAATGTTTACCTTGAGTAAAATTGATTTTGGAATTACGGAAACTTACTTTTATATCTATGGAGAAACCACGGAAAACGAAACCTTTATCTCGGAAATGCAGAAATTTGTGCCGAATCTGAAAATCGTTTTTGACAATCTGCACAAGAAGAATTTTGTTTTGAGTTAAGACATTTTATCTTTTTAAATCTCTCGCAGATAGGCAAATTTTGCAGATTTAATGAAAAAATCTGCTGAATCAGCAAAATCAGCGGGAAAATAATTTCAACTCTAAGAAATTAGAGAATATCATTTATCAACTATCAATTATGTATCGAATCATATCCGGAAAATGGAAAGCGAAGAAAATTGCAGCTCCAAAAAACTTCGAAGTACGACCAACCACAGACTTTGCAAAGGAAGCGCTGTTCAGCATTTTGGAACATCGTTTTGATCTGGAATTCTGCTCGGTTTTGGATCTTTTTGCAGGAATTGGTTCCATCACTTTGGAATTTGCTTCCAGAGATTGCCAGGATATCACTTCTATTGAACTGAATCCTAAACACGCCGGTTTCATCAACACAACCGCTCAGGAGTTGGGAATGGGATTGCAAGTGAATACGCAACGTTTTGACGTTTTCGATTGGTTGAAAAGAAAGAAAAATCACGAGAAAAAATATGATATTATCTTTGCTGATGCGCCTTTCGAAACCGACGAAAAAAAATACAATGAATTGATTGACTTGATTTTGAGCAACGAATTATTGAAACCAAACGGACTTTTCGTTCTGGAACATCAAAGCAGACAAAAATATCCGCATCCGAACTTGAAAGACAGCAGAAAATATGGGAATATTAATTTCTCGTTCTTTGAAGCTCAACCAGTTTCTGAATAAAATTTGAAATGAATATGAGGAATTTCAATATCAAATTTTTGAGCTTAATTATTTTATTTTTCAGCTTAAAAGTCTCTGCACAGAATTCTTACATCAATCAATACAAACCAATTGCGACGGAACTTTCCAAGGAATTTGGGATTCCATCTGCTATTATTCTTTCCATTGCCTATGTGGAAACCGGTGGTGGAAACAGCAAACATGCACAGACGCTGAACAATCATTTTGGGATGGTCGGAAAAAATACCGTGAACAATTCCAAATTCAAAAGTTTTGAAAATTCCAAAGAATCTTTCCGCGCTTTCTGCGAAATGATTTCAAGAAAAAAATATTATCAAAAACTCAAGGGAAATTTGGATTATTCTGAATGGCTGAATGCGATTGCTTCTGCCGGATATGCTGCAAAACCAACGGAATGGAAAAAGAAAATTACTACTGTCATTAATAAACTTGGACTTTAATTCTATATAAATAAAAAATGCCTCGATTATTCGGGGCATTTTTCTTTAAACTAATTTTGCGAGATAAATCTCAACTGGTTTACCTAGTAAATCAGGCGCTTTTTCTACAAATTCTCTGATGTAAGATTGCTGGTTATGAGCATCCAAACCTTCCTGGCATTTCCAGATCTCGTGAAAGATGAAAACCGTTTCGTCCTCCAGACTTTGCTGTAATTCGTACTTTTCACAGGCTTCTTCTTTTATGGTATTCAGAACCATATTTTCAAGAATCGATTTTAATTCCTGAATTTTATCTTGTTTCGATTTTAAAATCGCTGTTAAATAGATTGACATGATTAATTTAAAATTTCAGATTCAACATTGACGAATACATCTTTGAGGTAAGATTTGTATTCTTTCTCGTAATTATCGATTCGTTGCTGAGTTGCTGCTTTTTCCATATCGTGGAAATGGAAACTTCCAAGATGCTTCATTCCTGTAAACGCATTCATCCTGTGAAAACCGAACAAAACGCCCTCATCCACAGAATGTTGATTGAAAAATTCACCTTCCAACGTGAAAGCCGTTTCCGGTGCATTCCAGCTTGTGGTGACGAAATAATGTTTGCCGTGCATCAATCCGCCAGTTCCGTAATTAATCGCATGATTCACTCGTGAACGGCCGTCACTTTTGTAAATGCCGTTGTTGTGACCTGCTGTGAAAACTTCATCAATATAAAACTTCAAACGGTTAGGCACCTGAAACCACCAAACCGGAAAATGATAAACCACAACATCTGCCCATTTAAAATTTTCTGCTTCCTGAGTTGCATCAAATTCGTCATTCACATTTGTAATTCTAATTTCAAAATTCGCATTTTCAAGAACATCCTTTGTCCAGTTGGTGATGGTTTTGTTAAAGCTTCCGCCAGAATGTGCGAAGGTTTGTCCGCCGTTGATTACAAATATATTTTTCATTAATTAATTTTTTAAATTATTGATACTGCAAATTTCCGACAGAAAAATCAATTATAAAAATAATATAAATTATATATTTGCATTATAAATATGATGATACAATGATAAATCTGGAATGGCTCAGGACTTTTAAAAGTGTTTATGAAACTCAATCTTTCACGAAAGCTGCAAGAGAATTGTACATTTCTCAGCCCGGCGTCAGCCTTCATATTGGCTCGCTGGAGGCTTACGTTGGTTATACATTATTTGAAAGAATTTCCAAAAAACTGATCCCAACAGAGAAAGCGAAAATCCTTTACAACTTTACGCTGGAACCGCTTCTGAAACTGGAAACTGCAGAACAGACGTTTCATAAAACCACGAAAAATGAACGTTCGACGGTAAGTATCGGGATGTGCTTTGAGACCTTTCAGTTTACTTTGGAAAAGCATATTCCTACTTTGGATTTCAACGTCATCATCAGATTTGGATTGTATGAGCAGATGTTTTCGGATTTGGATAATGGACTGCTGGATCTCATCATCACACCAAAAAAAACGAATATCAAGAATCTTGATTTTGAAGCTTTTTCTAAAGAGAAAATTGTTCTGATCAATGGAAGCGGGACTGATACTTCCGAATTAAAGACACTGATCAAAAATCAAAAAATAGAAGAAGCCGAAGCCTGGCTGAAACAGCAAATATGGTACAGCACAGCTGCAGATATGGAACATTTAAATCACTTTTGGAATCTGAATTTCAACCGACATCCGGATTTCAAACCAAATTACATTGTTCCGAATATTTGCTCAATCGTCCGCTGTTTGAGTGGAAATTCGGGTTTTTCTATTATTCCGGATTTCCTTTGTAAGAATGAACTGGAATCAGGCGGAATTGAAATCACTTGGGAAGGAAATCACAAAATCGAAAATATTCTCCATTTTGGAGAACGACTGAAAAATCCGGTTCAGAATGAGGTAAATCTGATCAAAGAAATATTCCGAAATGAAAGATTCTAAGATCTGGGATATTATTATTTATTTAAAATTACTAAAATAAATTAGAGTACCTTAAGTTCCAAATCTATTGTTTTACCGAAGAATTTCTTAGATATTTTTTCGAAATTTTTGGTAATATCTGACAAATAAAATTTGTAAGTTGACTTGTGCTCTTCATTCAAAAGATGATGTTTGTCCAAAATCATTTTCAATTGGTTTGCAACGATATTCGGAGAATCTATAACCCGAACTCTGTTTCCGTAATATTGTTTGATCTCGTCTATCAACAGCGGATAATGTGTACATCCAAGAATCAAAGTTTCAATATTCTTTAATTTGCTATTACTCAAATAATTATAAATAATAGAATGGGTAATCGGATGATTTTTAAAACCTTCTTCTATTGCCGGAACGAGAAGCGGCGTTGCTAATTCATCGACCTTGATGAATTTGTTATGCTTACGGATTGACTTTTTGTAAAGTCCTGAATTCACGGTTGCTTTGGTCGCAATGACGCCAACATTATTATGAATTTCGTAAGCCACTTTCTCGGAAACCGGATTTATGACATCTATCACAGGTACTTTTTCTGCTACCAAATCAAGAACTTCTTTGAGCGCATTTGCCGTTGCTGAATTACATGCAATTACAATGGCCTTGCAGTTTTTCTCCAATAAAAACTGAGTGATTTTTGTTGAATAACCGACAATTGCTTCGCGTGATTTTTCGCCGTAAGGAAGGTGTTTTGTGTCTCCGAAATAGATAAGATCTTCATTGGGCAACAGTCTTTTGATTTCTTTTGCCACCGTCAAACCACCAACACCGGAATCAAAAATCCCGATTGGCTGATTGGCTGAAAGATGAGAATAGTCGGCTTTTTTATTTTTCAATTTTTGGAAAAATTATGTAGCAAAAATAAGGATTTTATTAGAAGTTTTTGTCATTTTAAAAGAATCTCAAAGTTTAGATTCCTACGGAATGACAAAATAATGTTTTTACTTAAAAGTAAATTTTAAACCATAAACAAATCACCCGCAATTCCGTCTGCTAAAAACCAGTGTTTTTCCGGGATTTTGAGATAATTATTTTCAATTATTAATATTCCGGAATTGAGCTTAGTTTCGATTTCTTTATTAAGATAATTGATTATTTCTAAGGAGAAATTTCGATTAATTTTATTTAAATCTACGCCCCAGATTGTTCTGAGTCCGATCATTATCATTTCGTTGAAACGGTCTTTTTCCGAGAGAATTTCGGTTTCTTTTGGAATTATATTTTGAGTGATATTCTTGATGTAAAGCGCATTATTGGCTACATTCCAGCTTCTTTCAAGATGTCCATTGTAAGAATGTGCGGAAGGACCAATTCCCAAATATGGTTCAGATTTCCAGTATGCCGAATTGTGTTTTGAATGAAAACCTGGCTTTCCAAAATTTGATATTTCGTAATGATCAAATCCATTATCTTTCAGAAAATCAGACATGTAATAGAATTCCTGATTCTGTTCTGCTTCCTCGGGAGATTTAACTTTTCCGTTTTCAATCCATTTTTCCAGGACAGTTTTTGGTTCGATTGTCAAAGCATAGGAGGAAACGTGCGGAACCTGAAGTTCGATGGTTTTGTTAAGATTTTCTTTCCAGATTTCGAAGTTAGAAGTTGGCGAGCCATAAATCAAATCGATGCTGATGTTTTCCAATCCGAAATCCTGAGCGCGTTTGATAGAACTTTCTGCTTCGGAAGCATTATGCGCACGATTCATCAATTTTAAATCTTCATCAAAAAAACTTTGTGTTCCTATAGACAATCGGTTGATTTCTGTTTGCGATAGTTCTTTAAGAAAATTTTTATTGAGGTCGTCGGGATTAGATTCTATAGTGATTTC
This sequence comes from Chryseobacterium sp. TB1-D10, assembly GCF_059803555.1. Taxonomy (NCBI): domain Bacteria; kingdom Pseudomonadati; phylum Bacteroidota; class Flavobacteriia; order Flavobacteriales; family Weeksellaceae; genus Chryseobacterium; species Chryseobacterium sp. TB1-D10. The sequence continues at coordinate 91,945 of NZ_JAPFHB010000011.1, read as the reverse complement.
AATATTTTCATCAAAACTAAAATATTTTTGGAATTCGTCTATTAGAGATTTAATTTCGTCAACACTAAGAACCGAAGGTGTTCCTCCACCGAAATAAAGAGATTTTAAAGTCTTATTTTCGAGTTCGTTATGTCGTAATCCGATTTCTTTTTTGATCGCCAAAATCATCTCATCTTTCAAGCTAAAAGAAGTTGAAAAATGAAAATTGCAATAACTGCATTTTTGCTTGCAGAAAGGAATGTGAAGGTATATCATTAAAAAAGCCCTGAAAAATTCAGAGCTCAAATTTATTCAAATTATATTATTTATCTGTATCGGAAGCCTCTTGTGTTGATAAAATTCTCGATATTGAAACCAATTGTCAACATAAAACTGTTCCCAAAATTATCCGTCAGTTCTGAAACTCCGAAGTTATAGACACCCCCAAATGTGAAGTTACCAACTCTACCTTTGATAATTGGTGACATCCCAAGATTCTCACTTCCAACTGCTGTTTTTGCACTTCGGAAACTGATCCCTGCAGAGATGTTACTCCTCTCTCCAAAAGCAGTTGCCATCAAATTATAATCCATGATTCTTGAAGAATTGGTATTTAAATTCATCATCAAAGATGGTGTCAGGAAAATGCCTTCTGTGAAATGCCAGTCGTAGCCTGCATTCAGGTAAAATTTGGTAGGTGATGGCTCTATTCCATTGACAATCGGGATATCATTACTGATAGGAATATCAATCACGGAAACACCTGCAAAGAATTTCCGATACTTTACGGCAGCACCAAGGTTGGCATATGCAATGAAGATATCATTTGTATTTTCTCCTAAAACAGGATCTCCAGCCTGCTCTGGATTGATTTTGGTGTAATCGATATTCATATTATAAAGATTGGTACCAACACCAAATGAAAACTGATCCTGGCGGTCTTCTTCGTCTGAAAGAGGTACAAAATAAGATGCACCAAGCATCAATCCATTGGAAGATATAGGTCCATTCTGATCTCTAAAAAACGAAACTCCAGCACCTACTCTATCAAATACATTTGCATGCAAACCGATAGACTGGACATTTGGAGATTCATCTAACTGAGAAAATTGTTTCTGATAATTCAGATTCAGTACCACATCATCTGTTTTACCTAATAATGCAGGATTGAACAAAAAATCGCCATCAACAAGATATTGCTGATAAAAAGGCAAAGTTTCCTGAGCTTTGACATTAATAAAAGAAACTGTTATAAACAGTAATAATATTTTATAAAATTGGTAAGTTTTCTTCACAATGCAAATATATAAAACTCTAATTATTATCGAGATATTTTCTCCAACGCTCGGATGCTTCCTGCATATCTTTTGGCATTGGACTTTCAAAATACATCTCTTTTTTGGTTGTTGGGTGGATGAATCCTAAAGTATGCGCGTGCAAAGCGTGTCTCGGTAATACCTCGAAAACATTCTGAACAAATTGTTTGTACTTCGGTAAATTTACACCTCTCATTATAATATTTCCTTCATATCTCGCATCATTAAACAAAGTATGCCCAATATGTTTGAGATGCGCGCGGATCTGATGCGTTCTTCCGGTTTCCAGCTTACATTCTATCCAGGTCATGTAACGGAAACGCTCCAAAACTTTGTAATGTGTTACAGCGTGCTTCCCGTGGCTTCCGTCTTCATAGGTGTACATCTGCATTCTGTTTTTCGGATGTCTGCCGATGTGTCCGGTTACAGTTCCAGTATCATCTTTTACATTTCCCCAGACAAATGCCCAATATAGGCGTTTTGTGGTTCTGTCAAAAAACTGTTTTGCCAAGAAACTAAGTGCATATTCAGTTTTTGCTATCACCAATAATCCGGATGTGTCTTTATCTATCCTGTGAACCAATCCCACTCTGTCCAGATCTGAATTATAATTGGGATCTTTTGAAAAATGAAAAGCCAGTGCATTTACCAATGTTTTATCCCAATTTCCAAATCCCGGATGAACCACCATTCCCGGATCTTTATCAACGATAATCAGATCACTATCCTCATAAACGATATTAATTGGAATATCTTGTGGAATGATAACATTTTCTCTTGGCGGATGTGCGAGAAGTATACTAACCTCGTCACCAGGCTTCACTCTGTAATTTTGCTTTACAGGATTTCCGTTAACTATAACGTTACCGGCTTTACAGGTTTGTGCAATTTTATTTCGGGAAGAATTCTGGCGAAATATCAGTAAAAATTTATCGATCCTAAGTGGCTCCTGTTTTTTATCTACGGTGATATTAAGATGCTCAAAAAGTCCGCTGTTTTCGTCATCAGCAGAAATATCTTGATTAATTAATTCATCTTCTAAAAAATCTTCGGTCTCGTCCAGCATATTTTAATTTTAAAAGGCTTCAACATTTGTCGAAGCCTTTTGTTTTATTCAATCACCACTTTTTTAGGCTTTGGCTTATCTACGGGTTTTGTAGATTGTGGTGTGTTTGTATTTTGTTTCACAGCTGTCGAAGTATTCGCAGGCTGTGTTGTTGTAGTTTTTGGTTTAGTAGCAGAAGTAGTTTGTGTAGCTCCTGCCGATGTGGTTGAAGGGTTGGTAGAAACTGGGGGTTTTGTAACCGCAGGTCTCTGCTCAGTAGTTGGCGGTGGAACTTCATTATATTGTATAGGCGCTAAGGTCGTATCGATTTTTGGTCGGTACATATCATCCAGCTGTTGTATTTTGCTTTGTAATTCTGCCGGTGTTTTTTTACTCGCCCAAAGATCAATCTGCATTCCCTGATCTCGCAGAGAGCCAAATTCGGGATCTTGATAATAAACGATATCGGATTCATCTTTTCCGCCGTCTTCGTGATCTACGATTCCGACTTCAAACAAAGCCTGAGCAATGATTTTTTTAGCTTCCTGAACAGTTCTTCCCACAACATTCGGAATAGAAACATTTCTCAAAGGTCCAGATCCTATTACTAAATCAACACTGGAAAACTTTGGCAGCAAAGTTCCCGGCTTGATACTTGTTCCATTGTAAATGATCTTGAGAACTGCATCACGCTGAATACTCGGTTCATAAAGTGTATCTCCGACTTTCAAACCAACAAGAGTCAATTGATTAAAAGCCAAGCCTTTATACCTGTCAATAATATCCGGAACTGCCACTTTTGCCCAGGTTCTTGGATTTACTTTCAAGACAATAGCTCTTCCGCTTTTCACACTTGATCCCGGCGATGGGAACACAGCCAAAACCTGAAACGGGCGGAATTTCGGATCATATTTAAAACTATCCACCTCATATTCCAAACCGGAATCATCGAGAATCTTGATAGCATCGTGCACTTTCATATTCATCACATTTGGCACAGGAACTTCGTCTCCGTGATGGGTATGAAACTCCAGCCAACGGAATGTAAGCCAAACCAAACCGGCGAAAAACGCCATTGCTAAAACGATATTAAGTAATACTTTCCAGTGGAAAAGCGATTTGAACATAATTATTCTTTTTCAGAAACGTAACGCAAATATAGATAATTAAATTGTATTACTCTTTCCGATGATCTCGAAAAACCTATTAAAAAAGAAAATGGGCGGTTTGGTTTAAAAGTCTTATTTTTGCACTTTGAAATACCAATGGAGTCTATACAAGTTCACGACAAAAGTTTCGTACCATACCTGAAACACGATGAAATTCAGGCAATTATTAAAGATTTAGCAGAAAAAGTTTACGAAGATTACAAGGATGAAACCCCAATTTTTATTGGAGTTCTGAATGGTGTCATTATGTTTTTTTCAGATTTTTTAAAATATTATCCTGGTAAATGCGAGATAGCATTTTTACAGGTAAGCTCATACTCCGGAACGCAATCTACCGGAATTGTTTACAAAAAAATGGAGCTTACAAAGGATGTTGTAGATCGTCATATTATCCTGATGGAAGATATCGTTGACACAGGGAACACTTTGGAAAACCTTTTCGAATATTTCAAAAATACCCAACGTCCTAAATCTTTGAAAGTAGCTTCTCTACTTTTGAAGCCTGATGTTTTCAAAAAAGATTTCATCGTAGATTATGTTGCGAAAGAAATTCCGAACAAATTTGTACTAGGTTATGGATTGGATTATGATGAATTAGGAAGAAATTTACCAGACCTGTATCAATTAGAAGAAGGTAGAATCAATCACTAATTTCCCCAAAGTATAAAGAAATAAATCTAAATAAATTAAAGAAATATGATCAATATAGTTCTCTTTGGTCCTCCGGGAAGTGGAAAAGGAACCCAAGCTCAGCATCTGATTGAGAAGTATAATCTGAAGCAAATTTCTACAGGCGATCTTTTTCGTTTTAATATGAAAAATGATACGGAGCTGGGAAAATTAGCAAAATCATACATCGACAAAGGAGAATTGGTTCCAGACCAAGTAACCATTGATATGCTAATTGATGAACTGAGAAAACCAACAGAGACCAATGGATTTATTTTCGACGGATTCCCAAGAACGGCAACCCAGACGGAAGCTTTGGAAACCATCGTGAAAGAAGAATTAAATTCTGAAATCAGTGTTTGTTTATCATTAATTGTAGATGATGCGGTTTTGGTAGAAAGACTTCTGAAAAGAGGAGAAACCAGCGGTAGAACAGACGATTCTAATGAAGAAATCATCCGAAACAGAATCACAGAATATTATACAAAAACTGCAGAAGTTGCAGAATTATATAAAAATCAAGGCAAATATGCAGAAGTAATCGGTGTTGGCGACATCTCCGAAATCTCTGAAAAACTATTTGCAGAAGTAGAAAAAATTAAATAAAAGAAGGAAGCTGGAAGTCAGAAGTTGGAAGTTATTTTCAACATCCATCCTCCAACATCCTACATCCAACAATACATTATGTCAAATTTCGTAGATTACGTAAAAATCCATTGTAAAAGCGGTCACGGCGGTGCTGGATCGGCTCACCTTCGTAGAGAAAAATACATCCCGAAAGGTGGTCCGGATGGTGGCGACGGCGGACGTGGTGGTCACGTAATTATGAGAGGTAACGCTCACGAATGGACACTTTTGCCATTGAGATACACGCGTCACGTAAAAGCTGACCGCGGACAAAACGGAGCCAAAAACCAGCTGACCGGTGCTTACGGTGATGATGTTTACATCGATGTTCCTTTGGGAACAATTGCAAGAAATGAAGAAGGCGAAATCGTTGGCGAAATCCTGGAAGACGGACAAGAAATCATCCTGATGGAAGGCGGAAAAGGCGGAAAAGGAAATGAGCATTTCAAATCCTCTACCAACCAGACGCCAAGGTTTGCACAACCCGGAATGGACGGACAGGAAGGTTTCGTCACTTTTGAATTGAAGCTTCTTGCCGACGTTGGTTTAGTTGGATTTCCGAATGCTGGAAAATCCACACTTTTATCATCCGTTTCTGCAGCAAGACCCAAGATTGCAGATTACGCTTTCACCACTTTGAAACCAAATCTTGGAATCGTGGAATGGAGAAATTACAAGTCTTTCGTCATGGCAGACATCCCAGGAATTATCGAAGGTGCAGCGGAAGGTAAAGGTCTTGGACACAGATTCCTGAGACATATCGAAAGAAACTCAATCTTATTATTCTTAATTCCGGCAGATTCTGAGGATCATTTTCAGGAATTTAAAATTTTGGAAAACGAACTTAGAGAATACAATCCAGAACTTTTGGACAAAGATTTCCTTCTATCCGTTTCAAAAGCCGATCTTCTGGATGATGAATTGAAAAGGGAAATCGCAGCAGAATTTCCGGAGAACAGACAACCATTATTCTTCTCCGGCGTAACCGGCGAAGGTCTTCAGGAGTTGAAAGATGCGATCTGGAAGAAATTGCACGGATAATTTTCGGAACAATTATTGAAAGTCTACCAATAAAAAATTATGAAATATCTATTAAGCTTAATAGTCCTTTTAGGATTAATGTCCTGCAAAACATCTCAAACTTCAAACTATTCCAAAATCGAATATGAAGTGGGACCTTGTTTTGGATTCTGTCCAACTTACAAAATAACTATTGATTCTAAAAGAAATGCAATTCTGGAAGCAGAACATTTTAATTTCACAGAAGGCGGCTCCAAAGATGATATGAATAAACCAAGAGAAGGGACTTTCAAATCTGTTATTAGCGTTGAAGATTATCAAAAACTGCTAACTTTAACAGACGCTGCGGATGCAAAAACCCTGAAAGACAATTACATTGACAAACGAATTATGGATGCTTCAAAAACCAACCTGCGCATTTTTTTCTCAGATGGAACTAAAAAAGATATATCAATGTCAGCTGGCGAAAAACCAGAAAAGTTAACAACACTTTACACTTATATTGATGAGCTTAAGAAAAACCAAAAGTGGGAAAAAGTGAAATAAATAGTTAATATCTACTTTATTTAAAATAGGCTATCTTTGCACAATATTAATTCCTCCTAATATACGGGGGAATTTTTACTTTATTAAATTAAAAAAATATTCCATTTGAATTTTGACGAATTAGGCTTAATCAAGCCAATATTAGATGCTTTAAAAGCACAAGGGTACGAACAGCCAACTCCAATACAAGAAAAAGCAATCCCATCTATCCTGCAAGGCAGAGATCTTTTGGGAAGTGCACAGACAGGAACAGGGAAAACAGCGGCATTTGCCATCCCAATTTTGCAAAATCTTTCTTCTGCCAAAGAACCTCACAGAAATCAGATCAAAGCTTTGATTTTGACCCCAACCCGTGAATTAGCAATACAAATCGAAGAGAATTTTCAGGATTACGGAAAACATTTAAAACTAAAATCACTAGTGGTTTTCGGAGGTGTAAAACAGCATCAGCAGGAAATGCAACTCAGAAGAGGTGTTGATATTCTGATTGCTACACCAGGAAGATTACTGGATTTTATTTCTCAAGGCATTGTAAAACTTCATCATTTAGAAATTTTCGTTCTGGATGAGGCAGACAGAATGCTGGATATGGGATTCGTACACGATGTGAAGAAAATCCTGAAACTAATTCCTGCAAAAAGACAAAACCTTTTCTTCTCTGCAACTATGCCGAAAGAAATTGCAAAATTAGCGGCTGAAATTCTTATCAATCCGGTAAGAGTAGAAGTTGCTCCCGTTTCTTCTACAGCGGATACAATTCAGCAAAGTATTTATTTTGTTGATAATAATAACAAGACCGATCTTTTAGTTCACCTCTTACAGGATCCTAAATTCGATCAGGTTTTGGTATTCTCAAGAACAAAACACGGCGCAGATAAAATCGTGAAAAAACTTCACCAATACAATATCTCTGCAGAAGCCATCCACGGAAACAAATCTCAGAACGCAAGACAAAACGCACTTTCCAACTTCAAATCAAAAAGAACAAGAATTCTGGTTGCGACAGACATTGCTGCGAGAGGAATTGACATTGATGAATTGAAATACGTTGTGAATTACGAACTGTCCGACGTTTCTGAAACTTATGTTCACAGAATTGGAAGAACTGGAAGAGCTGGATCGGAAGGAACTTCTTTCTCATTCGTAGATGCATTGGATCTTGCTAATCTTCGAAATACTGAGAAACTGATTGGGAAGAAAATCCCGGTTGTAATCGATCATCCTTTTCACACAGATAATTTGGTTGAGCAGAAAAGAGACAGCAACAACAAGCCTTTCAACCCAAGACCGAGACCAACAGGTCAACGTACCGAAAAGCCCAAGAATAAAAGCAATTTCTACAGGAAAAAATAATTTTATACCGAAAAGAAATGATTCATAAAAAAATGCTGTGAAAATTCACAGCATTTTTATTTATTTGAAAAAATAAGTTAGTCCTAAACTTATAACCTGTTCTGATTTCTTTTTAGAAGTACCTGCATAACCAATCTCAGACGGACTGTTTTTCAAATCCGGATATGTGTTGGACAATCCAATGTCATATTTCAAAGCAAGTTCCAATTGTCTTTTATAACTAAATCCTACCCCTGCTCCTATTCCGAGATTAAATGAATTGGCTTTTCCATAACTGTCACTTTCGTATTCAGGCTTGTTTGAATTTTTAACTTTTTGATCTATCATAAAATTAAATCTCGGACCAATCAATCCGTAAAACTCAGATTCAGCTTCGGAAAAATAGGCTTTAAAATTGAAAGGAACACTTAGATAATTATTTGCAAAAACTGCATCATATCCGGGTCTGCCTTTTGCATCTTTTGCTTTTCCCGATTCTCCAGCTCCAAAATACAAAACTTCCATCTGAAGATAATATTGCTCTGCTATACCAATGGGTGCCTGGGCAGTAATACCTCCTAAAACAGAAATCCTGGCTCCTGACGGATTGTGTGCATTTCTAACTCTGGAATAGGTTCCTCCTGCTACAACACCAAACTCAGTTGACCTAAGATCTATCTGCGCCTGGGAGAATAATGACATTAATAATAAAGACCCAAAAAGGATTTTTTTCATATCTAGTGTTTTTAAATTTTTTTTACTGTTCCAAATTTAAATAAAAAAATTGAGAAGCTCAGATAGAGCTTCTCAAATATATTTAACAAGGGATTTTTAATAAACTGATTAAGCTAGAACCTTTGCAACAGTTACTCCAATCTCTGCTGGAGAATCTACAACGTGAATTCCGTTTTCTTTCATAATAGCCATTTTCGCTTGTGCAGTGTCATCATCTCCTCCTACGATAGCACCTGCGTGACCCATCGTTCTACCTTTTGGAGCAGTTTGTCCAGCTATGAAACCTACAACCGGTTTTGTAGAACCACTCGCTTTATACCATCTTGCAGCTTCTGCTTCCAAAGACCCACCAATTTCTCCGATCATTACAACCGCTTCAGTTTCCGGATCGTTAATGAACAACTCCAAAGCTTCCTTCGTCGTAGTTCCAATGATTGGATCTCCACCAATTCCAATAGCTGTAGAAACTCCGAAACCAGCTTTCACAACTTGATCTGCTGCCTCGTAAGTTAAAGTTCCTGATTTTGAAACAATTCCAACTTTTCCTTTTTTGAAAACAAAACCAGGCATAATTCCGATTTTTGCTTCGTCTGAAGTGATGATACCAGGACAGTTTGGACCGATTAGACGACAATCTCTATCTTGGATATAATCTTTAACTTTTACCATATCAGCAACAGGAATTCCTTCTGTGATACATACAATAACTTTGATACCTGCCTCAGCAGCTTCCATTACAGCATCTGCAGCAAATGCAGGCGGAACGAAAATAATACTCACATTAGCTCCTGCTTTCTCTACAGCTTCTGCCACAGAATTGAAAACTGGCTTACCAAGGTGCTCAGAACCTCCTTTTCCCGGAGTTACACCGCCAACAACGTTGGTTCCGTAATCGATCATTTGACCTGCGTGGAAAGTACCTTCGTTACCTGTAAATCCTTGTACGATAACTTTAGAATCTTTGTTTACTAATACTGACATTTTTTATTGTAATTTATTGATTTTATAAAACTTTGTTCCTCGCAAAAATAACGATAATAATCCAAAAATTTCTTGTAATCTATAAGTTTTTGAATTAATAAAATATGATTTACTTCAGATTTTTGATTCTGACTTCCTTTCTAAGGTAATCTCGGAATTCTTCTGCGATTGGTCCAAAGTAAGTCCCTTTTTTCAAATCTCTGTTCACGCCACTTTTTGCAAGAAGCACTGTTCCCTTTTCGATACGTACTCCGGAAGCCATTCCTACCTGTCCCCAAATCGTCACTTCATCTTCGATGATGCAGCAGCCGGCAATTCCGGTCTGAGAGGCTATTAAAACTTTTTTACCAATAATTGTATCGTGGCCAATTTGAATTTGATTATCCAAAACACTGCCCTCACCTATAATCGTAGAATCTGTAACGCCACGATCAATCGTACAGCTGTTTCCAATTTCGACATTATTTTCAATGACCACATTTCCGACAGAAATTAATCGGTCAAAATTCCCATTCAGTTTTCTGTAATAGAAGGCATCGCCGCCCAAAACTGTATTAGCCTGAATGATGACGTTGTCGCCTATAATTGTTCTGTCGCCGATGACAACATTGGGAAATATGTGACAGTTTTTTCCAATTTTCACATCATTTCCTATTGTTACAGAAGGATGAATGAATGTGTCGTCTCCCACTTCCAGATCGTGGAGTTCTTCTCTGAAATTTGAAATTCTGGTAAAGTGTGTATTAATTTTATTGAAATCCCTGAAAGGATCATCGGAAATCAATAGTGCTTTTCCCGCCGGACATTCTACTTCTTTATCAATCAGAATAATCGTTGCGGCAGAATTAAGAGCTTTGTCATAATATTTTGGATGGTTTACAAAAACAATTTCTCCGGCTTTTACCATATGGATTTCATTGGTTCCCAGAACAGGAAAATTGTCTGCGCCGATATATTTTGCATTGATGATATCAGCAATCGTTTTGAGTTGTTGCGGCTGGTTAAATGTCATGGCTGGATGTTAGATTTTAGACATTAATTTTTAGATTTCAATTCATTTATTATTTCCCGAAGTAAAGTCGGGAACGAATATAAGGCGGATTAAGCTACTAAAAAAGAAAGCTGAAAACTTCACGCTTTCAGCTTTCTGATATAATTTATTTTACTCTCTCCAAGTAAGATCCGTCTTCTGTGTTGACTTTGATCTTGTCACCCGGCTCGATGAACAATGGAACGTTTATTCTCGCTCCGGTTTCTACGATTGCATTTTTTAAGGCGTTGGTTGCTGTATTTCCTTTAATTCCGGGATCAGCCTCGATTACTTCTAAGTAAACCGACTGTGGCAATTCTGCAGAAAGTGGTGTCTCGTCTGCTTCTTTCAAAATGATGGTTACCTCTTCACCAGGTTTCATAAACTGGGAATTTTCAATCATTTCTTTATCAAGATAAAGTTGAGAGAAATCGTCATTGTTCATAAAATGGAAACCATTCTCATCATCATAAAGATACTGGAATTTTCTTGTGATCACCTTCACTTCGTCGATTTTGTGACCAGCTGAGAAAGTGTTGTCCAATACTTTTCCATTGGTTACAGATTTCATTTTTGTTCTTACGAAAGCAGGACCTTTTCCTGGTTTTACGTGCATAAACTCTATCACTTTGAAAATATCATTACTGAATTCTATGCAAAGTCCTTTTCTAATATCGTTGCTTGTTGCCATTAGTTATATATAAACGTGTATTATTTTTATTCTTTATTGGATCCGTATCCCTTTACAATTCCCCTTGGAGAATTTTGTATGAATTGAATGATCTCATCTCTTTCCACTGTTGGGAGCATTTCTTTTTCAATGAATTCAATTGCTTGGGTTGTATTCATTTTCATTTGGAAAATCGCTCTATAGATCTTTTGGATTTCGAATATTTTATCATTGGTGAAGCCTCTTCTTCTCAATCCAACAGAATTAATTCCGGCGTAAGAAATTGGCTCTCTCGCTACTTTTACATAAGGTGGAATATCTTTTCTGATCAAAGAACCTCCGGAAATCATCACGTGCTTTCCGATCTTTCCAAATTGCTGAACGGCAGAAAGTCCGCCCATTACCACAAAATCCCCGATCTCAACGTGTCCGGCAATCCCGCAACCGTTTGCAATAATGACATTGTCACCTACGATGCAATCGTGTGCCACGTGGGAAGTTGCCATTATCAGACAATTATTTCCGATTTTGGTATATCCTAAAGCCTTTGTTCCTCTGTTGATTGTCACACACTCTCTCAGCGTTGTTCCATCACCGATAATCACCTGTGTTTCTTCTCCATCAAATTTAAGATCCTGAGGTACTGCACCAATCACCGTTCCCGGAAAAATTTTGCAATTTTTTCCAATTTTTACATTTTCCATGATGGTCACATTGGGGCCAATCCATGTATCAGAACCAACTGTTACGTTGGCGCCAATGGTTGTAAAAGGTTCTATGGTGACGTTTTTGCCAATTTTTGCGCGAGGATCTACTGCTGTAAGCTGATGAATCATAGATTAATTTTTAGTTTTTGCAACTTGGGCCATTAATTCAGCTTCTACAACAACGCTGTCTCCTACATAACCGTAACCCTGCATATGTACAATTCCTCTTCTGATTGGCTCTATCAATTCTATTTTGAATATCAGCTGATCGCCAGGAACTACTTTTTTCTTGAATTTTACATTATCCATCTTCACAAAATAAGTTGAATAATTCTCCGGATCCGGAACATTTGCCAAAACCAAAATCCCACCGACCTGTGCCATTGCTTCAATCTGTAAAACGCCTGGCATTACTGGTTCTTTCGGGAAGTGACCTACGAAAAATGGCTCGTTCATAGAAACGTTTTTCAGTCCAACAACGTGGGTTTCTGACAATTGTAAAATTTTATCAACCAAAAGAAACGGCGGTCTGTGAGGCAATAATTTCATAATGCCATTGATGTCAAAAACAGGTTCTGCTTTCAAATCAAAATCAGGAACATTTTTTCTTTTTTGCAATTTGTATTGTCTGTTAAGTTTTTTTGCGAACTGCGTATTTACAAAGTGTCCGGGCTTGTTGGCAATCACTCTGCCTTTGATTCTAACGCCAACCAATGCCAAATCTCCAATCACATCCAAAAGCTTGTGACGAGCGGCCTCATTAGGAAAATTTAGGGTAAGATTATCAAGAATTCCGTTTGGACGGATAGAAACTTCGTCTTTACCGAAAGCTAATTTCAGTTTTTCTGTGGTTTCAGGCGTCAATTCTTTATCAACATACACGATAGCATTGCTGATATCGCCGCCTTTGATAAGATTGGCATCCAAAAGCTGCTCCAACTCGTGCAAGAAACTGAATGTTCTGGCTGGTGCAATTTCTTCTTTGAACTCAGATAGATTTTTCATACTGGCATTTTGAGTTCCAAGAACCTTGGTTCCAAAATCTACCATTGTTGTAATTTCGTAATCGTCAGCAGGAATTACGGTGATCTCAGAACCAGTGGAAGGATCCACGTAATTCATCACTTCTTTTACAACAAGATATTCTCTTGCCAATTCCTGTTCTGTAACGCCAGCCTTTTCGATAGCTTCCACAAAATATTTGGAAGATCCGTCCAGGATTGGCGGCTCTGCACTATTCATTTCAAGGAAGACGTTATCTACATCCATTCCTACCAATGCTGCCAAAAGATGCTCGCAAGTATGGATTTTGACACCTAACTTTTCCAGAGTAGTTCCTCTTTCTGTAGTGGTTACATAGTTGACATCAGCCTCGACCTGAGGGTGACCTTCAAGATCTGTTCTTACAAATACAAATCCGGTGTTTTCTTTTGCCGGCTTGATGGTAAGATTTACTTCTTTACCTGTGTGAAGACCAATACCCGAAAGTCTGATCTCTTCTCTGATTGTTTTTTGTTTATCACTCATTGTAATAGTTTTGAGGCGGGAAGAACTGCTTCTTGGCTCCTGATACCTTTACTCTGATTTTTTATTTTCTAAATCGTTTATTCTCTTGACTATGTCCGTAAAATTACGGAAATGTACGTAATTTCTTCTGTAATCGCTGTAATTAATTGCTGGCGAGCCGTAGAGCGTTTCTCCATCTTTCGCAGCGTGGTTTACGCCACTTTGCGCTTGTATCTTTACCTGATTTCCAATTTTGATATGACCTACGATTCCTACCTGACCACCGATCTGATTCCAGTCTCCAATAATCGTAGAGCCTGCAATACCAGCCTGAGCGGCAATCACATTGTTCTGACCAATTTTTACATTGTGAGCAATCTGGATGAGATTATCAATCTTAGTACCTTTGCCTATGACAGTTGAACCGATTGTTGCACGGTCTATGCTGCAATTGGAACCAATTTCTACATCATCTTCTATAATTACATTTCCCAGCTGAGGAATTTTCTTAAAACCTTCTGCAGTTGGCTGAAAACCAAATCCATCTCCACCGACAACCGTATTGGAATGGATCACGCAATTATCACCAACAATACAATAATCGTATATTCTTGCGCCACTGTCGATTTTGCAATTTTTTCCAATCTTAACACCTTTTCCTACATAAACGTGAGGAAAAATCTGCGTTCCGTCTCCTATATTTGCTTTTTCCGAAACATAAGTAAATGCGCCGATATAAACATCTTCGCCTACTTTTGCAGTCTCGTGGAAGAAAGATCCTGGTTCTATACCTGTTCTTCTGCCCTGCATCTCCTGATAAAGATTCATCAATACCTGAAATGATAAATAAGCATCCTCCACAGCAATGACTACAGGCTTGTAGATTTTATTTTCTTGTATTAAATTTTCTGAAACGATAAGAACTGCGCACTTTGTATCATCCAAAAATTCTAAGAATCTGGACTGCCCAATGAAAGACAAATGTCCCTTCTCTCCATTCTCGATTGGGGAAACGCCAGTGATGACCGTTTCGGGATTACCGATGATTTTCCCGTTTATAAAATTTGCAATTTGTTGCGCCGTAAATTCCATAGTTTGCAAAGATAAATATTTTATTAATTATCCATTAATTTTTTATGACGAATCAAACTTACTTTTACTTTAATTATAAAATTTCCCTTGGAAAATAAGCGATGTATTTTACTGTCGCATTCTCCATACAACCAAATAATATCTGATTTTCGGACTCTTCCAATTTGAACTTGTTTCCGGTTTTGTCCATCAGATAAATTGGCTGTTTATCAGTATCATACGGCAAAAGCGTTCTTGAAATCTGTCCAACTAATTCTTCACCATTATTAATACTAAAGTATTGGTTGACTTTTTCTGTTTTTTGTTTCAAAAAATCTTCAGAAAATGGTTTTGATGAAATAATACTTTTCGGAAAATCTCTATAAATGACGACTTTGCAAAGCTTTGATAATATAAAATCCGGATTCTCCGTCCATTCTTTTATAGCCTGAAAAACATCCATATCATCCAGCATTGTGAATCTTCTGATGTCTTCCTCCGTAGCCTCATCGAATTTATTTTTAATTAAAAAATATTTCAAGTTTGATGGCGCATCTAATTCCAAATTATTGGAAACCAGATATTTTGCTCTGTTTAAGATTTGAACCAAAACGTGTTCTGCCAATGCTGCCGTTTTGTGGTAATAGACTTGCCAATACATAAACATCCGGGCCGTGAGATAATTCTCAATTGAATAAATCCCTTTGGCATCGATCACCAGTTTTTCGTCGCTGACGTTCATCATAGAGATGATTCTTTCCACATTTACGTCGCCTTCGGAAACACCTGTGTAGAAGCTGTCACGTTTCAGATAATCCATTCTATCCACATCTAACTGAGAAGAAATCAATTGATTGAAAAACATTCTGTGGTATTTTCCCTGAAACATTTCAATCGCTAAATCCAGTTTTCCTCCGAATTCTTCATTCAATCGGGTCATTAATAAAATCGAAATTTTCTCGTGGTGCCAATCATCCATCAACCTGTTTTCCAAAGCGTGAGAAAACGGACCGTGGCCGATGTCGTGCATCAAAATTGCCAACATCGCCGCCTCTTCTTCTTCTTTTGAAATCGTAATTCCTTTTAGCTTCAAAGTTTCCAAAGCTTTGAACATCAGATTCATCGCTCCTAAAGCGTGATGAAATCTGGTGTGTTTTGCGCCGGGAAAAATCAGTGAAAGTAAGCCGGTTTGAGAAATTCGCCTAAGTCTCTGAAAATATGGATGTTCTATGACGTCAAACAGAATCTCATGTGGAATTTTTATAAAGCCGTGAACGGGATCGTTGATGATTTTGAGTTTATTCTGCACCGTTTATAATTGATAAATGATTATTGATGAATGATACAAAAATAGGGAAATTGTTTTTGATATTTTAGAGTTGATATAAAATCAAATTGTGGTAAAAATTTATATTATATCTTTATCATAAAATAGTATTTAAATTATTAAAATGAAAATATTAAGAATTTTCACATTAGCAATTGCAATTATTTTGATAATAACTTATCTCATTATAGTACTAGAATTCCGTATTTTAAATAAAGGACAAAAAGGTTTATCTAATGTTGATATGAAATATCTAAATGGATTTATTTTTGTTTCGGAATCGATCTTATTATATTTTTATTTTTTACTAAAAATGAATTTTAGAAAAACAAAGTAATTCTATTTAATTATTTGAAATTTGAGAAGAAACTCAAACATAAATTCTCAAACTCTTTACCAACACTTTAATAGAAGTCTAGGATTTTATTTTTTAAATAAATTTATAAATTAGCAAAAACCTAAAAACTACAAAATGAAAAAAATCATTAGCCTTTTAATACTATCTTTTGGAATAGCTGCGACGGCGCAAAACTCTCCTCCAGTTATAAAAAATCCATTGATAACGTCCAGTGGTTTGAAAATAAAATCTCGAGAAGGATCACTTACTGAAAAGGAGATAATTAATCTTTCGAAATTTAAAAATCTTAATATTCAAAAAATAATTTTGAAAGATCTGTCTAATGATTCCGAGGAAAACTCACTTGGATTGATGATGGAATATGAAACTTTTGACCGAGTCTCTAAGAAGACATTAACAGTTGAAAAAAATGAACTTCGAAAATTAATTGAGGCGCTTGAAACTATTGAAAAAAAAGAGAATTCAAACGGTGGCAGTTCTAATAAAAAATACAAATTTGTTCTGGCAAACAGTATTGAGGTTGGAGCCGTGTACAAAGAATATTCAAAGATTTGGGTCAACTATTTTATTTTCCCAACTGAATTTTACAGTCATAGCGTAAACGAATTCAGCAGAGATGAATTGAAAGAATTGGTCAGAATTTTAAAAAATGCAGAAAAAGAACTGTAACTCCTGTTAAAATATTAAACCAAAATCCTCAAACTCTTTGGCAAAACTTTAATAGAAACCGGAGACTTTATCTTTTTGAATTCCCCATCAATGTGCCAATTTTTTGTATTGACTTTGAACTCGATGTCTGAAACCGGAAGATAAGTTACGTAATCATCGTCTTTTAAACGTTTTGTAAACATCCTAAAAGCGAAAAAAGGAGAATATGTGAGAGGAAATTTCTTGACCAAAACCAAATCCACCAGACCATCACTTTTGCTCGCCATTGGCGCAATGTAAGCGTTGTTCCCAAACTGGCGTGTGTTGGCGATGTTCAGCATCAGGTATTTTCCGTTGTAATGTTTGTAGTCCTCTTGTAAGAATTTGATTTTGATCGGTTTATAATTAAAAAAGGTTTTGATGGAAACCTTGATGTAATTCTTAAAACCTCGGTTGGTTTTTTCAAATTCCTTGACCACTTTGCCGTCAAATCCAGTTCCTGAAACGTTGATAGAAAAATGTTCGTTCACTGTGAAGGTGTCGATTTCCCGGAACTTCTCATTTTTAATTTTATCTAATAGTAGAGAAATATTCTTACTGAAATTATTTTCGTTGGAAAAACCGTTGCCTGAACCAGCCGGAAAAACAGCCAGGATTTTTTCTGAATTAATCAATTTCTTGGCAACCGTGGAAATTGTTCCATCACCTCCTACTGCTACAAACACATCAATATCATCCCAATTTACATCGATAAAAACATCGGTATCTTCCAAAGATTTCGAAATTAGATATATTGGATTTTCGACCTTTTTCGAAAGTTCTTCCAGGAAAGGCTGGTAATTTTTCTTTGCGGAAAATGGATTGATAATGAAGGCTGCGTTCATAAGTTCAAAAGTAAAAATACTCTGAGACTTTCAGAGTATTTTGTTGATTTATTTTAAAATGGAATGTTATTTTCGGAAAGCTTCCCTTCGTCAAGCTCAGGATAAATTTTGACTCAGCTAGACAATCATTAAACAATTCATTTAATTGAGATTATTCAATTTTAAATCCTTTTGTAATCGGCTTTCCAGTTTTGTATGTTTTCTTTGATTTTCGATGCAGACCAATCGTTTTCGGCTGTTTTATTCATTAATTCGACCAAATCTCTATCTCCTGAAAACCGCAGGGCAAAAATCTGAGAATCAGAAAATTGATATGGCGAACTCTCCAGTCTTTTTCCAGTCAATGTAAAATAACGAAACTTAAATTCATTAATAATAATCCTATTCTGCAATCCTAAAGCGTAGTGTTGCCGAAGCATAAATGAACAGATAATCACCATTATAATAACGACTGATAACACAAGCCATAGCAAACTGATATCACGATCATCCACAGAATTGTCCCAAAATTCAAATAGCGAAAACGTAAGCAAAACAAGCATTACAGGATAAAAAATGAAATGGTGCAAAGGATAAAATTTCCTGTGATTTTGCAAATTTTGACCGCTCATTTTACTTGATTTTGTACTGAGTTATAAATTCCGGTTTCAGAAATTTTTTGATTTCAGAAAACTTAAAAGTAATATTAACAACACCTGCTGCGTAAGCCGTAATCTCGTATTGGTTGTAGACAAAAGTAATTTTATCCTGATCGAAAAAGAAATTATTGTTCAATTTTATTTTGTCTTCCAAAAGCATTTCTTTTTGTTCAGGCTGATCAAAATGGCTTTTCAGAAGCGCATCCCACGCCGGATCTTCCGGATTTTTGAAAATATAATTTTGATTGACAACCACATTTTTATTCAAATCAAAAACTTTATAACTTTCAAAATAATAGCCGTGCGCACCGCCTGAATAGCCGCTTCCGCTGTACAACAAGGTAAGTACGTTATCATTGTAAGAAATGACTTTCATTGCAGAAGTATCATCCCAGGTTTGTTTAAACTCCGGCGACCATTCTTTGGAATCTTCTTTTGTTTTTGCAAAACTTGCCTGCATTTGTTTTGTTAAATCGGCTTGTAAGGAATTTTTGTCATAAACTTTTGTTTCTACCAAAGCTTCTTTATAAATGCTATCCAGGATAACTTTATTTTCGATAGAAGGAAAAACCAATAATTGCTTGTTGAAAGCTGTGGTCAGGTTTTTATTAATTACCATAGAATCCTCTACTCTTACCGAATCTATTACGAATGATTTTTTGGTCTGCAAACTGTCTGAATCTTTTGCTACTACAATGTTTTTGACTTCTGTTTTTGTACACGACGTCAAAATAACTGCAAAGGAGAAGAGTGTAATAAAGTTTTTCATATTTATAATATTTAGTTTTTGAATGGATAACAAAAAACCTTCCAAAATTGGAAGGTTTTTAATTATAACTTAAACGTCTATTCTTGCATAGACTGCATTCTTTTCTATAAATTCTCGTCTTGGTGGAACCTCATCGCCCATCAACATTGAGAAAGTTGAATCTGCTTCTACCGCATTTTCAATCGTTACTTGTTTCAGGATTCGGTTTTCTGGGTTCAATGTTGTTTCCCAAAGCTGTTCAGGATTCATCTCCCCAAGACCTTTATAACGTTGAACCTCAACACCTTTTCCGTCCGGAGCCAATTCCAAAGTGAATTGTTCACGCTCTTTTTCGTTATAAGCATAGATTTTCTTGTTTCCTTTTTTCAAAAGATACAAAGGCGGTTGTGCGATATAAATGTATCCATTCTCAATCATCTCGTTCATAAAACGGAAGAAGAATGTCAAAATCAAAGTCGAGATGTGAGAACCATCGATATCCGCATCGGTCATAATGACGATTTTGTGGTATCTTAGCTTACTCATATTCAACGCTTTGGAATCTTCCTCTGTTCCTACAGAAACACCAAGCGCTGTGTAGATATTTTTAATCTCCTCGTTGTCATAAACTTTGTGAAGCATTGATTTCTCAACATTCAGAATCTTACCTCTCAAAGGCAAAATCGCCTGAAAATGACGGTCACGACCTTGCTTAGCAGTCCCACCTGCGGAATCTCCCTCGACAAGGAACAATTCTGATTCAGCCGGGTCTTTGGAAGAACAATCGGACAGTTTCCCTGGCAATCCAGAACCACCCATTGGCGATTTTCTCTGAACCATTTCTCTCGCTTTTTTCGCAGCCTGTCTTGCTTTCGCTGCCAAAACAACTTTCTGAACGATGATTTTAGCTTCGTTAGGATTTTCCTCAAGGAAATTAGTTAGCATTTCGCCAACGATTTTGTCAACCGCTCCGGAAACTTCGGAGTTACCTAATTTCGTTTTGGTCTGACCTTCGAACTGAGGCTCCATTACTTTTACAGAAACTACAGCAGTCAATCCTTCACGGAAATCGTCGCCTGTAATCTCTACTTTTTCTTTTGCAGGAATACCTAAGTCATCTGCATATTTTTTAAGCGTTCTTGTCAAGGCTCTTCTGAAACCAGCCAAGTGCGTTCCACCTTCGTGGGTATTGATATTGTTAACGTAGGAGTGCAAATTCTCTGTAAACGACGTGTTGTAACGCATCGCCACTTCCACAGGAATCCCCTCTCTTTCGCTTTCCATAAAGATCACGTTCTCCATAATGGATTCACGGTTTCCATCGATGTATTCTACGAATTCTCTAAGACCGCCTTCCGAATGGAAAACTTCTGAATTGAAACTTCCGTCTTCGTTTGGATGTCTCTCATCAATCAAAGTAATCGTAATCCCTTTATTTAGGAAAGATAATTCTCTAAGTCTGTTCGCAAGCGTATCATAATTATAAACCAATTCCTGGAAAATAGTTCCGTCCGGCTGGAAGAAAACTTCAGTTCCTCTTTCAGAAGTCGTTCCGATTTCGGCAACATCTGCCAAAGCTTTTCCTTCAGAATATTTTTGTTGATATAGTTTTCCGTTACGGCTAACAGTCGCCACCAATAAAGTAGAAAGTGCATTCACACAAGAAACCCCAACCCCGTGAAGACCACCGGAAACTTTGTAAGAATCTTTATCGAATTTACCACCGGCTCCGATTTTGGTCATTACCACCTCAAGCGCAGATTTCTGTTCTTTCTCGTGGAAATCAACCGGAATCCCACGACCGTTATCTTTTACAGAAATGCTTTCACCTTCGTGAATAGTCACTTTAATTGTGTCGCAATAGCCTGCCAGCGCCTCATCAATCGAGTTGTCCACTACTTCATAAACCAAATGGTGAAGACCTCTCACGCCAACGTCACCGATGTACATTGATGGTCTCAACCTCACGTGTTCCATTCCTTCCAGGGCCTGGATGCTACTCGCTGTATATTCTTTTTGACTCATATTTTTTATATTAAAGACATAATACTCAATCTTTCAAATAGTTAGCTTGAGAATATTTCCTTTTAATTTGTTAAATTCTTTTGTTAAAATGCTTACAAATATCGTGATTTTTTTCGAGATATGAAAGGATTAAATTGAGTGGAATGGGATAAGTTTTTAACAGGGAAGTTTGGGAATTGATAAAGTTTTTGAACAAAAAAATCGAACCTTAGCAGCTCGATTTTTTTTTAAAATATTAATAGATTTTATTTCTTAATTAGTTTTGTTTTGTAGAGCTTTCCACCTTTATCCTTTCCTGTAATGATGTAATTCCCAATTGGTAATTTAGAAACATTCGCCTTACCAGACTCTGCTTTTACAGACAACTCTCTACCCTCCATTGTGTAGACTGAAATCTTTTCTATCTCATTATTAAAATAAAAAATATCAGTTGCCGGATTTGGATAAATTTTAAATTCTAAAGCTGATTTGAACTCAACAGTATTCAACGTAGACAAGTCCGCACTCTGTGTACTATCGAAAAACGTGTAAGCATTGGAATTGCCTCCAAAAAGGTACAATTGATTATTCACAATTCTAGAATTATGATTTTTTCTTCCAATCATATTGTTCGATGTAATGGTTTTAAAATCATTATTTTCCGGATTATAAAGACCTAAAAATGACTGTTCAGAATAATCTCCTGAAACAATTATATTACTTCCATTTACAGCTAAGGAATTTGCAGAGACAGGTTTTGAAAGTGTTGCAAAATTATTGCCCCAAGCATTATTTGCTATATCAAATTTAGAAATATTTTTAGATGTATTAGCCCGGAAAATACGAACATTGTCAACCTGAAAGTTGGTTGTTCGTAATGGCCAGTAACCACCTGTATATTTAAATGCAATCCTAAATGAATTAGGATAATCCGCCAAAGATAAATTCCCGGAATTTGTAAAGTTCAATGCATAACCATTAGTTGAACCTGTCGCAATCTTGGCCGGTAACAATACTTTCGACGAAGTCTTAATATCGCCGGTCCAGTTTGTGATTACATAACACTCAAACAAAGCTCCGTTGTTATAAGCATCCTTTGAATCGAAATTCAAAAAATAATTCTTGGTATCTGTGGAAGAAGTTTTTTGATATTCCGGGGATATTAACCAAATTATATTAGTTTCTTCCTGAAAATCATTGAAACTTGTAAAGGCCGTTACTTCTGTATAACGATTAAAATCATAAACTTTACCTCGATAATATTTCTGTCCTTCTTCGGCATAATTTATCCAGTCTGCAAGTTCCAAATTTCCGGACAAATTAGCAGTTTCAAAATCCTCAGTCGCAATATTACTTTCCGAATAACCACCTATTATATATAAATTCTTATTCACAATCTTACCTGTCGTTTGGAGAGCTTCTTGAATATCCGGAAGTTGAGACCACTGATTTGTAACTGTATCATATTTGTAAACAGACTTGGAATATAAAGCTTTCAGCCCTCCAGATACGTTCCCTCCAAAAAAGTAAATGTCATTCCCATTGACGGAGGAACCAGCATTAGAAACCGGAAATGGATTGGGTGTGCCGTAAGTTAGATTACCATTCTGCAAATCGACGATTTCAAGTTTGTCGTTATTAACATCACCTGTTGTTTTGCCGTTAAAAATATAAAGCTTATTATTTACAATTTCCGCATTGGCGTAAGCTTTCGCAACGGTTGGAACGCCCGTCGGAAAACTCTGCCACACGTCATTTGCATAATTATATTTTTCAATTTCCGTGGTATAAGACTGGCTCGCAGTAAAACCATTAATAATATATTCATTAGCTCCATCGGTTGCCGATGCAGAACCACTTCTCGCAACATTCATATTGGCATTGTTGACAAAGTTTAAACTTTGTGATAACACAGTGGAAATCCCCGCAAAGAGTAATAAAAAAGTAAATTGTTTAAGCATCGATCTATTGATTATTAGTTATTTTGTCTGATTCGCAAATATAAAAATTTATTCACTTGTTCTCCACAAAATCCTAAAGAAGTAGAGATTACGAATGCATTGAAGGAAGCCTGGAAAGAATATTTGAAGAAGGTATTGAAAAGTACGCTGTCACTTCCAAATAAAAAAACCTGGAAAATTTCCAGGATTTTTATTTAAGATAATTTGAATCTACTATACCGATTTCATCCACAAAACCTCATCAATCTTATCAACTTTCACCAAATTATTCTTAGTTAAAGTTTTTGAAGCCTTGTCCCATTTCTTTCCGGAAAGCTGAGAACGGTTTTTAACTTCATTAAGTTCTATAGATTCTTCCTGAGAATTAAGGATTTCTAGGATCACTTTTTCATCTTCTCCTAACTCCACTTTTGGAACCACTTTCTCCGGTCTCATCTGAGGGAAGAAAAGAACTTCCTGGATGGATGGATTATTGGTCAGGAACATAATCAATCTGTCCATTCCGATTCCTAATCCAGATGTTGGCGGCATTCCATACTCCAAAGCTCTTAGGAAATCTTCGTCGATAAATCCTGTTGCTTCGTCATCGCCTTTTTCTGCTAATTTCAATTGATCTTCGAAACGTTCTCTTTGGTCGATTGGGTCATTAAGTTCAGAATAAGCATTTGCAATTTCTTTTCCGCAAACCATCAACTCGAAACGTTCGGTCAAACCTTCTTGTGTTCTGTGTTTTTTGGTCAAAGGCGACATTTCTACAGGATAATCTGTGATAAATGTTGGCTGGATGAAGTTGCCTTCACATTTCTCTCCGAAGATTTCGTCGATCAATTTTCCTTTCCCCATTGTTTCATTCACATCGATTCCAATAGATCTGGCGAAGTCGAACAATTCTTGTTCAGATTTTCCAGTGATATCGAAGCCTGTATATTTCAAAATCGCTTCCGTCATAGAAACTCTTGGATACGGCGCTTTCCAGCTGATGGTGTGTTCTCCGAAAGTAGATTCTGAAGCGCCATTCACAGAGGTTGCGCAGAATTCCAACAATTTCTCCGTGAAATCCATCATCCAGTTGTAATCTTTGTACGCCACATAGATTTCCATTGCGGTAAATTCCGGGTTGTGGGTTCTGTCCATTCCTTCATTTCTGAAGTTTTTCGAGAATTCATAAACACCGTCAAATCCACCAACAATCAATCTTTTCAAATATAATTCGTTTGCAATTCTAAGATATAATGGAATATCCAAAGCGTTGTGATGCGTGATAAAAGGCCTTGCCGCAGCACCTCCAGGAATCGATTGAAGAATAGGTGTTTCAACTTCAAAATAACCAGCATCATTGAAAAAAGTTCTCATCGCATTGAACAATTTTGTTCTTTTTACGAAGATCTCTTTCACTTGAGGATTCACGATCAAATCTACGTAACGCTGTCTGTAACGTAATTCCGCATCGTTGAATGCATCGTGCACGACTCCATTTTCGTCAGTTCTTGGTTGAGGAAGCGGGCGTAAAGTTTTGGTTAAGATTTGAAAATTCGTCACCTTTACAGTCATCTCGCCAACCTGCGTGTTGAACAATTCACCTTCCACGCCGATGATGTCACCGATGTCAAGAAGATGTTTGTACACCTCGTTGTATAAAGTTTTGTCTTCACCAGTACAGATCTCGTCTCGGTTAAAATAAACCTGAATCTTACCTTCAGAATCCTGCAATTCTGCAAAACTTGCCTTCCCCTGAATTCTTCTGGACATCAATCTTCCAGCAATCACCACCTTTTTCCCTTCTTGGAAATCCTGTTTTATAGACTTCGTGGAATCGGTGATTTTGTATTCAGCGGCCGGGAATGCATCGATTCCCAGGTCGGTCAGTTTTTGCAATTTTTCGCGACGGATAATTTCCTGTTCTGATAATGACATTTTAATTCAATTTTTTGGAATTGCAAAAATAGTGATTTTAAAATGTTTATGGAAGTTAAATTTTTTGCTGTTAATTTGAACGCAAAGTCCGCGAAGTTTTTTTGAAATTATTGAAAATATTTTGAGGTTCGCAAAGGCGTTTCACTCAACAAAGGTTTGAACACTAATCAATAGAAAGAATAAATTCTTTGTCAAAGTTTTCTTTTTCTGATTCTGACATTCGGTTTCGTAAAACTATAATTGTATAACCACCAAATAATTTACCTTCTCTAGAAAACATCCAGTCAGAGATTTTTTCTTTTTCAATTTTAACTTTGTCATTTAAATTTATACTGGTTTCTGAATTCGGCACATTGTCAATAATTCCAAAATAATCATTTCCAATTTTTTCAATATCAACTGCCCAAATATGTTCAGATTTATTATTTAAATCATAACGAATTTTTAAAGCAAAATTTTCACTTTCTGGAGATTTTAAAGCTTTATCAAAATCATCTAAAGTCGCATTCGCTAATTCAATCGCCAAATTCATTTCTTTATCGTCATCATTTAATGAGTAAATTATGGGTTCGTCGCCTCTTTCTATCTTGTCCATTTTAAAATTATTTATTTTAAAACCAACTTTTCCTGCTTTCTTTCGCGACAAATGTCCAAGCCAAAATCCGGCTGATCTTTTGACCTTGCGCCATATCGATGGTTTTGAATTCCGGTACATTGAGGTTTTTCAACAAAGTCGTGAGTTGATGCAGATTGTCTTTCTTGGAAACCAAAGTGGTGAACCACAAAACCTGCGACTGGAACCGGACACTTTCGTTGATCATTTTCTTGATGAAAGCATCCTCGCCACCTTCGCACCAAAGTTCGGATTGATTTCCGCCGAAGTTGAGAATCGGTTTTTGAACTCTGTTGTTTCTTAGATTCTTGGTTTTCCTGCGATTGCCTTGCAATGCTTCTTCTGCGGACTCGTGGAAGGGCGGGTTGCACATTGAGAACGTGATTCTGTCTTCTGGCGAAAGGATATTTTTAAAGATAAAGTCAGAATCTGGTTGGAATTTCAAATGGATATTTTCTGACAAATCCGGATTGCTGTCTAAGATTTTCTGCGCGTTTTCCAAGGAATCTTCATTAATATCTGTTCCCAAGATTTCCCAACCATAAGAACTATTCGCAATCAAAGGATAAACGAGATTGGCACCGGTTCCAATATCCAAACCTTTCACTGAATTTCCAGTTGGAATCTCGCCATTTTCTTCCACTAACAAATCTGCCAAATAATGGACGTAATCCGCACGACCAGGAATCGGCGGACAAAGATTGCCTTCCGGAATATCCCAATCTTTTACATTGTAATATTTCAAAAGCAAAGCTTTGTTGAGTAATTTCACAGCTTGTGGAAGACTGAAATTAATCGTCAAAGTATCATAATCATTTTTGAAAACGTAATGTTTGAGTTCGGGAACTATGGTAATCAATTCTTCGAAATCGTAGGAATTGCGGTGGATATTTCTGGGATGAAGGCTGGATTTTTCGGTCATTATTTTTCTTTCTCTAATTTTTGGATTCCGGTTTTCACATCTGGGTGGCTCATAAATAAATTCCAAATCAAACCTGTTCTATGATTTTCTATCATCACGGTCATTGGCGCCTGATTCAGTCCCATAAAAATTGGCGAACACCAATTGTTATTCAAATCGAATGAATCCCTGAAACCATATTCACCCCAAAGAAAGTCTCCGTAATTGAGGTAGAAATTCTTCAAAACTGCCATAGATTCAGTTGGCGTGTACGGAAAAGACGCAATAGCACCAGTCGGCGTCAGTTTTCCTGTATCTTCTTTTTCTACAGGTTCATCCGGATTGTAGCCATTTGGTCCGTCGGAAGCGGTTAAACCCCAACCGTCTTTGCCGTAACCTTTTTGTTTTTTCGGATTTTCGACGCAATATAGATAATTAATTTTGGCAATATTCTGATTGTTCTTGAAATAGTTGGTGTATCTGTCCGTCAAACCGTGTGGGTCGTAACCCATAAAGGAATAATGTGCGAAAAACAATGGTCCGCCTTTGTTGACACCGACATCCAGCTTGATGCCATAATAAGTATTTCCGTTCGTGTACATTGCTCCCTCATTGGAATTTCCCCAATCTTTCCTGTAATCCTGCGCAATTTTGTCCTGACTTGCCCAGCCGGAATAATAAAGGCTTACAGGAACGGAATGCGTCGGAGAAGCGATTGCCATCAGATAAGTGACCATCGTTTCATTCCAGCCAATCAGATTATGATTGATAACCCAACCTTGATCTGGTGACCAGTGCCAATAGAGATATTTGCTATCAGGTTTTTGGCGGAACCAATCCCACTCGATGCCTTTCCAGAATTTATCGATTTTTGTTCTGATGTTTTTTTCTTCAGCATTGTCTTTATTGAAATATTGATGTGCTGCCAATAAACCCTGAATTAAAAATGAGGTTTCTACCAAGTCTGCACCATTATCTTTCTTTCCGAAGAACGCTTCTGTCTTTCCCGTTTTTCCATCGATGAAATGGGCGACTGCGCCGTGATATTTGTCGGCTTTCTCGATGAAGTTGACAATTTTTGTAAAACGTTCAACTGATTCTTTTCTTGAAATAAAACCACGTTCTGTTCCTGCGATCAGCGCCATTACTCCGAAACCTGAAGCACCGGTCGCAATCATATTTTGTCTTCCGTTGGTATTTTCTTTTGACAATCCACTTGCGGTTTCTGCGCCGTCCCAATAATAATTGAATGATGCTTCCTGAACCATTGACATCAATTCTTCATCGGACATATTTTTAGTTTCAGCAGAGATAGTTTCTGACAATTTTGATTCATTGAAAAGCTTGTCGAGGAAACTGATTTTGTAGGCATATTTCTTTCCGGTTTCATTGGTGAAATCTGCAAACCGATCCATGTAAGCATCCTGTATTCCTACTGGTTTGAAATCTTTACCATTTTCAGAACGGTAGATTTGGACGTATCTGATATTGTCATTTGTAAATGGATTCCATTTCAGGTCGACGTGTTTCATATAAGCTTTGGCTGATGAAATCTTCGGAACTTCAGAAATGTTTTTCTTTTCTTTTGAATCGATGAAGGCAATATCATCTAACCAGATTTTATTGTTTGATTCAGAATTTTCGGGTTGAGAGAAAACAAGGGCTTTTATTAATTTCGGATCATCTTTAACCGAAATATCAAGATTTGAAATATCAATTAAAACATTTTCCCATTGATTCTTTTTTGTTAATTTAATATTAACTGATTTGGAAAAAGTTCCGTCGGTTTTTTGAAGTTTAATTGTTGGTAAAATATTGGAGTCACTTTTCTCAGATTTAATCCAAAAACTTAAAAAATTAGCTTTGTTGAAAAAGTCTTTTCCTCTCAATTCTTCATATTCTATCGACGCTTCCCATTTTCCATTTTTTGCATTTTTGTAATCCAGCAAAAGAGAATTTCCCGGAGAATGGAATTCATTTTTATCAACTATTAATTTTGAATTCTGATTTTTGACAGTCGAATTTCCAGAGGATTTTACATTTCCGTAGAAGAAATTGTCCTTCATCAGGCTGTTTGTGAACAAAGTATAATCGTATTGATGTTCCTGAGCGAAAAATGAAGCGGAAACAAAAAGGAGAGATTTAAAAAGGATTTTCATAAAATTGAAATTTCTTAAAGTTAATTAAATTCTCCAAAAGAGACATAAAAAAAGACAGCAGAAACTGTCTTCATATTTTTTACTGATTTCAAATTTTATTTCGAGGATAAAATATATTGCGCCATAAACTTAGCATTCTCCTTACTGAAACCGTGCGCCGGCATTGGAACATCGCCCCAAACTCCGGAACTTCCTTTGATAATTTTATCGGCCAACATTTCTACATTTTCTGGTGTGTTTTCATATTTTGATGCGACTTCTTTATACGATGGGCCAATCATTTTTTCATCTAATTTGTGACAACCAAGACAATCAGAACCTTCTATTAAAGATTTCCCTTCCGCAATCGGATCTGTAACAGTTTTTGGTGCAGGAAGTTCTTCTTCTACTAAGACATCTTTATTTCCAGAGTTTTCGTTTTTGGAACAGGAAAACACTGTCATTAAAATAGTTGCGATAATTATTCTTTTCATTTTCAGATTTTGCCCAAATATAAATAAAAAAGACATCCTAAAAAGGATGTCTTTGTATGACAATTATTAAAATTCAATTATTTTTTGATAATCACTTTCTCATTGAAAGTTACACCAATACCAGTTCCTTTTACAACGTAAACGCCGTTTGGTAAAGAACTCACATTGATTGCAGCATTATCAGAAAGATCCAGATTATCTTCTAAAACCAATTTACCGGAAGCATCATAAATCTTAACCAAAGTTTTGCCTAAAGTAGCAGATCCACTCTTGATATGAATCTCATTTTTAGCAGATTTGGATAAACCACGAATTTATCTTTCTGAACATCTGCAACTGCAAGATTACATTCTGCAGGCACTGAAAAATCTTCTACCTGATCATTCATACCGGTTCCGGTTCCGGTAATCAATCCGGAAGCGGCACCTACTCCCAAACCTCTTTTTGCAAAGACATTCCATATCAGACACTTATCTGCACCACCTGTGGCAGCCTGATCAGCAGCAATAATTGCATCTCTACCTTTTACAAATGTAGGGCTGCAACCTTGTAATTTAAGTCCATTCATTACTAATTGAAGTACTCTAGCGCTTCCTGAGTTTGGAGCAGCTACGACATCTGATGCATATCCGTATTTTTCTACCATTTTCCAATGAAGATCCCAAAGCATCGTAGCCCATACAAATCCAACAGAGTGAACATTGACAACCGTTACGCCATTAGATACGTAAGTCATCCCATTTGTACTGCCATAAGTGTAAGGATTGATAGCTGGATCTGGAGAATATTGAGCTGGTCTGATTCCAAGACCGTTGGTTGGCTCATCAACAGCAAAAGTGCCTATTCCTCTAGGTACAGATTCGTTATCACCTGGACGATTTGTCAACATCAAGGCAAAGAAATCTGACCATCCTTCACCCATCTGTTCATTATCAGAATTGGTATTAAGACAAGAGAATCCATTCCCTGTATTTCTGTTGGAAATACCATGGCCGTACTCGTGGGCAACAATACCATTATCCAAACTGCCATCTATCCAGATACTTTGATCCTTGATATTTGCATTGACTGTTGTGCTTGCTGCTAATTTGGATTTAATCAATTCGCCTTCTGCATTTTCTGTAAGGACTCCAGGAATCGTCACAGTTGCATCTACACCTCACATATTTCCTACGGCAGGAGAATCTGTTGCATTATAGACAATAACTCCCAAAGCACCTTTGTCCTGTGCATTCTCGAATTTGACAGTAAAGTTACAATCCCCCCTTTCTATCAATGCAATCTTTCCTGTAAGGTTTGTATTGCTTAATGTTGTACAGCCTTTTATTGGAGTTACAAGAACTACATCAGCAGTCACCGGATTACTGGCGATGGTTGGACCAAATTCTGTATTAATCCCTACGACAGGATTTCTACCAACGAGGTCAGAAGGTGAGTTATACGATAGGTAACTTTGAGATTTTGGTCCCCAAAGGTACATTTGCATTCTTGGAACACTTCCGTCTGCTGGTGTGGAGAAATTGGCATTATCTGTTCCACCGCCATCACGTGCTTCTGCTCTAACAGCATCGTTACCTGCACCGCCTTTTCCAAAATTATTGATCTGGAAATTTCTTGCAGATTCTGTGAATCCAAATTTATAGAAGACATCGTGCACTTTATTATTCATGTAGAATAACTGTGTAATCGTCGCATTCGTATATTGAGCCGGTGGTGTATTTACGTCCAAAGGGAAATCAAAAATTCTATTAGCTCCACCTTCTGCAACATCACCTATTGCATTTGTATTGGTATAATCTGTGTATGCGTATGCATTGTTGCCTCTGGTGTAGGTATAATGATTGGTTCCGTCAGAATGCCAACCTTCCGGAGAAGCATCCAAGAACCAAGGATTGGAAACTAATGTTCTGTCTCCAAATGAAGGTGCTTCAATTGGCAATGCAAAAACTCTATAGGAAGCATTATCTGCTGCCAAAATTTTGTTTGATGACAAAGCCGCAGTTTGTTCTGCTTTTACCTTAGCAATTCTTTCCTGACTCGTGTAAGAATGTGTATCAAATTTACAAGAAACCAAAAGATTATTTTTCTCAAGAATTTCGCCAGTTGCTGCATTTACCAAAACATTCCAGTAATTGCTGCTGTCAGCTTCTTCAAAGTTAACTTCGTAAGCTAAAATTAATTGATTTGCTTTCGGATAATAAACCGTACTGGTCAGAACACTGTTTTCTTTCCCAGCTTCGAAAGTATATTTGCTACTGCTTTTAAGGTTTAGATTTTTAAGAATAGAATCAAAAGCTGCTTTACTTGTAATTACTGCTTTTTTTGAACTAACAGTTACAGATGAAACATCCGAAAAATTATCTGAAAAATGAGACACAGCATTATCCTTAATCAAAGCCGATGAAATGGCATTAAAAATAGGAATCCCTTCATAAGTCTGCTGCACATTTACAACAGTTCCTTTCAAACTTTCTGACTTGTCAGTGTTCATCACCTTTATTCCACTTGCCGCTGTTTTATCATATTTCTTATTTGCAGAGATATAATTTTTAACAACTGACTCATAATTCTGAGCCTGGATAAAAGAAAACGCAAAAAATGCGGCAATTGTAATTCCGCGGTTAAGAGAGTTAATTTCCTTCATACAACTATTTTTATTAAACAAGGTACTAATGTAGTTAATCTATGTATAATAATCTTATAATTAATGAAAAACATACCAAAAACATAATAAAATTAACTTTTAACCAGATAACAAATAGATCTATTTTCAAAATCATCAAAATGAAATGAATCATTATCTTTGCAGAATGATAAAAATTGGCAACATAGAACTTCCGGATTTTCCACTTCTTTTGGCTCCAATGGAGGATGTGAGCGATCCACCGTTCAGAAAATTGTGTAAAATGCATGGAGCAGATTTGATGTACTCGGAATTTATCTCTTCGGAAGGATTGATTCGTGACGCAATCAAAAGCCGAAAAAAACTGGATATCTTTGATTATGAAAGACCCGTTGGAATCCAGATTTTTGGTGGCGATGAGGAAGCAATGGCAATGTCGGCAAGGATTGTGGAAACTGTAGAGCCGGATTTGGTGGATATTAATTTCGGTTGTCCTGTAAAAAAAGTAGTTTGCAAAGGTGCTGGCGCAGGCGTTTTGAAGGATATTGATCTGATGGTAAGATTGACGAAAGCTGTCGTGAGTTCCACGCATTTGCCTGTTACAGTAAAAACCAGATTGGGTTGGGATAGTGATTCAATTAATATTGATGAAGTGGCAGAAAGATTACAGGATGTCGGCATCAAAGCATTGACCATCCATGCGAGAACACGTGCACAAATGTATAAAGGTGAAGCCGATTGGGAACATATTTCCAGAATCAAAAATAATCCGAATATTGAGATTCCTATTTTTGGAAACGGCGATGTAGATTCTCCAGAAAAAGCTTTAGAATATAAAAACAAATACAACTGCGACGGCATTATGATTGGTCGTGGCGCCATTGGTTATCCTTGGGTTTTCAATGAAATCAAACATTTTTTCAAGACCGGAGAAATCTTGGCAGAACCGACTATTGCAGAAAGGCTGGATGCCGTGAAGAACCATGCACTTTGGTCCGTAGAATGGAAAGGCGAACGTCCCGGCATTGTAGAAATGCGTCAACATTACAGTAATTATTTCCGTGGAATTCCACATTTTAAAGAATTTAAAACTAAGTTTCTGCAGGCTTTAACGCTTGAACAAATTGATGAAATCATCGAGGAGACGAAGCATTTCTATTTGGAAAATGTAATTTAAAATTTAAATTAATTTACAATGTAGAAATATGCCGATCCTACGGAGCTTGTTTTTTTAACAGACTAATTTTTCTTTTCTAGAAACATCTCATTTCTACGAAGCTTTGCTGTAAACAGAATAAAGATTTCTAATGATTGTAACTTTTAACACTCTGCCATCAACTTATTAAATCTCAAAAAAAATAAAAATGAAAAAACTCCTTCTTCTTTCCATTCTCGCGATGGGATTTTCCAAAGCTCAGTTTTTCGAATCTCCGGAAAAATTTACAAAAACTGATTCTCTGAAAGGTTCTAACACCAAATTCAGAAACTTCTGGGATGTGAAAAAGTACGACATCGTTTTGGAAGCCGACTTCGATAAAAAAAGCATCAAAGGAAGCAACAAGATTACATTGGAAATTGAAAAGGATGTTAAAAATCCAACTTTCCAAATCGATCTTCAAAAACCGATGAAAGCTGACAAGATCACAGCTAGTTTTACAATAACTGATAAAAAAATAGACGGTGATTTTATCTTTTTATCAACAAATAAAAGCTTTAAAAAAGGAGAAAAATTAACGATTGATATTGATTTTTCCGGTAATCCTGTGATCGCAACACGTCCACCTTGGGACGGCGGCTGGATTTTCACCAAAGATAAAAACGGAAATCCATGGATGAGCGTTGCAGATGAAGGAATTGGCGCAAGCATCTGGTTACCAACCAAAGATATTTGGAGTGATGAGCCTGACAATGGCATTACTTTCAAAATCATTACCCCAAAAGATTTAGTTGGCGTTGCTGGTGGAAGATTAATAAAAGAAGAAAATATTGGTGATAAAAAAGCGTGGACTTGGGAAGTGAAAAATCCGATCAACGATTATTCCATCATCCCATCCATTGGGAAATATGTGAATTTCAAAGATAATTTTGATGGCGAAAAAGGAAAACTAGACCTTGATTATTGGGTTTTGGATTACAATCTTGATAAAGCAAAAAAACAATTCGAACAAGTAAAACCAATGATGAAATCCTTCGAACATTGGTTTGGTCCATATCCTTTTTACGAAGATTCCTACAAATTGGTAGAATCGCCGCATCTTGGAATGGAGCACCAGAGCAATGTAGCTTATGGAAATCATTACGGAAACGGTTATCTTGGAAGTGATATTTCCGGGACCGGAATTGGTTTGAGATTCGATTACATTATTATTCACGAGTCTGGACACGAATGGTTTGCCAACAATATCACGGCAAAAGATCAGGCTGATATGTGGATTCATGAGGCTTTCACAGATTATTCCGAGACACTTTATGTGGAAAGTCTTTGGGGAAAAGCAGATGCTGATACTTATCTGCAAGGCTTGAGAGATAAAATCGCTAACGATAAACCAATCATCGGACAATACGGCGTGAGAAATGAAGGCAGCGGCGATATGTATTTCAAAGGTGCGAATATGATCCACACGATCCGGACAGTCATTAATGATGATGAGAAATTCAGACAAATATTGAGAGGTTTAAACAAAGATTTCTACCATCAAACTGTAACGACTCAGCAGATTGAAAAATATTTTTCTGATAAATCCGGAATCGATCTTTCATCAATTTTTGATCAATATTTAAGAACGGTTAAAATTCCGACTTTACAATACAAACAAAGCGGAAATCAACTGACTTACAAATGGACCAACGTGATTCCTAATTTGAAGTTCCCAATCAGACTGGCAGACGGACAAGAACTGAAACCAACGGAACAACCTCAAACCGTAACTTTAAAGTCTGACAAACCTGTTGAATTTAACAAAAATTATTACATCGAAGTAAAGCAGGTTTACTAAGATTTGACTACATTTATTTAATTGAAACCATTTCAAAGTTATTTGAAATGGTTTTATATTTAATACCAATTAAAAAAATTCAAAAAAAACATTATGAGAAATAAATTCATTTTTTGGGGAATCGTTGTATTGATCGTTACCTGGACTACAGCTTTGCTTATAAAAGCACACTACTGGATTCCGATTTTCCTGACATTTTTATACATTTTAGGAATTTACAATACATACCAGACAAAACATGCCATTCTAAGAAATTTCCCGGTTTTTGGTTATTTCCGATTTATATTCGAAGGTATTTCGCCGGAGATTCAGCAGTATTTTATTGAGAGAGAGACCGATGGTAAACCATTTCCACGACATCAGAGATCTGCTGCTTATCGCCGCGCTAAAAACGTGAGCGACACTGTGCCATTCGGAACGCAGCTGGAAATTAATCACCGAAAATACGAAGGTATTAAACATTCTATCTACGCTAAACATCCGAAAGAAGAATTACCAAGAGTGACTATTGGTGGTGAAGCCTGCACACAACCCTATAATGCTTCATTGTTTAATATCTCTGCAATGAGTTTTGGAGCCTTGAGTGATCGTGCTCAGATGGCTTTGAACCGAGGTGCGAAAAAAGGAAATTTCTATCACAACACGGGCGAAGGCGGCATCTCGCCACATCATTTGGAAGGCGGCGATCTTTGCTGGCAAATCGGAACAGGCTATTTTGGATGCAGAAATGAAGACGGAAATTTTGATGCCGAACTCTTTACTAAATATGCAAATCTGGAAAATGTGAAAATGATTGAGATCAAATTATCGCAAGGTGCAAAACCAGGCCACGGCGGCGTTTTGCCAGCTGTGAAAAATACACCGGAGATTGCAGCCATTCGTCACGTAAAACCTGGTGTAACTATTCTTTCGCCGCCATCCCACAGTGCATTTTCTGATGCCGAAGGTTTATTAAAATTCGTTCAGCAACTTCGGGATCTGTCTGGCGGAAAACCAACTGGGTTCAAACTTTGCATCGGCGACACCAAAGAGTTTGAAGATATTTGCGAACAGATGAATATCCTGAATATCTATCCGGATTTTATCACAGTAGACGGTGCAGAAGGCGGAACCGGAGCTGCACCACCAGAATTTTCAGACGGCGTTGGGATGCCTTTGGAACCAGCATTGATTTTCGTCAACAGAACTTTGATTAATTATGAAGTAAGAGATAAATTAAGGATTATCGCCAGTGGAAAAGTTTTGACATCGCTCGATATTCTGAGAGCTGTTGCAATGGGCGCTGACCTTTGCAATAATGCCAGAGGTTTTATGTTTTCTTTAGGCTGCATCCAAGCTTTGCGATGCAATACAAATACTTGTCCGACAGGCGTGGCAACGCAGGATAAAATGCTGATAAAAGGACTTGATACCAATGACAAAACAGAACGTGTTTACCAATTCCATAAAAATACTTTGCACACTTGCAACGAACTGATTGCAGCTGCGGGACGAGAATCTTATGATCAGGTAGATGCATCTATGTTTATGCGAGGCGACGAGTTTGAACATCTTTCTGATACTTATTTTCCTGATATTTTGGAGAATGTGAGGAAACGATAATGACTTGTAGTTAAAAAAAATCCAGCAAAAAAATTGCTGGATTTATCTTTTATAATTTATTAATTATATTTATTCCCACTCAATAGTAGCAGGTGGTTTCGAGCTGATGTCGTAAGCAACTCTGTTGATTCCTCTAACTTCATTGATAATCCTGCTGGAAACCGTATCCAAAAACTCGTAAGGCAGTCTGCTCCAGGTTGCAGTCATAAAATCGATTGTGTTTGCAGAGCGAACGACAGCTGTGTATTCATAAGTTCTCTCGTCTCCCATTACTCCAACAGATTTTACTGGAAGCAGAACCACGAATGCCTGGGATACTTTTTCATAAAGATCATTTTTGTACAATTCCTCAATAAAGATATCGTCAGCTTCTTGTAGTATTTTCACTTTTTCAGCATCCACTTCTCCCAAAACTCGAATTCCCAAACCTGGGCCAGGAAACGGATGTCTGTAAACCAATTCGTGTGGAATACCCAATTCCTCTCCTACTTTTCTCACCTCATCTTTGAATAATTCTCTTAATGGTTCCAACAATTCGAAATCCATTTCTTCGGGCAATCCGCCAACGTTGTGATGCGATTTGATTACCGCTGAAGGTCCTTTCACCGATTGAGATT
This sequence comes from Chryseobacterium sp. TB1-D10, assembly GCF_059803555.1. Lineage (NCBI taxonomy): Bacteria > Pseudomonadati > Bacteroidota > Flavobacteriia > Flavobacteriales > Weeksellaceae > Chryseobacterium > Chryseobacterium sp. TB1-D10. The sequence continues at coordinate 55,076 of NZ_JAPFHB010000011.1, read as the reverse complement.
CTATGACGTCAGGATAGATTGTTCCTTGAGCGAGGAATTTTGCGCCTTCAATTTTTTTAGATTCTTCATCGAAAACGTGAACGAACTCGTTACCGATTATTTTTCTTTTTTGTTCCGGGTCGCCAACGCCGGCTAATTTGGATAAGAATCTTTCAGAAGCTTCTACCAATTTGATGTTCATCTTGAAATGCTTACCGTAATTTTCCATTACTTTTTTGTCTTCGTCTTTTCTCAAAAGTCCGGTATCTACGAAGATGCAATTTAGCTGATCACCAATTGCTTTATGAATCAAAACTGCGGCAACGGAAGAATCTACGCCTCCGGAAAGTCCCAAAATGACTTTGTTGTCACCCACTTTTTCTTTGATTTCTGCAACGGTTTTTTCGATGTAATTGGTCAGTTTCCAATTTTTTTCTGCTTTGCAGATTCCAAAAACGAAATTTTCCAGCATCTTTCCTCCTTCCTCAGAATGTGAAACTTCCGGATGGAATTGAACGCCGTAGATTTTCTTTTCAGGATTTGAAATGGAAGCAATAACGCCGGATTTTGCATTGAGTTCAAAACCGACTGGCAATTCTGAAACCTCATCAAAATGGCTCATCCATACAATGGAGTTTTGGTAAACACCTTTTAACAATTCATTTTCTTTAACGATTTCCAAATGTGCTTTTCCATATTCGCCCTTTTCGCCTTTAGCAACTTTTCCACCTAAAAGATGCGCAGTCAACTGCATTCCGTAGCAGATTCCCAAAACCGGAATTCCCTGTTCGTAAAGTGCTTTGTCTACGAGATGTGCATTTTCTGCATTCACAGAACTTGGTCCGCCGGAAAGGATGATGCCTTTTGGTTTCCTGTCCAGAATGTCGGACAATGGTGTGTTGAATGGTAATATTTCTGAATAGACTTCCATCTCACGGATTCTTCTGCCGATAAGTTGGTTGTACTGTGAACCGAAGTCTAAAATGATAATTCCGTTGTTCATTTTATTGATGATAAATGATGATTGATAAGTGATGTGCTTTGAAAAACTTCAGTGTGACAATGTGCTGTATTTTCTGTGATTGTCAGGCTGAGGCTCTCGAAGACATATAATAAATTTTATTCCATATTAAGTTTCCGAATTGCAAACTAGCCCCGATTGCAACGGCATCCTTTTTTTGTTTTTTGATCACTTTCTTTTTATGTACAAATGTTGTAACAAAAAAAGATATAGTGGAAAGCGGGAAACAGCTCCATAAAATTTTTATTAAAAACTGTTCAACATAGTAAAACAGCTCCTAAAAAAAAGAGACATTGGTTGCCCAACATCTCTCGGTATTTTAAAATTTCGCAATGTCGTCTCTGTAAAACGCGTAATCAAATTTCACAGGAAGTGCGTCTTCGTAAACCTTTTTTCGAGCTTCTTCGTACGTGTCGCCAAGTGCGACAAGATTCAGAACTCTACCACCTGTGGAAACCACTCTGCTTCCTCTGTAATCTGCTCCGGCGTAGAGAAGCGTGCTGTTTTTAACTTTATCTACGTTTGTAATCTCGTATCCTGTCTCGTGGTTTTTTGGGTAACCTCCTGAACACATTACCAGACAAACGGCTTTCTTGTTTTTAAATTTAAGATCCAATTCTTTTCCGTGAAGACAATCCTCGATCACATCCACAAGATTGTTCTCCAAAAGTGGCAAAAGAACCTGAGTTTCCGGATCTCCCAATCTCATATTGTATTCCAGAAGGTAAGTTCCGTTTTTGGTGATCATCAAACCGAAAAATATAAATCCTTTGAAGTTAAGGCCTTCTTTTTTAAGACCTTCAACCGTTGGCGTCATAATATTCTGAATGAAATCCTGATTGTGTGCTTCTGTAAATTCAGGGCTTGGTGCCACAGAACCCATTCCGCCGGTGTTAGGACCTTTGTCGCCGTTTCCTGCTTTTTTATAATCTTTTGCAGCTACGAAAGGGAATATTTTTTCACCATTGGAAACTCCGATGATCGAAGCTTCAAAACCTTGTAGATATTCCTCGATCACAACCTGAATACCTGCATCTCCAAAGATTCTTTTGATCATAAAATCGTGAATCGTTCCTTCTGCTTCTTCTAGATCGTCTGCAATCACCACACCTTTTCCTCCAGCCAATCCGCTAGCCTTGATTACTAAAGGATATTCCTGCTTCTGCAAATATTCTCTTGCATCTACATACGAATCAAAAACAACCGCTTTTGCTGTTTTGATGCCGTAATTTTGCATAAATTTTTTAGAAAAAGCTTTGCTGCCTTCCAGAGAAGCTGCTTTTTTTGAAGGACCGAAAACTTTGAGATCTACTTTTTTGAATTCGTCCACAATCCCTTCTACAAGAGGAGCTTCCGGACCTACAATGGTAAGATCCACTTTGTGCTGAATTGCAAAATCTCTAAGTGCCAATATATCACTCTCGTTGATATTTTCGCCTAATTTTTCGGTAGTGGCGTTTCCTGGTGCAAAATACATTTTTGTAATTCTGCTGTCTTCGCTCAGTTTCAAGGCTAAGGCTGAAGCACGGCCACCATTTCCTACAATAAGTAATCTCATCTGTTGGTATTTAATATTTTTTTATCAGAAGAAAGATCTGTAATCAAGTTTTATTTTGAAGAAAAACTTGCCTTACCTGTATTTCTTTCTGCTCTCAGTTTAACATTTTTAAAGTGCCAAATTTAAGATTTTTTGAGGACAAATCCTGTACCCTTTATGGAGGAATTTCTTAAAAAAATTATAAATTTTGATATTACTGAGGCAATTGCATTGGAACTTCCATCAATAATATTTCTGAATCTGCGGTAGATTCCAAAACAAAACTTTCTGTATCCCAAATTCCTAATCCGTCTCTTTCATTCAAAATCTGATCTCCAATTTTTGCAGAACCTTTGATAACAAAAGCGTAAACGCCGTTTCCAGCTTTATGGATTTTATATTCTTTAGAAAAACCTTTGTCAAACTTAGCCAAATTGAACCAAGCGTCCTGATGAATCCAAACGCCCGCATCATCAGCATTTGGAGAAAGGATTTGCTGAAAATCATTCTGAACAGAATTTTCTTCAATGCTTACCTGGTCGTATCGTGGAGTGACGTCGGTTTTGTTTGGGATGATCCAGATTTGTAAGAATTTCACCGGTTGTTCCGTGGCATTTTCCTCGCTGTGCATAATTCCTGTTCCGGCAGACATTACCTGGATATCGCCTTTTTTGATGATTCCTGAATTGCCCATATTGTCGCCGTGTCTCAATTCGCCCTCCAACGGAATAGAAATAATTTCCATATCGCGGTGCGGATGTCTTCCAAAACCCATACTTCCTTCTACAAAATCGTCATTCAAGACTCTTAGAACTCCGAAATTATTTCTCTCCTGATTCTGATAACCGGCGAAACTAAATGTATGTTTGCTTTTCAACCAACCGTGATCTGCGTGGCCTCTGCTGTCTGATTTATGATAAACTGTTTTCATTTTAAATTGATTTAATTTGTTAGACTTTTTAATGACACAAATTTCCAGCTTTCAAAATCCCTGCACATTGATGTACGATAAGAACGGTTCTGTGAGTTGAGCCCTTCGACAAGCTCAGGATGACAAACTTTAAAGGATTAAAACGCTTCTTCCATTTTAGAATCTTTCCTGAGGAATAGAAATAAAGCAAAAATAAGTACTGTAACCAAACTCAAATATTTTAAAATGTCTGAGAATAGATCTGAATTGTCCTGAAAAGCGCCCAATGTATTGGTCATCATTCCGGTTCCTATCTGATTTGCAGCCATCATTGATCCTGAAACCAAAACCGCAAGTTCTGGAAATTCCATCGTGGCCCAGCCAATACTTCCCGGGAACAATGATCCCATAAAAAAACCAATCGCTACCATCAAACTTAAAACTATGGGAGCTGAAGATGAAGAAATTAACAGCCAAAGTAAAATTCCCACCAACAAAGGAGAAATCAAAAACATCCTTGAAAGATCAAACCGTTTTGAGAAAATTCCAAATAACAATCGGTTGACTGCAATTCCGCCCCAAAACAGAGACAAACCGACAGAAGCACTGCTGTTATCCAGTCCTAAATTTTTAAGAATGACAGATCCGAATCCTCCAAAAGTTCCTTCCAAAAATCCATATAAAACAATCGTAATGAAGAAAAGCCAAAGTTTTGATGGAATTTTAAATTGTTTTGGTAATTGAAAAATATCGCCACTTTCCAGTTTGATAAACATTAATAATATAAAACTAACGAGCACCGCCACAAAAATAATTGCCGGAATGAAAATCCAATCTTTTATATCAGAAATCAAACCCATCATAAAAGGTGAAGTTGATGTTCCCAAACCTACCAAAAATTGCAAAACCAGAATGGCTGAAGTTTTATTTTCATTGAATAAACTTGCTGCTAAAGGATTGAGCGTCGTGATGGAAAGTCCAAATCCAAAGCCTGTCATTGCCACCAAAATCAACAGACTGTAAAAAAGAATTGCTTTATCATTCAAGAAAAATTGCAATGTCCATAATATTGCTGTTGACAATATCATTAATAAAATCCCTGACGATAATATTATTTTCGTACCAAATTTATTGACTAAAAATGGTGTAACGAGACAAGATATCGTAATAAAAATAACCTGCGGAATAAAAAGATTACCGAACTGCGAAGCCGATAATCCAAACAAAGACTGATCTGTCAAAACCGGAGCCAACGCCGGAAATATTACAAAATTAACTCCAGTAAGAAACCCTAAAAGGAAGATAATGACGATTTTGAATGTCCTGGAATCCATTATTTCAAAACATTATTTTTAAGATGTTCTCCTACTCTCAGAGCCATTGCCACAATCGTAAGAGCCGGATTCACAGCGCCACTCGAAACAAAAAAACCTCCGTCTACGATATACAGATTTTCCAGATCGTGGGCTTTACAATACGTATCAACTACAGAAGTTGAAGAATCTGTTCCCATTTTCGTCGTTCCATTTTGATGTGCCGGAGAAGCAATTCCAATGCCTTTGCTAAAGTAAATCCCCTTGAAGAAAAACGAATTAAATTTGCCGGAATGTTTCAGCGCTTGTACGAGTTCGTGCTTCAGCAGATCGTGACCTTTTTGGTTATTCGGTTTGTAAGAAACTTTGATTTGTCCATTTTCCACCGTTATTCTATTTTCCGGATCAGGTAAATCTTCGGAAGTCAGCCAAAAATCTACAGCATGTTCTGCCATCAACTCGAAAGTGAATCCCGGCGCAGGAACCGGACTGTCAGCTGCAATCTGATGTTCGTCAGATTTCCCCAACATCTGGATATGACCCAACGGAAATTCGTAACCGCGATTGGCGTGGTAAAAATCATTAATTCCAAAAGTTTTTCCAAATTTCGAATGGTTCTTTTCTGTATACAAAGCCACCAAAGCTGTGTTCTGATGAAACATATAATTTCGACCGACCTGATCCGAACTATTAGCCAAGCCATTTGGAAACCCTTCGCTGGCGCTTTTCAGAAGCAAAGCGGCAGAGTTGATCGCTCCGGCGGAAAGAACAATCAAATCTGCAGACAAAGTTTTAATTTCTCCATTTTGGTCAACCACAATTTCAGAAATCCTTTTTCCCGAAGCGTCGGTATTCAGTTTGAGAACTTTTGTATTGGTTGCCAATTCTACATTGGGATATTCCAAAGCTTTTGCTAAAACGGAAAGATGCGCATCGCCTTTTCTCTCTGATGCATCGGGAAAACCATCGAAACGATCTAGTGTGTAAGGCGCATTTGCAGTTTGATGTGGTTTAAAATTAACACCAACGGGCAGTTCAAAAGGATGTAAACCATAGTTTTTCAATTCATCAAAAATCTCCTGGATTCTTGGTTCATGAGGCAAGGGCGGATTTGGATAAGGCTCAGCATCGAATGGTTCCGTAGGATCACTCCCTCTTTTTCCGTGAACGTGATAGAGTTGTTCTGCTTCCAGATAATAACTTTTCAGATCTTCATATTGGATTGGCCATGCAGGCGAAGTGCCACCGAAATGTTTGATTTCCTGGAAATCTTCTTTTCTAAGTCTGAATAATGCTGCGCCATAAAATTTGGTATTTCCACCGACATTGTAATGCATACCGGGGCGGAATTCGTTACCATTCTTATCCAGCCACAGTTCCGTAGTTGTATATCTGTTCTTCTGGAAAACTTCAACAGAATCCCAGTTTTCTTTTTCCACTGGTACAAAATCACCTCTTTCTACAACAAGTATTTTTTTTCCAGTATTTGCGAGTTGATAAGCCATAGTTGCACCGCCAGCGCCGCTACCTATGATAATGATGTCGTACATTTTAATAATTTAAAGAAACTAAGTTAGAGACTTATATAGGAATTTAGCTTAATAAAAACTTAAATTTTGATTAAATTTCAAACAAAAAAACCACCCGATCTGGATGGTTTATATTATAAATCTATTTTATTTTAAAAATGAACCTGCTGAATTTCTTCTGCAATTTCTTTTGGTGTTTCTTCCTGAGATTTGATGAAAATCAAAGTAATCAATGCGCCCAATAACATACAAGCGCCACCAACCACAACATAATCAATGGCCATATTTCCAAACAGTTTTGAAACTATTGGTCCTCCGAAAACACCGTTGATTATTTGTGGAACAACAATGAAGAAATTAAAAATCCCCATATAAACGCCCATTTTTCTTTGTGGAATAGCATCTATCAACATTGCGTAAGGCATCGCCAAAATACTTGCCCAAGCAAAACCTAATCCTACCATCGAAATCCAAAGCATCGAAGTATCTTTGATGAAGTACATAGAAATCAGACCTAAACCTCCACTTGCCAAAGCTAATGCGTGCGTTTGTTTTTTGCCAATCTTTTTAGCAATTGGTGTAAGTAGAAACGCAAAAGGAATTGCAAATAAATTATACATTCCAAATAAATGATTTGTTAAATCTCCAGCCGTGCTAAAAGCTTTTGAGTGAGTATCCTCCGGAGAAAGTCCAAAATGATGTGTTGCCAAAGCGCTGGTTGTGAAAACCCACATTGTAAAAAGCGCAAACCAAGAAAAGAACTGAACGATTCCCAGTTTCTTCATCAGGTTTGGAATATTCGCAAAGTCTTTGAACATATCAGAGAATTTGGAATGCTCTTCTGCCACTTCTTTTCCACCTTCGAATTCTGCAAACTCTGCTGGAGAATATTCTTTGGTTGTGAAAATCGTGTAAAGAATCGAAACAATCAAAACAGTTGCGCCAACATAAAATGCATAAATAACGTTATCTGCCACATAACCCTCTGCTGCTACATTTGAAACACCTAATTTCGTTAACCAATTTGGCATTTCCGAACCAATCACTGCTCCAATTCCAATCAAAATGGTTTGGATTGAAAAACCTAATGTTCCCTGATGTTTCGGCAACATATCACCGACTAAAGCTCGGAAAGGTTCCATTGCAATGTTGACAGAAAAGTCCATCATCGCAAGGAAAATAACGGCAAGCAACAAAACATTCGCAGCAATCATATGCGTTACGGAAGCTGCGTTTGGAAGGAGAACTAATCCAATCGCACAGAGAACGGCACCAATCAAAAAGTACGGTTTTCTACGGCCAAGCGGACTCCAAGTGTTGTCGCCCATATGACCGATGATTGGTTGCACAATCAGCCCTGTAACAGGCGCCACCAACCAGAACCAAGAAAGCTCGTGAACGTCAGCACCAAGGTTTGCGAGAATACGGCTCGCATTTCCGTTTTGCAATCCAAAGGCCATCTGGATTCCCAAAAATCCCATACTCATATTGATAATCTGAGCGATGGAGAGATTTGGTTTAATTTTTTTTGTCATTTTATATTTTAAGGTTTTTAAGGTCTATTTTAATTTCTGAATCATAGCGTCTTCAATTGGTGATTTTATTTTCACCACTTCATCCACTACTTCATTTGGAACCGTTACAGAGAGAACATATTGTTTCACTTTCCATTTTCCACCGATTTTTTCGACAACGCCGGAACCTCGGCAGATTTTCATTTGGGTATCAAGAATTTCATCAAACCAAGCGTAATTTCCGTCTTTGCTGAAATAGATATTTCGTTTTAAGGATTTGAAATTCCAGGTTGTTTTCTTGTCGAAAAATGGTTTTGCCCATTCTTTAAATTCTTTTTTGTTCCAGACTTCTGTCGCATCTGTTCCGATGAAAGTTGATTCTTCCGCAAAACAATCAAAGTATTTTTCAAAATCTGCATTGGCTGCAAGCGTGTTGAAATCATCCAGTAATTTGTTGATATTCTTTTTCTGAACATTCTCGTAGAAGCCTTTTTTCTGGGCAGAAAGAGAAATTGAAACAGATAGAATTAGAAAAAGTAATAGAGACAAATATTTTTTCATAATCTATTTTAAGGTTTTAAGTTTATTATTTTCGAGTAAGGATTTCATTTGAGTGATGGCTACTTTGTTGAGTTGAACAAGTCTTTCATTTTGAGAAAGATTTTGCTGTATAAATAATGCATTGATACTTTCCAGATTACTCAAAACTACCAATTGTTCTAATGTTGCCTCATCTCGAATATTTCCTTTTTTCTCAGGATTTTTATCTCTCCATTCTTTGGCCGTGATTCCAAAAAGTGCAACATTCAACAAATCTGCTTCATTCGCATACACAAAACCTGTCTGTTGTTTCGTAATTTCTTTAGGAATCAAATTAGCTTTGATGGCATCGGTATGAATTTGATAATTGATTTTGGAAATGGTTCTTTGTAAGTTCCACTCGAGATTGAGTCGGCTATTCTCATCATCTTTGAGTCGCTGAAATTCCTTAATCAAATAAATTTTAAACTGCGGACTAATCCACATTCCAAACTCAAAAGCAATATCGGGACGAGCATAAGTTCCTCCGTATCGTCCAGCTGTAGCTTTGAGCCCAATCGCATTTGTTTTTTCGACCCAATCTTTTACACTTAGTTTGTAACTATTCAAACCAGCTTGACTTTTAATTGTGGCGAATTCGCCATAATTAAAATCTGGATTATATACAGATTCCCAAATCCCAAGATATTCAACTGTATTTCTATTTCTCAACCAATCCGAAATAAAAAAGTCACCATCTTTAGCTTTCAGCATATCGGTCAGTGAAACATATTCTTGTTCATTATCAAGAATAACAGTTATTTCTTTTCCTTCGACTTGTATTTTTTTATTTTTCGCCATTTCAGAACGATAAACTAATTTTATTTAAGCTCTAAAATTAATGAAGATTTTCCAGCGACAGACAAATTTGTTTTCAAATCAAAATCTTTGTCAGAAAGGATGTCCTTTCCTTTTGTCAAATTATTAAGACCTTCGGAAAAACGCTTCAAATCAAGGTTTTGGGTTTCTTTGTTGTTATTGATGACCACCATTACCCTTTTGTTATCGGTGTAACGGAAATAAACATAAACGTTATTATTCGGAATGTAATGCAAGGTTTTTCCTTTGTGAATCGCCTCATTTCCTTTTCTCCAGTTTAGGATTTTTTTGGTGTAATCGAAGTATTCACTTTGAGAAGCCGTTCTTCCCGATTTTGTGAAAGCGTTGTTTTTATCACCAGCCCAACCACCTGGAAAATCCTGACGAATCTCGCCGTCACCGCCTTTTCCTTTGTCACCGGCCATTCCGATTTCGGAGCCGTAATACAATTGCGGAATGCCACGAACGGTTAAAATCAAGCTCATCGCTAACTTGTAATCTTCAACTTTTGGATAGGTTTGATTCAATCTGTTCGTATCGTGATTTTCTGCGAAGACCAAGATGTTATTGATGTCCGGATAAAGGAAATCATTGGTAAAATTCCCGTAAACTCTCTGCATTCCTGCATCCCAGCCTGGCTCTTCCTTGAAAGCCTGCCCAACGGCATCAAACAATGTAAAATCCATTACAGAAGGCAAATGAGAATTATAGCCTTCTATCGCTGCGATTTTGGAATCCTTCTGCCAATACGCCATTTGAGCTTGGTCTTGCATCCAAACTTCACCAACAATGTTGAATTTTGGGTATTCGTCTGTGATGCGTTTTGTCCATTCTGCGATTCCTTTTTTGTCGTTGTAAGAATAAGTGTCAACTCGAAGTCCGTCAAGGCCAGCGTATTCTATCCACCAAATCGCATTTTGAGCCATATAATTGACAACCATTGGATTACCTTGATTCATATCCGGCATTGTTGTATCGAACCATCCGTCCATACAAGCGGCTTCGTCCACTTTTGCTGCATTGGTATCGAACTGCGTGGTCATTCTGTAATTGCTTCTCTGGAAACCATTCTTACCTTCTTCCCAATAATGAATCCAATCTTTGGAAGGCAAATCCTGGATAATCCAACTTTTTGAACCCCAATGGTTTGTAACATAATCCATCACAAGTTTCATTTTGCGTTTGTGAAGTTCGTCCGCCAGATTTTTGTAATCATCGTTGGTTCCGTAGCGTGGGTCGATTTTGTAATAATCGCTTTGTGCGTAGCCGTGGTAAGAAAAGCTTGGCTCGTTATCCTCCAGCAAAGGTGTGTTCCAAAGTGTGGTAACACCCAATTCACTTAGATAATCCAGGTTTTTTACAATTCCGGCAATATCACCGCCGTGACGGCCGCCAGTTTTTGTTCTGTCAGATTTCTCGGCTGTGTCTGGTGTATTGTCATTTTTCGGATTTCCGTTGGCGAAACGGTCCGGCATTACCAGATACATTACGTCTGACGAAGTGTAAGAATCTCTGTTTGCAGAATTCTGTTGTCTTTGTTTGAATTCGTAATCGATGGTTTTGACGGTTTTGTTTCCGTTTTTGAAATTCAGTTTTGTTTTTCCGGGCTGAATTCCGTTGGTGTCGATGGTTACGAAAAGGTAATTTGGGTTTTCAACTTTTTTAACTTCTTTGATTTTGATTCCGTTGGAGAATTCGGGTTGAAGATTGTTGATGTCTTTTCCGTAAACCAGGAGTTGAAGTTCCGGATTCTTCATTCCGCTCCACCAAAATGCAGGTTCTACTTTCTGAACCTGAGAATAGAAAATGGAAGAAAGGATGATTGAAGAAAATGTGATTATTTTTTTCATAAAATATTTTTTTAAGGTCTATATTAAATTTAAGCAAAATTTTGTTTCATTGAGTTTTAAATTTGAACACAAAGTCCACAAAGATTTTTTTTATTATCTAACTGTTTTTAAGGTTCACAAAGGCGTAAAACTCATCAAAGATTATCGTTACTTCCTAAATTATTAAAAGTAAATAATTATGTTTTTATATTGATTTAAATTTCAACAATTTCTGCTCTCTTAGCAATTTTGTTAGCGAGCCAACTTACGTAGAATAATTGGAAACTGTGATAGATCATTACCGGTAGCAAAAACAAAACTTTCTGCTCATCCGGAATTCCTAAAACCAAGAGGAATAAACTTCCGTGAACCAAAGATTTCTTGGAACCGCAAAATGTTGTGGTGATGACATCTTTTGGTTTGAAGTTCAGTTTTTCGGCGATGAATTTCAGAATGTAATAGGTTGCGAAAAACAAAAAGACAACACTCAAAGCCAAAGCAACGAACACAAATGAAGGCACAGAAACGAAAATATTTTCTATAAATGCTGTTGAAAAACTTTCGTAAACAATCATTAAGATAATCAGTTTGTCAAATTCTGAAATGACATTCGCATATTTCGTTACCCATTTTTTGAAAATTGGATTAAGCAAAACCCCTAAAATGATTGGTAGCAAAACTTTCAATAATAATTGCTGGATGATTTCGGATTGATTTCCGCCTTCTCCATTTGATGTCAGGAAAAAACTCATCAAAAGTGGTGTCATCACAATACCAATAATTCCTGAAATGGATGCATTGAAAATCGCTGAAGTGACATTTCCTTTTGCGATAGAAACCATTACAACTGAAGATGAAACCGTGGAAGGTAAACTTGCCAAAAAGAAAACTGACAGCCAAATATTGTAGTAAGGCGTATCTTTCAAAAACGGATAAAATATCAATGCCAACAATGGAAATATGATAAAAGTCCCTGATTGAATCAGTAAATGCAGTTTCCAGTTGGAGACGTCTTTTACAACTTTTTTCAGATTAAGTTTCAGTCCATACAACAGAAAAATCCCTGCAATTCCCCAATCTATGAATCCTGCCAGATTGAAATACTGGTTGTAGGATTCGTGGAAGGGAATGACTTTCGCCAATATGACCATTCCAATCAGAAGGAAAAGAAAGATATTTTGTTTGTTGAAAAGTTTGGAAATCCAATTCATACCAGAGGATTTTGAAAAAAAATTAAGAAAAACTTTGTCAAAGCGTTAAACTCTGACAAAGTTTTGATTGAAGTAGAAACCCATAGCCCCGATTGCAGCGGTTACCCCACAGCAAGCCTTGGAAAAAGCTTTGGCGCGAGGAGTAATAGCGGAAAGCGGGATTAAGCTCCTAAAAAAACTCCCCCCCCGATTTCCGAACAAGCTCGAAAATCTCCCGTTCAGGGAAGGGGAATTTCTTATTATTTTATGGGTTTCAGGGAAATGGCGTAACCACCGCTTCTTACCAAATGGATTGGAAGTTTGGTTTTGCTGTCCACTGTCTTTTTGTAGATTTTGTAACTCTGCGGATTGTTGATGTAATCTGCATCTTTACCGTCTTCGTAAACTGTCGCTTCGTACTTTTTGCCTTTGTCAAGGAATGAGAAATCTACGGTGTAATCTCTAGCATTTTCGTCGGTAACGCCGCCAACAAACCAGTTTTCGGTTCCTTTTGCTTTACGCGCCGTGTGAATGTAATCGCCGGGTTCCGCGGAAAGGATTTTGGTGTCGTCCCAATCTGCCGCAACGTCCTTGATGAACTGGAATGCGTCCATATGTTTAGCGTAATTCTCCGGTAAATCTGCCGCCATCTGAAGAGGCATATACATCACGACGTAAAGCGCCAATTGTTTCGCCAAAGTCGTCTGAACGAAACGTTTGTCGCCTGGGAAATAGTAGTCCAATTTGGTTTGGAAAATCCCCGGCGTGTAGTCCATAGAACCGCCCATCCATCTTGTAAAAGGAAGAATTGTCTGATGGTCTGGCTTGTTTCCGCCGAATGCTTCGTACTCTGTTCCACGAGCGGCTTCTGCAGAAATATAGTTCGGGTAAGTACGGCTTTCTCCACCAGGACGAACGGATTCGTGGGAGTTGACCATAATTTTGTAGTCGTTAGCTTTTTCTACAATTCTGTAATAATGGTTGATGGTCCATTGCGAATAATGGTGCTCGCCTCTTGGGATGATATCGCCCACGTAACCTGTTTTCACAGATTTGTAACCGTATTTGTTCATCGTTTCAAAGGCTTTGTCAGACCATCTTTCATAGTTTGAAGCGGAGCCTGAGGTCTCGTGGTGCATAATCAAATCTACGTTTTTGGAATGGGCGTAATCATTCAACATCTTCAAATCGAAATCCGGATAAGGCGTGATGAAATCGAAAACGAATTCTTTGGAATGTCCGAACCAATCTTCCCAACCTGTGTTCCAGCCTTCTATCAACAACCCTTGGAAACCGTTTGCAGAAGCGAAGTCGATATATTCTTTGACTTTTGTATTGTTGGCGGCGTGTTTTCCGTTGGGTGTCAATTTGGAGAAATCGGTTTTTCCGATGTGAACATTTTCTGCTGTAGAGTATGCCCATTGGGATTTTCCGATAATCATTTCCCACCAAACGCCCATATATTTGGTTGGTTTGATGTAAGATGTGTCTTTGTATTTTGTAGGTTCGTTCAGGTTGAACATCATTTTGGAATCCATTACCACTTCCGCTTTTGGGGAAACGATGATGGTTCTCCAAGGTGTTGTAGATGGCGTTTGGATATAGCCTTTTGCGCCTTGTCTGTCGGCTGTCAAGTGTGTTTTGAATTTGAAATTCTGAGCGTCCACTTCCAAATGAGAAGCCGGATAATCCAGAACTGCTGCTTCACCAACATTCACGTAAAGTGGATCTTTGCCTTCTTTTTTCAACATCAAAGGTGACTGAACTGCATTTTTGATTAAAGTCTGAGATGCGTTTGAGTCAAAAGCTTTTGGCCATTGCGTTGGGATTTCAGATATTTTTGTGGTTTGGTATTGATATTCCTGAGAATCGTAGTCTGCAACAATCCACCAGGCTTTCATATCGGTTGGAAAATCAATCTCGGAATCTTCCTCTCTGATGACGAAATAATTCAGGTTTTTCTGTTGAGGAAACTCGTATCTGAAACCTAAACCGTCGTTGAACAATCTGAATTTGATAACGATGCTTCTGTCAGACGAAGTTTGGTTAAGAGTTACCGCCAACTCATTATAATCATTGATATAATTCTTTTTCTCGCCAAGAATTGGTTGCCAGGTTTCGTTTTTGGAATCTCTTTTTTCGGATGTTTTTGTGAAGCCGTTATTGAGGTCAAAACTTGCATCTTCCGGTTTTGCAATCTCGGAAGCGAACTTGATGGATGAGTCTTTGAAAAGTCTCAATCCTAATTTGGAATCTTCTACAACAACATTTCCATTATACTTTAAATTATAAAATGGAACGCCGTTCTTCAGTTTAAAATTTGCTTCGAATTTGCCGTCCGGAGACTTTAAACTTTGGGCATTGATTCCTGTAAACATCATAGAGAGCAAAGCTGCTCCAATGGTGAATTTTTTCATTTTTTTTAAGGTTTATATATGTGTTACAATATAAAAAAAGTGTTGCAACTAGGCAACACTTTAATTATTAGATCGGGAAATTATTACAATTTTACAAGTTTGTAAGTTCCTCTCTTCAAATCAACAGTGATTGTGTAGAAATTATCTCCACCACTGAATTTGATATTATTATTATCTCCGTTGATTCCCAAGTAACCGGTGTTTCCAGCAGTATGGATATTACCCCATTCTTTACCAGTCCAATCTTGTTGTCCGAGGAATTTGAATTCTGCATTATCAGGAATCTGTCTGATCATTTCAAACTTTCCGTTTCCAATAGAATTGAAAACCTCTGCACCTGCTGCGTTCCAACCTTGCAAAGATCCTACAAGATATAGGTTAGGAATATCCCAAGAAGCAGTTGTAGGCGTTACTGTTAAAGATTTAATTCCAAAATCTGCATCGATAACAACTTTGTATATTCCTGCTGCACCTGTAAATTTCATGTTTTCGTGATCTCCAAACTCAACATTAGAAGATACTGTTTTGAAATATCTCTTATCCGCATCTGTTCTTGCGTCATCAATACTATAGTTTAAAGGATTCCAATCAGCTTGTCCTAAGAATCTAAAGTTATCTGGTTGCAGATAAGTATAGATTTCTGAGATATTGTCATGCTTATACAAGTTGATAGCGTCTGCAGGAGTCCATCCAATAGCAGTTGCACCTCCTACTAAGAAGAAGTTTGGATAATCTATTTGATAAGGGGTCACTTTGAAAGTAACGATTGTAGATTTAAGCATGATGGAACCACCTGTAGAAGTTGTAGATGCTGTAACTCTTACATCAATATCATTAGCTTGACTCATTATAGCACCTGCATTCACAACAGCTGTATTAAGATCTTTGTTTGTTACTGCCAATAATTTAACATTTGTAACTTGTCCTAAAGAAGTAAAAGTTGTTGCTCCTTTTTTCGCAACCTCAACCAAATACATTACATCAACCCCATAATTAGAATAATCATTCCAAGTAAAAGTAGTTGCAATAGCAGTCTGATCTGCTGAATTAAGAACTAAAGAACTACCTGCTGTAGGTGCCGTAACGATTGGACCAGCAATTGGATATGGTGTAACTGTAAAACTGATACTATTTGAAACTTGTGAACCTGATTCTACTCGTACATAAACTGTAGATGTAGCATAGGGCGACAAACCTCCTTGAAGAAACTTGCTGTTAACATCTCCTACTGTAGTTATAAAAGTATTTGTAGTAGCAGTTCCCAAAGTAATTTTTGTAGCGAAATCTTCTGTTAAAGAAAATACAACGGTATAATCTGCAGACCCTGCTTTGTCCCAAGTCAGGACAAAAGGATTATTTTTCATACTCTCATACAATACACTACCTCCTAAAGATGTATCATATAATTTGAAACTAGCTTCTGGTGTTGCCCAGTCTCTGTCTGCATCATTATCACACGCAGTAATAACGAAAGCTGAGACCAAAGCAACAAGGAAATATTTAAATATATTTTTCATACTGATTTAATTAAAATTTACAGAAATTATTTAACAGGGATAAATGTATAATTACCTGATATATCATTAAAATATACATCATATTCCCATTCTGCCGTTACTGGAATATCTGCTCCGCCTTGGTCTCCAACGCCAAAGAATTCGTTATTGGTACTCCAAGATACTGTCCCAGAATTATTAGCTCGAAATTTAAAAACGCCTTCTTTCAAAGTAACCTTCGAAGCAGACCAAGAATGTGGATCAAAAGCAGATTTGGTAAGCTGAATATCGGTAGACCCAGTAGATGTTCCAAAAAGAGAGATAGTCGTGTAAGCAGTAGTTGGATTCGGAAGCTTTACTAAAGAATATGTAAGAGCAGTGGTATCTAAAGTTAATTTATAATAACCTTCCTCAGGAACTGTAAGGTTCCCTGAACCTCCATTTGTGCTTAAAACGCCTGCCGATCCAAAACCAAATTGAGCATCCCAAGATCCTTTCACCTTGATTATTTTAAATCCTAAATCTGTACCAGCCTTGAACAATCCTGTATAAGTATAAACACTTGCGTTTGAAGTTTTGAGCAATGGGAGTAATGTATTGTTTGTAGCCAAATTATCCCAATTTCCAACTGCTGCGCTACCTATTAAAAATAAATCCGAATAGGTATACGTAGGACTTGCACGATAAGGTGTTAGCATTAAATTTGTAATATTTGATGCCTGAGACACATCATTACTTGTTGTAAGGGCAGTGACACGAAAGTACATATTACTAGGTTGATAAGCTACTAGCCCGATGCTTTTCGCCGCTTCATTTAATTCCTTCACAGTAAATGCCTTATTGGTTACTGACTGCGTTGTTGTTGCAAGAACTTTGGGACTACTGAAAGCTTGTGTAGAGCTGATCTCCACATTATATTTAAGTTCAACAGGAACTGTCATTTTAGGAGCCTGCCAAGAAATTGTAAGCGCAGGATTGTTTTGGAAATTTTCATCTAAAACAAGATTAGATTTAGATAAGTCCATTAATACTGGAGCAATTTCGCTGTCTATTTTAATTATTTCCCGATCTTCACAAGATGTTAATCCTAATATAATAGCGATACCAAAAGCAAATTTTTGAAATATTGAATGTTTCATAATTGTATTAAATTAATATTAATAACCAGGATTTTGGATTAGATTTGGATTAGCAACGATATCATTTGATGGAATTGGAAATAAATTCCTAGTTTCATCGACAGCTTTACCATCCTTTACACCTCCTTTCCATGGCCAAAGATAACTACCAGAAGTAAATCTTCCGTATCGGATCAGGTCCGTTCTCCTTGTTAATTCCCAAGACATTTCCCTAGATCTCTCGTCTAAAAAGAAATTTGTATTTATTACTGTAACACGTGGTGCACCTGCTCTATCTCTTAAAGCATTTACATAACCTAAAGCAGTAGCAACATCGCCACCTGCGCCACCTCTGGCAACAGCTTCACCGTACATTAAATATATATCAGCTAAACGGTATAATGGAATATCTGCATCTACAAAATTCCCAGAAGTATCAGATCCTGGAGTATTATCAGAAAATTTAATGTTTTTGTATTTTATGAAACCATATCCATCTGTAAATGTTGAAATATTATTGATTTCAAGGTCTTGCCCATCTGTGTAAAAATTACCTCTTTTATCTTGAGGTGCACCATTAAATAGATTTACAAAAGATTTTGTAGTTCTAATACCACCCCAGCCACCATTGATTCCGAATTGTGCAGAAGGCATAGTTCCGCCAACTGCGGCGTGTACCATAAATGTACTTCCACCATAAGTTTTTGTGCTTGTACCATCATAGTTAACAGACAAAATAACTTCTGGATTATTGACATTATTATCTGCCATAAACAAGGAACCATAATTTGTCTTTAAGGAATATCCAGCTTGTATAACTTTATTACAATATGTAATACAATCTGTATTTCTTTGAGTTCCTGTATATACTTGAGCATTAAGATATAACCTTGCTAATAGTGACCAAGCAGCTGCTTTGTCAGCTCTACCATATTCGTTAGCTTTAGCATTTTTCAAATCATTGGCAGATGCAAGCAGTTCTGATTCTACAAATTTAAAAAGATCTGCTCTTGCAATTCTTGGTGGCGGGTTATTGATAATATCTGTTGTCTCCAAAACATATGGAACATTTCCAAATAAATCTAATGCATGATAATATGATTGCGCTCTCATAAAACGAGCTTCTGCTCTCATATACTTTGCTTCAGTTAGATTATCACCAGTTATTCCATTTGCAGATAATTTTTCATCAGTTGTATTTTTGATAAATTCATTACTTACAGCGATTACATTGTAGATTCTGAAATAAATTGCTGCCACAAAAGGATTTGATGCGTCCCAAGTCATTTGGTGCATTGCTGGTAAACCAGCATCCGCCCAGGCAATTACAGCTTCATCTGTAGTGAGCTCCTGCATACTGAACATCTGACGCAAATAGTTGGAAAATCCTCCATCGATACCTCCAATATCTGTATTCCCATCACCATTATTCTGATCACCTTGCCCACCTATTGCTAGTCCTGCATAGATTTTTGCCAAAGCAGGTTTATAATTGTTAAAATCTTTATAAAGGACTGCTGAAGTTAAGCCTAATACTGGCTCTCTTTCCAGATCGTTTACACAAGACACTGCCGCTATTAATGTACCTAATGTTATAGATCCAATAATTATTTTTTTGAATAAATATCTATTTGTCATGATTAATTAAAATTGAAAATTAAAACCTAGTGAATATACTTTTGGTCTTTGATAAAATCCGTTGTCAATGTTTCCAAAGATTTCTGGATCTATACCCTTATATTTTGTAACTACAAATACATTTTGTGCCATCGCATTCACTTTAAGATTAGTGCCTTTGCCAGCGAATTCACCTACGTTATAGCCAACAGTTAAATTGTCCATTCTTAGGAATGATGCGTCTTCTATAAACATGTCAGATAATAATTGTGTAGCAGCAAATTGAGTTTCTAAAACGCTTGAATTTGTGTTACTTAGAAAATTATTAGCTTGTATATTTGCTATAGAACTATTAGAAGCTGAGTTATTGTAAACATAATTTCCTACAACTGCTCTAAGCGATGTTCCGATATCCCAATTCTTGTAAGTAACCTTAGTTGAAAATCCGAAAATAGCTTTAGCATTTGGCGACTTATAAAAATACTTATCGTTTTCAGTAATTTTACCATCTCCATTTCTATCTACATATACACCTTCTAAAGCTTTTCCATTATTGTCAAAGACCTGTTGATAGACATAAAATGCATTAAGTGCTTGTCCAACAGTGATAGCTTGTACATAGTTATTAATACCAGAAATACTACCTGTAGAAATTTTATATGCAGCATCTACATATTGAGAAAGACTTGTAACTTTAGGGCTGAACTTTGTGAAATTGAAGTTTAAATCCCAAGTTGTATTTTCATTTTTAATCGGAACTAAATTCAAATTAGCTTCATAACCTTCATTTTCAATTACCCCTACATTTTTAATGTTAAAGTTGCTCAAATCTCCTGCCCAAGTTGGTACCTTTGCGATTAGATCGTCTGACTTTTTATTAAAATAATCAAATGATCCATTAATTCTACTATCTAGGATTCCAAAATCCAATCCAATATTTTTAGTTGTAGTAGTTTCCCAAACCAAATTAGGGTTATAAGAATCAGGACGAAGTAATGTATAGAAATTACTGCCCAGCTGATACTGAGAAGTACTACTATTACTAGATGAATAGGATCCAAACGCAGGATAAAAAGTTCCAGTTTCTTGTTGTCCGGTTTTACCCCAACCACCACGTACTTTTAGAGAATTAAGAACGCTAATATTTTTCATAAAGCCTTCTTCATTTATTTTCCAAGCCAATGATACAGCAGGGAAATTACCCCAAAGTTGATTTTTATCAGTACCATTCCAAAATGTAGAAGAACCATCTCTTCTTATGGAAGCATTAATCACATATCGATTTGCTATTGTAAAAATCCCTCTACCATAAAATGATAACAAAGTTCTTCTAGTGTCACCAGCTGTGGAAAAGTCTGTTTTTTGACCATTACCATAATAAGTTGGTGCTTCAGGAGTTATAGAACGGGTATCTTGATAAGAGTAACCGCCAATAATATCGATGTTTGTACTAATTACTTCAATTTTCTTTACGTAATTCAAATACGACTCAAACAATTTACTTTTAATCTCTTGAGAATATGAACGATAAGATCCTAATGTTCCTATTCCTTGAGCAAAATCTTTAGATACATTTACAGAACCATCACTTTTAGCATAATCATATGATCCGGTAACACTTAGCCTTAAATCAGGTAAAAAATGAAATTTATAATCTAATTGTAAACTTGGAATTACTCTTAATACAGAAGAAAGATCTCTTTTACTGTACAATAATCCCAATGGATTTCTTGTCCCATTGACATTTAGTCCGGTAGTTGCATTAGCTGGATCTAACCATTCGTAATATCCTCCGTAATTTGAATTTCCTGAACGTATAGGCTGTGTAGGATCAAAATATGTAGCTGCACCTATAGCTCCACCATCAGGAAAACGGTTTTCAGAAAATGTTCCTTTAAAATTAGCATTAACGGTCAAATGATTATCAAAAAATTTAGGGTTTAAATTCAATCCCATTGAAGTTCGTTTAAAATCATTAGTTCTTACAATACCATTTTGTTCATTGTATCCTAAAGATAATCTGTATGGTAAACCTTTAATTCCTCCAGTAAAGGCTAAGTTATTATCTGTACCCCATGCTTTTTGATAGATCGCATCTTGCCAGTTGGTATCAGACTTACCCAACAAAGCTTTTTGCGCTGCAGTACCAAAAGTATTCACAAAACCTCTGAATTGATCTGCATTCATTACGTCTGTGTTGCCCATTTTTGTAGAAACAGAAAAATTGGTATTGAAGTTTACTCTTAGCTTTCCAGCTTTACCTTGCTTGGTTGTAATCAAAATAACTCCATTGGATGCTCTATTACCATATATTGCAGCGGCAGAGGCATCTTTTAGAATATCAAATGTTTCAATGTCATTTGGATTAATTAATGCTAAAGGATTTGTAGCACCACTCAGGCTGTTAAAATCAATAGGAATTCCATCTATTACAATCAATGGATCGTTATTAATAAATGAAGATCCTCCACGTACTCTAATTGTCGAACCCGCTCCAGGAGCTCCACTATTTCCAGTAATCTGGACACCCGGTGTTTTACCAACGATCAGTTGATCGGCTGTTGTAGCCCCTCCATTAAAATCTTTCGATGTAATAGAAGAGATAGATCCCGTAAGATCTTCTTTCTTCTGCTTACCGTAACCAATCAGCACAACCTGCTCGATCTCGGTTTCTTTTTTCGCCGTATCCGTGGTTTGTTGTGCATGTAACATTGATCCGAGCAATAAGAATGCAGGAGCAATTTTTAATACATTATAGTTTCTCACAAAAAATAAATTTTTAAGGTTTATATTATTTTCAAATTTGTTTCAGAACCATACCTGATCCTGTTTCGCAATTTATAAAAAAAACAACATTATGTTAAAATATTTTTAAAATTGTTATATTTAGGCTGATTAATCTTTGAAAAATAGTAAAATTATACAGTTAAATATTTTAAAATCAAATATTTATAACATTTAACACTTTTATTCTGAATGTGAAATTTTAACACTTTTTCAAACAATTGTTTAACGTTTTCTTCTCCTAAATTAACCAATATTAATCCTATATTAATGAAAAATGAAATCAAAATCAACAAATGTTAAAATTTTAATTATCGATATTCGAACGCTTTTTAACATTCATCATTCAAATTAATAATATCAAAACCTCTCCTATTTTTACACGGAAAATTGTATTTTTGCAAATCTAATTTCAGATTATAATGTCAGACAGAAAATTGATTACGGCAGCGTTGCCTTATGCAAACGGACCGGTTCATATAGGGCATTTGGCGGGTGTTTACATTCCGGCAGACGTCTATGCAAGATTCCAGAGAAGATTGGGAAAAGAAGTTGCTTTTATTTGCGGAAGCGATGAGCACGGCATTCCAATCACTATTCGCGCAAAAAAAGAAGGCGTAACGCCTCAGGATATCGTGGACAAATACCACGGTATTATCAAAAAATCTTTTGCAGATCTTGGGATTTCTTTTGATGAATATTCCAGAACAACGTCACCAAAACATTACGACGTAAGTCAGGATTTTTTCAAGACATTATATAATAAGGAGAAATTCACGGAGGAAGTTTCTGAACAATATTTTGATGAGCAAGCTAATGAATTTCTGGCTGACCGATATATCGTAGGAACTTGCCCAAATTGTGGCAACGTAAATGCTTACGGAGACCAATGTGAAAATTGCGGTTCTACCCTTTCACCTTCGGAACTTATCAATCCGCATTCTATGTTGAGCGGAAATGTTCCTGTTCTGAAAGAAACCAAAAACTGGTATTTACCTTTAAATGATTATGAAACTTTCCTTAACGAATGGATCATAGAAGGTCATAAAGACGACTGGAAAACCAATGTTTACGGTCAGGTAAAATCCTGGCTGACTGACGGTCTGAAACCAAGAGCAATGACGCGCGCCCTCAACTGGGGCGTTCCGGTTCCTTTGCCAAATGCTGAAGGAAAAGTACTTTACGTTTGGTTCGATGCGCCAATTGGTTACATCTCTTTTACTCAGGAATGGGCAGAGAAAACCGGCAAAAACTGGAAAGATTACTGGCAAAGTCCGGAATCTGATCTGATTCATTTTATTGGAAAAGACAATATCGTTTTCCATTGCATCATTTTCCCTGCGATGATGAAGGCGCACGGCGATTATATTATGCCAACTAATGTTCCGGCTTTTGAGTTTTTGAATCTTGAAAATGAGAAAATATCAACTTCAAGAAACTGGGCAGTTTGGGCGCACGAATATGTTGAAGAATTCCCGGGACAACAAGATGTTTTGCGTTATGCATTACTTTCTTCAGCTCCGGAAACTAAAGATAATAACTTCACCTGGAAAGATTTTCAGACCAAGAACAATTCTGAATTAGTAGGAATCTTCGGGAACTTTATCAATAGAGTTGCAGTTTTGATTCATAAATATTACGATGGCGTAATTCCTGCAGGAAATGCAGATGCAGAAGAATTAGTTGAAATCAAAAGATCGGCTGCGGAAATCGCTCAATATTTAGAAAACTTCGAATTCCGAAATTCATTGACAGCGTTGATGAATCTGGCGAGGTTTGGTAACCAATATCTTCAGATCGAAGAGCCCTGGAAAACCATTAAAGTGGATCCTGAGAAAGCATCTCATTCATTATTTATCGGCGCTCAGATTGCGGTGGCTTTGGCTCAGTTGTCAGAACCGTTTATGCCTTTCAGTTCTGAAAAATTGCTAACGATGTTCAATGTTGAAAAACTGAATTGGGAAGATATTGAAACAAAAAATATCCTGATCGAAACCGGACATCAAATCAATGAAGCATCTCTTCTTTTCTCAAAAATTGAAGATTCAACGATCGAATTCCAAATCCAAAAATTAGAGAATACAAAAGAGGAAAATAAAAAAGCTATCGCTCTTCAAACGGTTTCACAATCTGAAGGAGCAGAAGCCGAAGCGCAGATTCCTAAAATTTTACTACCTGAAAAAGATCAGATTCAATTTGATGATTTCACTAAAATCGATTTAAGAACTGCAACCATTCTGACAGCGGAAAAAGTGGAGAAGGCAGACAAACTTCTGAAATTCACAGTTGATACTGGCGTTGACGTGAGAACTGTGGTTTCTGGTGTAGCAGAGAGTTTCAAACCTGAAGATTTAGTTGGAAAGCAAGTGATGATTTTATTAAATCTTGCCCCAAGAAAAATTCGGGGAATTGAATCTCAGGGAATGTTCCTTTTAACAACAAAATCAGACGGAAAATTGACTTTCGTAACGCCTGACGAGACTGTAGGAAACGGAATTGAAATAGGATAAATTAAATCTTTACTGAATAAATTAAAAAGATCTTTTAGAATTACTAAAAGATCTTTTTTTTCGCACAATTATTGCTGTCGTTTTAGAAATAACAAACAATCTATGCGAAATTTATATTTATTAATTATAATTTTCTTTATCTCTTGTGGCAAACAAGATAAGTATAAAGAGGAAGTAGCTGTAGATGCTTCTCTGGTTTCTATAATGGATGAAAAAGAAGTTGATAACCAACTCCCGCCGCCAAATCGTATTTCAGAAAAATCAGCTTCTCCATCTGCACCTCAAACAACATCAAGCAAAATAATCAAGAACGGAAGAATCGAAATAGAAGTTGGAGATATTACTAAGTCTCAAAAAATCATCACAGATAATCTTAAAAAAAATAACGCCTACAAGCAGGGAGAATTTTTCAGTAACAGCGGAGATCAGGAAACGTTGAAAATGACCATTCGGGTTCCTAATGAGAATTTCGATAATCTTCTGCAATCTATGGATAACGGTCTTGGAAATGTTATTTCCAAAAACATAGGCACAGATGACGCTACAGAAGAATACACTGATGTTTCTATAAGGCTCGAGAACAAATTAACTTATTTAGAAAAGTACAGAGATCTTCTCAAAAAGAGCAATTCTACAAAAGACATTCTTGAAATCCAGGAGAATATCCGTGCACTGGAAGAAGAAATAGAATCATCAAAAGGAAGATTGAAATTCATAGACGACAAGGTAAAATACAGCACTATTGAACTTACTTTAATAAAAAACAAACCGAGAGATTCTGTGACTTCAAAGATTGGATTTGGAAGTCAGTTTGCAGATTCGGTTGCTGCCGGTTGGAATAATTTTATAGGATTTATTCTGGGATTGATTTCATATTGGCCATTTTTATTAATCATACCAATTCTGATCATCTTATTCAGAAAATGGAGAAAGCGAAAAGTACAATCTCCGAAATAGAATAAAAATTAATCGCTGAAGTTTGAAACCTCAGCGATTTTTGTTTTAAATCCTTTTTAATTTAAATATTGTTTTAATATTAATTTTACAAATACTCTTTATGATCGACATAAAAAGTACAATCCGGAAACCTATCTTCCAGAACGATAAGATGTTCCAAAATATTTTCATCCTCTAACTCTGGAAAAGAACCATTTTTCGTTTCTCTTAAAGATGAAACAAAAATTTTTTTTATATTTTTCAGTTGGTCTAATGCAATCAAATCTTCTAAAATAATTCCGGTTCGCCAAATGTCCAGATATTCCAGGTCGGTCAGTTGATTCAGGAATGGCAGGCTGGCTTTTGTGATATGGGGCTGTTTCATTAATGTAAGACTTTTCAGCTGCTGAACTTTCGAAATATATTTTACGCCTTCATCCGTAACGGCAGTTTCTTTGAGATAGATAGAATGGATGATTTTCACTTTGTCCGTCAGCATTGCGAAATAGTTATCATCATAATAAGGATCATCTACTCCGATAATTACTGACACTTCCTCCTGAATATCTTTGGAATCTTTGATCTGTGCAAAGTACCACCAGAACTGTTTTTCTTCGCCTTTCAAACGCATTATCAGATTGCTTTAGAATTAGAATTTTTAATTATATTTTCTATAATACTTGGAAAAAATTACTCCGTGGATTCCGCGGAGTAATGTGAAAAATCTATAGAGTTTTCATGGTTATTATTTTAAAAAATATATCCAAAAGTAATCTGAAATTCTTATCACTAAAATAAACTGCTATTTTTAACATATTAATGAGCTGAAATTACTTTTCCGGCCAGAAATTAAAACTTATACCTCCTGTATATTCTGGGTTTTTCAAATTAACAAACGACACACCACCATTGATGGCAATTCTTCGTCCCAGTTTTATCAGAAGCCCAACATCGGTAGAAGCTCCATAATAAGATTCATCTATTTGTAACACTTCCGGCTTATTGTACTCGACCATACGCTGATTAGAAAAACTATTCACTAATGCAAATCCAACTCCAGCATAAATAAATAAAGGACTGAAAACATGATAGCTTGTACCAAGCGATAACATAAATTTACCTTGTTCTTGTTTCGTAGCTTCACTAAGGTATGTATATGTAGTTCCATTTGCGGTAGTGTAGACATCCCTATTCTTAGATACACCTTCGCGTTCGGTGTAGGTAGTGAATGCTTTATCAGATAATCTAAAAAGCATAAAGAAACCGAAATTATCCGTTGTCTGAAAAAAACTCAGACCATAAGGAGAAATCTCGCCATACTGATAGCCTATAAACATTGCTTTGGGACTTTTACGCTCCAACTTCTTTTCCGCTTTAAAAAGAGAAGCATTACCTGTAGAATAAGCTAATTTTCTATAATATCTGGCATCTGCAGGAAATGAATACTGGTAAGCTAAATAGATATCATAATAACTTTGATCGTCGCCATTTTTAGCTGCTTCTATTTTACTTTCCAGCGATTTATCAAGTTCTGCTTTATATTCCATTTTCTGAATATACTCTCTACTCTTCCTCTCCGACTCTTCAGCTGAAGGCGTGAACAGATCGAACACACCTTTCACCACATCCTGATAAGCTTTTTCTTCCTGTTGTTTTCTTGCAGCTTCTGCCAAAAATATATTGTTATAAATAGTAGCTTCACTTTCAGAAGTACTCTCTGAAGATGAGGAAGACGATGACAAAGAACCATCAGACATAGTAGCTTCACTCTCCGACGAACCTTCTGAAGATGAGGACGGTGAAGAAGAAGAAGAAGAAGAACTATTAGACTCTGAAGAATTTGTTTTGTCTTTAGATGGTGTTGCTGTCGTATTATTTGATGCAGAAGATTTCTTTTGATTTATGATAGCATCAAGTTCAGCAACGGATTGAGGATTGTAAAAAGCTTTCGTAACAGACACAGCAAAGTCTGAGATATTGACTGCCTTTCCATTCATTGCTACAGGACATATATACTTTTCATACATATCGTCGGCATTCCCACTACTGACTGCAAAACCAGACAAATCTATTGTACCGTTTGGCAGTCTAACTGCTGTACTCACATTAAGTGATACAGAAGAATAGCTCTGTGGCCATTGTGACAAACCCAATTCAGATTTTGAATATTTTTTTTGGGATGATCCATATAATGAATTGGAAAGGACAGATACGTTAGAATTATAATATCTCAGATAAATACCATCTTTTCGCTTGACAAATTCATAATTTACTTCCCAGCTCAGATTCGTGTAAGAGTTCGAACTTTTTGAATAAGGTCCCAAAGTTCCGCTCAGTTTATTTTGGGCACTGGTAAACAATATCATTGTTGACATAAATAAAATCATCATTAATTTTTTCATAAGTATATTTTTTTAGTTGTTGTTTCTATATTTAATTTATTCAGCTTTCACCGCTTCTATTTTTTTCGCGTAGAGGAAAGTGTCTTTATAGAAATTGGCAGGTGTATTGGATCTTATCCCGACATAGTTTTCCCAAATGATTTTGTAGTCGGTTTTGTTTATAGCTTTTAAAATAAAATCGAAAGAATTAAAAATAATAATATTCCCTGCCATCGAAATGGAGGATTTGAGATCATCAATTTTAAAGTTATCATAAGTGGAATCTGATCTATACAACTGCGTTTGTGAAAAAGCACTCGTAGCAAAGAAAATCAAACTGAACTTTCTCATCAGGAAAGCCAATTGAGTTTTCATATCTATATTTGTTTATTCTTTACAAATCTAAACCATCCCCAAATCAAAAAAAATACGCCAAAAGGAGTATTTTTTAAGGATTAACTTGACAGTTAACAACTTATCTTTCTTTGAATTTCAAGTCAGATAAATTATCAATCAGAATATTTTACTGTTAAGCTCATTTTTCGACACAACAAAAAACCGCCCTGTAAAAGAGCGGTTTTCATTTTAATATGATTAAAAGGTTTAATATTTTCCTTCGTCCTGAACTTCTTTGTTCTGATATTCCTGAACCAGTTCTATAGCATTGGTAATGACATCGCTGAGTGCAGTGATAAATGTTCCTTCCTCTGCCAGACTCATCGCGTGTTTCAAAGCATCAATTTCTTTCGGAATACATTCATAACTGATATCTCTGTTGGCTTCCTGGATACCTTCGATAATTAGACCGTTGATTTCTTCTTCAGGTCTTCCTCTCAAATGCTTTTCGTTTCTGATAATGATGTGATCAAACATTCTTCCCGCAATTTTTCCAATTTCACGGATGTCACCATCTCTTCTGTCGCCTACACCAGAGATGATTCCGATTTTTTTATTAGCCTCAACACTTTTCAGGAAATCTTCAATCGCTTCATAACCCGCCGGATTATGCGCAAAATCGATCATCACTTTGAAGTTTTTGAAGTTGAAGATATTCAACCTTCCCGGAGTCAGCTGTGCACTTGGAATAAATGTGGTTAATGCCAAAGCAATATTAGGAATTTCAAAACCGTAAACGTAAGCGGCTAATGACGCTGCCAATACGTTGGCAATCATAAACTTTGCTTTTCCTTCCATCGTAATCGGGATATTTTTCACCCTTTCGATCCGGATTTTCCACTCACCTTTTTTGATCGTCACAAAACCTTCCTCATAAACACAAGTGATCTTTCCTTCTTTTGCAAAACGTTTGATGTGCGGATTATTTTCATCAAGACTGAACAACGCTACTTTTGAACGCAGATCATCAACCAACCTCATCGAATATTCGTCGTCAGCATTCATGACGCACCAGCCATCTTTTTTCACACTGTCCAGAACCACACGTTTTACTTTCGTAAGGTCTTTCAGATTGTGAATATCGCTGATTCCCAAATGGTCTTCTTTAATATTAGTCAAAATCCCAATATCGCACGTTCCAAAACCCAAACCTGATCTAAGAATTCCGCCTCTTGCTGTTTCCAAAACCGCAAATTCCACGGTTGGATCTTTCAGGATAAATTCTGCAGATTGTGGTCCTGTTGTATCGCCTTTTTGTAGTAAAGTATTTTGAATATAAATCCCATCCGATGTTGTAAATCCTACTCTTTTTCCGTTGTTTTTTACGATGTGTGCGAGGATTCTCGTGGTTGTTGTTTTTCCATTAGTCCCTGTCAAAGCTATAATCGGAATTCTGAATTCTTTTCCTGGCGGATAAAGCATATCCACAACCGGAGCAGCAACGTTTCTTGGCAGACCTTCACTTGGCGCAAGGTGCATTCTGAAACCTGGTGCAGCATTCACTTCCAATATTGCGCCTCCACTTTCTTTCAGAGGTTGCGTCAGGTTTTCTGCCATGATATCAATCCCGCAAACATCCAATCCAATGATTCTGGAAACGCGTTCCGCCATTTGAATATTTTCCGGGTGGATCATATCTGTCACATCGATTGACGTTCCGCCGGTAGACAGATTAGCAGTTGATTTCAGGTAAACTATTTCACCTTTGTGAGGAATGGTTTCTAAAGTATAATTTAGTTTTTCAAGAAGTTCGTTGGTATCTTTGTCAACATCTATTTCGGTAAGGACATTTTCGTGTCCGTAACCTCTTCTTGGATCTGTATTTTCTTTATCAATAAGCTGTTGAATATTAAGCTCGCCATCGCCAACAACGTGAGCCGGAACTCTCCTCGCAGCTGCCACCATTTTATGATTAATGACCAAAACCCTGAAGTCAAAACCTGTGATATATTTCTCGACAATTACTTTTCTGGAATATTGCTGAGCGTGAGTCAATCCAACTACAGCGGTTTCAAAATCATTTACATTGATGGAAGCACCTTTCCCGTGATTACCATCCAATGGCTTGATCACAATTGGGTAACCAATTTTTCTAATGGCAAGATCCAAACCTTCCTCGTCTACAACCAAACTTCCAGACGGAACTGGAATAGCGGCATCTTCCAACATTTTTTTTGTGAGTTCTTTGTTACAGGCGATATCTACAGCAATGCTGCTTGTGTTTCCTGTAATTGTAGCCTGGAATCTCTGCTGATTGATCCCATATCCCAACTGAACCAAAGAGTTTTTCCCTAAACGAATCCAAGGAATTCTTCTGGAAGCCGCTTCTTCTACGATACTTCCTGTAGATGGACCCAGTCTTTCGCTCTCACGGAGTTCCTTCAAGTTATGAATACATTTTTCAATGTCATAATCTTCCGCAGACATCAGACATTCTGCAATTCTCACCGCTTCTTCTGCTGCGAAAATTCCGGCTTGCTCTTCTCTGTAATTGAAAACGACATTGTAAACACCTGGTGTTTTAGTCTCGCGCGTTCTTCCGAATCCGACATCCATACCTGCAAGAGTCTGAATTTCCAATGCGATATGTTCGATCACGTGACCCATCCAGGTTCCCATTTCTACCCTTTTGAAGAAACCACCCTCGCAGCCTTCGGAGCATCTGTGGGAAATCAATGATGGTAACAATTGTTCGATTCTTTCGCGGAAACCTTCAATTTTATTGGTTGGAAAATGTTCTGTTTCTTCCAAGTCCAATCGCATTTGTATCAATTTCTTTCTGGTAATGCTCCAGATATTAGGACCTCTAAGAACCTGTATTTTTTCGATTTTCATATTTAGTAGTAGATGTTAGATATTAGACTTTGGATATTTGATTTAAAATCAATGCATTAAAATACTTTTTGTAAAATGTTCAGTATTTAAAAAGCATTTTCCTCAAATCATTTATAAGTTCTATTTTATCAAAGATAATAGAAAAGCAATTAATTAAAGAAAAATCGGAAATAATTATTTTACTATTAAAGATTATCATTATCAATTCTTTAAAACAATTAACAATTTGTTAATTTAAAATCAGTATTTCCTTCAAACAACGACTTAATAATTAAAACTTTAAATAGTAGAGCCTAATTTTTACCTGGAAAATATGAGGTATATTCTATTTTGATTTATTATTTTTGTTTACTATGAAATCAAAAGGAAAACTAGTCATCATTGGAGGTGCTGTAAACAAAGGTAGTTTTACAGAGACCAGTTTTGACCAAAACGTCGAAAAAAACCTAAACTTTTTTGAACGAGGAATCCTCAGAAAAATCATCGATGAATCTAAGTCTAAGGAAGATTCCGTCATCGAAGTCATTACGACTGCATCTCAGATTCCAGACATCGTAGGACCTGAATATAAAAAGGCTTTCGAATATCTTGGTATTAAAAACTGTAATATTCTGGATATCCAAAACCGTGAACAGGCGAATAGTGATGCCATAGTTGCAAGAGCCAATGCGGCTGATGTCGTAATGTTTACAGGAGGCGATCAGCTGAGACTGACCTCAATTCTTGGCGGAACCAGATTCCATGACGCCATTCTTACAAAATACCAGACCGAAGATTTTATATATGCAGGAACTTCTGCCGGAGCTGCTGCTGCTTCAGAAAATATGATCTATCAAGGTTCCAGCTCAGAAGCTCTGTTGAAAGGCGAAATCAAAACCACGCAAGGTCTTGGCTTTATAGAAAATGTGATTATTGATACGCATTTTGTACAGCGAGGTAGGATTGGAAGATTGTTTCAGGCGGTTGTTAACAATCCGAGAACTTTGGGGATTGGTCTTGGAGAAGATACAGGATTATTTATCCAAGATGACACAATGACAGCCATCGGATCCGGACTCGTCATCATTGTGGACGGACTTCAGATCAAAGATACAAACCTTACTAATATTGATCTTGGTCAGCCAATTTCTATCAAAAATCTGGTTGTGGATGTGCTTTCTATGAATGATACTTTTGATCTCAAATCAAGAGAAATGAAGATCGTAAATTCTCAGTACAACCCTATTCCGCAAGTGATTCCGAATAGTTAATAATTAGATGTTAGATTTTAGGTATTGGATTAAAAAACTTCGGCTACGCTCAGTTTGATATTTTTAATATATCCGTCTAAAAATAACAGTTATCAGTCTGAGGTTTTAAAAACTTCAAATAATTTCAGTCTGAGGCTCTCGAAGATTTTTTTAATTTAAGTTTGAAGTTTCAACTTTATTTGTCTGAATTACTCGAAGCTTTCATTGCCAGTCTGATGTTCTCGAAGACCTATAAAATCTAAAATTCCCTATAAAAATGAAAATAATAATCCACGGCGGTTTTTTCTCCGAAAGCAACCAAAGCAACGAAGTGAAATTAGCAAAACAGAATTCACTGAAAGCGATTGTGAAAAAGTCTTACGAGTTTCTACAGAACAATTCAGCTTTCGACACCGTTGCTTATGCGGTTTCACTGTTGGAAGATGATGAGCTGTACAATGCCGGCATTGGCTCGCAAATCCAAAGTGACGGAATCATCCGGATGAGCGCTGCGATTATGGATGGAGAAACTCAGAAAATGAGTGGTGTTATTAATATTCAGGATGTGAAGAATCCGATTTTTGTTGCGAAGGAATTGATGAAGGAAGATGATCGTGTTCTTGGCGGAAGCGGTGCGAAAAATTATGCCACAGAAAATGGTTACGAAGATTTCTCTACAGAAATCCCTCAACGAAGAAAAGAATACGAAGATAAACTGAAAACAGGCGGTAAAGGCACTGTGGGTGCAGTTGCATTAGACAAACACGGAAAATTGGCCGTTGCTACTTCAACCGGTGGAAAAGGTTTTGAAATCCCGGGAAGAATTTCCGATTCTGCAACTGTAGCCGGAAATTATGCCAATCAATTCTGTGCGGTAAGCTGTACGGGCGTTGGTGAAGACATTGTAAGCAATGCGACCTCAGCAAAGATCGTAACCAGAGTTACAGACGGCCTAACAATCGAAAATGCCTTTGACAGAACGTTCGAAGAACTGAAAGAAATTGACGGTTTTGCCGGCGCAATCGGCATTGATTGTGAAGGGAATATTTTCCATCAGGATTCTTATCCGACGATGGTTTTTGCGAGTTTTGATGGAGTTGATTTTGAGGTTTTTGGGTAAATAGTTATAATTCTATTATTGAAAATATTATCAGAAAATCAACCACTCAAAAATGCCATCCGTATCGTTTGGCAAATCTCAGCAATCCTTTCTCTTTTAATCTTATTGATCTTATTTTTTGTTGACGACAAGATAATTCTGTCCGCAGTTCCACTTTGTGAGGCTCGAAAAAAAGGGTTGGAATGTTTCCTTTGTGGATCCACAAGAGCTTTCATCGAAATTAAAAACCTGAATTTTAAAAGTGCTTTAGACTTAAACAAATTTAGTCCAATACTTTTCTCTTTGCTCGTATTGAACGCATTGGCATATTTGCTATATCTTTTAAAAACTAAAAAACAAAACTATGAAAACAGCAAGTCTCGTAAAGGGCATTTTAGCAATCTTCGGAATGCTTTTCGGATTTATTCCTTGCCTGGGAGCGTTCAATTGGATAAATATTCCTTTTCAATGGTTGGATTAGTGATCAGCATCGTCGCCTATGTTAAGGAAGATGGTTTACCTAAAAATAATGCAACAGCCGGAATCATTATGTGTGGGATAGCTGCATTTTTGGGATTCATCCGATTGTTTATTGGTGGCGGAATTGTGTAGACAGATTGTTGATATTAATTGCTAAAAACCTTTGTTGCTAGTGTCACTCCTACGGAGTCCTGATTTATCATACCATCTTTTTTCTACAAACATATTGCTTCTCTGGAGCAATATTCAAACACTTCATGTTTGAATATTTTAGAAAGTTTATTGATTACAGACCAAAATAAAACCGCCTCTTTACAAAACAAGACGGTTTTATAATTTATAATTAATAACTCATAATTAATCAAGCCAGCCCATTTCCTTCATCCATTCGTCGTTGTAGATCTTCGCTACGTAACGGCTTCCGTGATCGTGAAGAAGTACGACGATGATGTCATCTTTCGTAAACTGATCTTTCATCTGAACCAACGCTGACATCGCACTTCCTGCAGAATACCCGCAGAAAATTCCTTCTTCCTTAGCCAGTCTTCTTGCGTAGATTGCACCGTCTTTGTCCGTCACTTTTTCGAAATGATCGATGACACTCATATCGTAATTTTCCGGAAGAATATCTTCACCAATTCCTTCTGTAACGTAGGTGTAAGCGTGATCCAAATGGATTTCTCCAGTCTCGTGGATTTCTTTCAGGATCGAACCGTAGGTATCAACTCCAATGATTTTGATGTCCGGATTTCTTTCTTTGAAGAATGTACCGCAACCCGTAACCGTTCCGCCTGTTCCGGCTCCGGCTACAAAATGCGTGAGTTTTCCCTCGGTTTGTTCCCAGATTTCCGGCGCTGTACTTTCGTAATGGGCTAATCTGTTGGAAAGATTGTCATATTGATTCACGTACCAGCCATTTTCTGTCTCTTTCGCCAGTCTTTTGGAAACTGAGTAGTACGAACGCGGATCTGTTGGTTTTACATCCGTTGGACATACGATTACTTCTGCTCCAACCGCTCTTAGAATATCACATTTTTCTTTGGATTGTTTGGAGTTGGTCACGAAGATACATTTGTATCCTTTTTGGATAGCTACCAATGCCAATCCCATTCCTGTATTTCCGGAAGTACCTTCAATAATGGTTCCGCCGGGTTTCAAACGGCCGTCTTTTTCCGCATCTTCTATCATCTTCAAAGCCATTCTGTCCTTTACGGAATTTCCTGGATTTGTAGTTTCCACTTTTGCCAAAACCAAAGCCGGAAAATCCTCTCCAAGAACTCTGTTTATTTTAACTAATGGTGTATTGCCAATGGTTTCTACGATATTGTTGTAATATTTCATAATATATAATTGATGATTGATAGTCGATAAGTGATTTGATTGGTTGACGTAGATTAATCAATTATCATTTATCGATTATAATTTATATTCTAGCTGTATTTGATGGCTCTTACTGGTGATATTTTACTGATTAAATAACTTGGCAGGATCATCGCTATCCCGGAAACAATAAAAATGCCCACCGAAACTGCAATGATATAAACTGGATTAAGATCTACCGGAACTGTGCTGATAAAGTAATTCTCCGGATCCAATTTGATGATTCCTGTGTATTTTTGGATTAATAACAATCCAATTCCTATCACATTTCCTGCCAACAATCCTGGGATCATAATCAGTAATGTGTAATTGATGAAAATAGATCTGATCTGTGCATTGGAAGCTCCCATTGTCTTCAGAACCCCGATGGAGTTGGTTCTTTCGATGATTAATATTAATAAAACCATCACAATATTGATCACGACTACCAAAAGCATAATTGTAATAATAAGCGAAATATTTTGATTGAAAATATTGATCCAATCCAGAATCTGCGGATATTTTTCGGTTACCTTTTCGGCATAGTTCTGGTAGCCAATATATTTTTCGATTTCCGGAAACACCTGGTCAATTTTGTCTGTATCGTTTAAGAAAACATCCAATCCTCCGACTTGCTTGTCATCCATATTCATCACTTTACGAACGTGATTGATGTCGCCAATCATATACAGATCATCCACCAATTTAATGTCGGTTTTATAAATTCCTTTAACAATAAATTTTCTGTAAATCGGTTTCTGGTCTTCTTTTGAAAAAATAGTGACAATACTGTCATTCGTTTTCAGAGAAAGGTCGTTTGCAATTTTTTCTGAGAGGATAATCTCATTATTATAACCATCTTCCTTGTAGTCCGGAATAGATCCTGAAATCATAAACGGCTGAAATCTGGCTTTGTCAAAATCTTTTCCAACACCTTTCAGAATGATTCCTGCAAAATTGGTTTCTGTCCTCAGGATCCCACTGACTGAAGCATAAGACTGCAAACCTGCAACGCCGGGAATTTTTTTCACGGCATTAATGTCCAAACCTTTTGTTTCCAAAACAGAAGAATTGTAGGAAGAATTGGAACGCGTGGATTTGACAGAAATATCTCCGCTGAAATTGGAAATTCTGTCCTCAATTGCTTTCTTAGAACCAAGACCTGTAGAAATCGTAATCAGAGAAACAATAATGCCTAATGCCACGGAAAGCCTGCCAATATAGACAATGACTTTCGAGAGATTATTTTTGTTATCTTTGGAAAACGCTATCTTTTTCGAGAAATATAACGGAAAATTCAAATCAATGATTTTAAGCCTCAAAAATAAAACTTTAGTTTTTATCCTGCTAATTTATTTTAGTTCAATCACTTTTATTAAATCCCAAAATTCTTCCAAAGATTGTTTTGCAACTGCTGCGGACAGACCGGAACTTTATCTTCCGCTTTTGAAAAATAAAAATGTAATAGTTGCGGCGAACCAAACCAGTCTTCTGAAAGATAAAAAACATTTGGTTGATTTCTTAGTTGAAAATAATATTAAAATCAAATCCATCTTCGCTCCCGAACACGGTTTCCGCGGAACTGCAGATGCAGGCGAACATGTGAAAAGTGGGATTGACACAAAAACCGGATTGCCCATCGTTTCACTATATGGGGATAATAAAAAGCCAAAATCAGAATATCTGAAAGGTGCCGATGTGATTTTGTTTGATATTCAGGATGTTGGTGTTAGATTTTACACTTATATTTCAACATTGTCCTATATAATGGAAGCGGCGGCTGAAAATAATATTGAAGTGATTGTCCTCGACAGACCAAATCCGCACGACGGCTACACAGACGGACCTATGATGCGTGATAAATGGAAAAGTTTCGTCGGATTGCACAATGTTCCGGTAGTTTACGGACTCACGATTGGTGAATACGGAAAAATGGTGAATGGTGAACAATGGCTGAAAAATGGAATTCAGGCAAAATACACTTTGATCCCGATGCTCAATTACTACAAGCAAAAACGATATGGTGTTTCTGATAAACCTTCGCCAAATCTACCTAATGACAAATCCATCAACCTTTATCCAAGTCTTTGTTTCTTCGAAGGAACGCATGTTTCTGTAGGACGCGGCACGGATTTGCCTTTTCAAATCTATGGAAGTCCGTGGACGAAAAATTTAAATTATCAATTCACGCCAAAGCCAACTGAAGGTGCAAAAGATCCTTTCCTGAATGGAAAATTGTGCTACGGTGAGAATCTAAGTAATTATTCCAAAGATTTGCGAGGGTTACACTTACAATGGCTCCTGAAATCTTACAAAGACTATAAAAATCCTCAGCAAAATTACTTTTTACAAAATCTATTCTTTGATAAATTAGCAGGAAGTGATGAGCTGAGAAAGCAAATTATTGCTGGCAAATCTGAAAAAGAAATCAGAGAAAACTGGAAGAAAGATCTTGAAAATTTTGAAAAAATAAGACAGAAATATATCGTCTATCCAAACTAAAAAACCCTCGCAATTTGCGAGGGTTTTTGTTTTTATAATAATTGAAGATTATTTAAAGAAGAAAGAAAAACCTGCGTTTACCCCAAATGTATTGGTTGAATTTTTCACATCGTTTTCCCTATTTGAAGTATTGACATAAGCCAGACCTAAATCAATTCCTACCGATGGTGTCACAAGAAAAACAACACCTCCCTTGGCTCCCCAAGCTAAACCGTCAGTTGTAAACTTTGTTTCTTCGATATTAAAATAATCAGCTGGATATTTCATGGTATTAGAAAAATAACCTACACCAGCACCTAAATAAGGCATAATCTTAGAAGCAGATTTGAAATAGTAAGTAGCAGTAGGCATCACGATTACAGTGCTTTCTGTACTTTCATAATCAAATTCTTCCCCTAAAATGTATTGCGAACCTTCATTTTTCGTTGACTTGAATCCCAAATCAAGTCCTATTGCGAAATTATTCGCAACAAAATATCCAACAGAAGGCGTTACATTAAACGTTGTAGATTTTGGTCCATCAACAGATTCACCATTATATTTTACTTTTGAAGTAGTACTGTTAAAACCTAAAGTGGTAGATCCACCTGCAACCCAAGATCCTTTTTCAGTTTGAGCATTTACTAATCCGAAAAGTGCAATTGCACTCATTACTAATAATTTTTTCATAGTTTACCAAATTTTAGGGTGCAAAAGTATTAAAATATATTAATACTCCAAATATTTAATAAAAAAAATGATGAAAAATTATTTATATGGAAATCAATTCTCTTCGGCCAGCCATTCCCCATAAGAATTTTCGGTCTCGTGAAGTTTAAGGTAAGCAAGCTGAACTTCAGATGGAAGTTTGGATTTGATTTTGGAAGCGATATCATACAGCATATTTTCGCAAGTCGGCTGGTAATCGCAAAAGATGACTTTATGACCTTGATCCTGCAGACTTTCACCAAGACTTTTATGAGGAGAGGCACCATTTACCAAAACCGAATGATCCCATAGATCGATGATTTCTTCTTTTACAATCTTCTTGATGTCACCAAAATCTACGACCATTCCGTTCTTGTGATTATTAAGATCATTAATAGGATTTCCCCTTACAGTTACGAATAATTTGTAAGAATGACCGTGCATATTCTTACATTTTCCATCATAATTATAAAGCACGTGAGCCGTCTCGAAAGTGAAAATCTTGGTAATCCGTATCATTCTGCAAAGATAATCAAAAATCCGTTTTATTAATTTGGTAAAAGATTTGTTGCCATCTTTCTAATTGCGTATTTTTGTCTGTGAAAACACAATTTATATAATGAAAAAAACATTTCTGTTATTAAGCTTAATTTCTTCCGTTTATTTCTATTCCCAGGATTTTGCCGGCATCAATAAAATTCTTGAAAAAATCGAGAATAAAAGCAAAAAAATAAAAGATGCCTCAGATTATGATCTCAAAGGTAAAAAGTTCGTTTTGGTAGAAGATTATGAGGATCACGCAGAACGCCATATTCTGGAATTCAATACCGATGGGACTTTGACGCTGATTGAATTAATTGATGACAAATCGAGTTGCAAAAGTTTCTCCAATATATTCACCGGTGATTTTATCCGCAAAAAAAATGCAGTTTCCGTAAGAGCAAACTTTTTAGAAGGAAAAAAAATCGCAATGCCTTTGGTTTACAATCTATACATCATGAACGCCAATAATATCTGGTACATGAAGGATATTAACAACAGCAAACGTTGGATTGAGAATAACAACTTGATCAAAAAGAAGAAATAAACTTTACTTTTCTTTTATAAAATCAATACAAATTTCGACGGCTTCGTCTAATTCTTTTGGTAAAGAATTATCTTCCCAAGGTTCTTTTGCTCCAAAAGTGTGACCTGCATTTTCTATAACCCTGAATTGAGAATCTTTTATCCAATGATGAAGATTTTCGGAATGGTCTATGGTTACAGATTCGTCTGCAGAACCGTGAATGATTAAAGTTGGAATTTTAAGATTCTCACAAGCTTTCTGAACATCAAATCTATACTTGTTATTTTCATAATCTTCGAAGAATTGAAAATAATGAGGCATTTTTTGTTTCGTTCTTGCGTTTTCTATGTGGTAAACGCCTTCTTTTTTCCAGTTTTCAAAAGCTTCATTTTTTGGAAATCTATCGAGTGTGGAAATGCTCGCCAATGTTATTAATTTTGTAATATCCTCATTTTCAGAAGCTTTGATAACAGAAATTCCGCCACCTCTGCTGTGACCTAATAATATAATATTCTCAAAATCAACTTCTTTTTGAGTTTTGAAATGATTAATGACAACTTCCAAATCATCCAATTCTTTAGAAAAATTATTTTGTCCGAAGGCTTCAAGATCACCAAAGTTATTTGGATCTTCAATTGTAGTTCCGTTATGTGACATATTGAATTTAACGAAATAGAATCCCGCTTTAGCAAACTTTTCTCCCATCAACTCCCAGGTTCCCCAATCTTTGTAACCTTTGTAACCGTGGACAAAAATTAAAAGTGGAAGTTTTTCTTCAGAGACAGGGAAAATGGCATCTGCTAAGAATTCTCTTTCGCTTTTTAGAATGATATTTTTTTCTTTGATTAAGGTCATTTTGTGTTTATTTAAAATAAAAAAGGAAGTTAATGAAAACTTCCTTTAAAAATTATATCGTCATTGAAAAAATCCGAGTTTCCGGTTTATTCCTCAACATTCTGAGATCGAAAACCATCGCTACATTTCTTGTGAATGCTCGTCCTTTTTCTGTAATCTTTATTTGATTTTCTGAAATCTCAACCAATCCGTCAGATTCCATTTCTCTTAATTTTTCTAAAGAATTTTCAATCTCAGGGAAAGAATTTTGCAGATCCCAACTCGTTTCCAACTGGCACATCAAATTCAGAATATGCTTTCTGATTTTCAAATCTTCATTATCCAGAATATGTCCACGGAAAACAGGAATTTGTCCTTCTTCTACCAACTTTTGATATTCCTCAACCGTTTTTACATTTTGAGCAAAAGCATACCAGGAATCTGAAATGGCGGACATTCCCAAACCAACCATCAACTGGGTTTTGCTGGACGTGTAACCCATAAAATTACGGTGCAGTTTTTTCTGAGTTAATGATTGATAAAGATCGTCGTGCTCCAAAGCAAAATGATCCATTCCTATTTCTATATAGCCAAGGTCTTCCAGAAGTTTTTTTCCGTCTTCGTAAAGTCTTCTTTTTTCATCACCGCTTGGAAGATCATTTTCATCAAAACCACGCTGACCAACGCCTTTTACCCAAGGAACATGTGCGTAGGAATAGAAAGCCAATCGGTCAGGTTTCAGTTCCATAGTTTTACGGATTGTGAATTCCATGGCTTCCCAAGTTTGATGTGGCAATCCGAAAATCAAATCGTGACTCACACCTTTGTAACCTATTTCTCTTGCCCAATCTGTCACATTTTTCACATTTTCGAAAGGCTGAATTCTGTTGATTGCTTTTTGAACTTTCGGGTCATAATCCTGAACGCCAAAACTAACTCTAGTAAATCCAAGATCAAACAACGTTTGCAAATGGGCTTTCGTCGTATTATTCGGATGACCTTCAAAACTGAATTCCTGATCTTCGGCAATTTCAACTGTGTCGAAAATACCTTGTAAAAGTATTCTCAGATTTTCCGGCGAAAAGAAAGTTGGTGTTCCGCCACCAAGGTGAAGTTCTTTTAGCTTTGGTTTTTGATCAAATAATTCCAGATACAATTTCCATTCTTTCAAAACACTTTCCAGATAAGGAATTTCTACGGAATGTTGCTTTGTAATCCTTTTATGACAAGCACAAAACGTACAAAGCGCTTCGCAAAACGGCAGGTGAATATAAATGGAAATCCCTTCTTCAGAATTGCTTTCCGAAAAAGATTTTATAACTGATTGTCTCCAAAGATCTGCGGTAAAATCTGCCTCGTTCCAATATGGAACTGTTGGATATGACGTGTAACGCGGACCGGGAATATTGTATTTATCAACTAAAGAATTCATTCCTGCAAAGTTACAAAAATTGAGTTTGGAATGAATTTGAATAAGGATGACTTTTGATTGGTAGTTTCTATATTAAATATTACAGGTCCGCTCCTATGGAGTTCAAAAATCTGGTGAACTTGTTTTGCTACAAACATTGCGATCCTACGGAGCTTTAATTATTGAGAAAATGTAATAAAGTTTGATAAGAAATCTATTGAAGACAAAACCCCTAGCCCCGATAGGAACGGCATCCTTTTTTGCTTTCTGGTACAAATCTTTCTTTTGATGACGAAACGTTCTGAAAGCAAAAAAGATATAGTGGATAGCGGGAAATAGCTCCTAAAAATTTAAATTAATTTCTTTTTATTATTTCTTGACAACTGTTATAGACTGTCTTCCAAGATTGGAATGAACGGCTAAAATATATTCGCCAACAGGATATTTGAAATCCAGAGAATACTTTTTCAGACCTTTATTAATGACATCATCTTTCAGGATATTTCCCAGATATTTTCCCGTCAGATCGTATAATCCAATGATGATATGATCCGAATGTAAATACTGAACATTGAGATTAAGCTTGTCTTTTATGGGATTTGGAGCGATTTCGATTTTTAGATTGACTACTGTTTCATTTTCTGTTTCATTGGTTGCCAAACCTGTAGTTGTCATTTTATAAATATGATTTCCCGAGGCAAACGCAACATTGTTATTCACAAAAAAGATTCGGTTAAGTGATCCGCCCAGATTGTTGTTGACCCAGGTATTTCCACCGTCAAAGGTTTCCATAAAACCGGAGTTGTGTCCGCCCATCCATCCGTGCGTTTCTGATACAAAACCTACAGCCTGAACATAATGATCCGGAAAGTTTTTTGTCTGCCAGGTTATTCCACCGTCAAAAGTTTTTAATAATTTTCCCTGAGTTTCAGATTCTATGGAGCAGAACATTGTTTTATGATCTTCAAAAAGCTGCATTTTCCAAATGTAATCGCCAGGCTCATTGGTTCTGTAAATCTGAGTCCAGGTTTCGCCACCATTTGTCGTTTTTAAAATAACAGCACCGTCATTATCTCCTCCGGAAACGAAACCAACATTCTCATCTATGAACAATACTTCGACAAGTGCAGTCGCGTAAGCGGACATATCTATAAATTTCCAAGTATTTCCGGAATCTGTTGATTTGATGACATAAGCCGGAGAAAACCAAGCACCACAGCCGTAAACCGTAGATGTTCCAACAGCATCTAATCCGCATATTGCTGGTATATTAGGGACAATGTTGCTTACTTTCGTCCAAGTTGTGCCACCATTTGTAGTTTTGTAAAAATTATTATTGAGTGTTCCTACGAAGCCAATATTTTCATTGAGAAATTCTATATTTCGAAAATATTGTCCTGTGGTGGAACTCACGGTCTGCTCTGTCCAGCTTACGCCGCCATTGGTTGTTTTGAAAACAGTTCCGTTTCCACCTCTTGCCGCCCAGCCGAGATTTTCATTAAGGAAGAATACATCATCATATCTTCCTGTGGTAGAAGGAGGTGCTGATAATGATTTCCAATTGTAAGTCTGTGCTAAAGCCAAACCCGCAATAAATAAAAATGGGATAAATAATTTTTTCACGGTTTTAATTTTGTCTAAAAATAAAAAAATCGGGAGAATATTCCCGATTTAATTTTATAAT
Source organism: Chryseobacterium sp. TB1-D10 (assembly GCF_059803555.1). Taxonomy (NCBI): domain Bacteria; kingdom Pseudomonadati; phylum Bacteroidota; class Flavobacteriia; order Flavobacteriales; family Weeksellaceae; genus Chryseobacterium; species Chryseobacterium sp. TB1-D10. The sequence continues at coordinate 12,015 of NZ_JAPFHB010000011.1, read as the reverse complement.
GTGTTGAATTTTATCTCAATTCTGCGTTCAATTCTTTTGTGAAAGATTTGATAAGCGAGTTCATTACTTCTGTAATATCTTTGTCTTCAAGCGTTTTTTCTTCGTTGAGGAGTTCAAAACTCATAGCGTAAGATTTTTTTCCTTCCGGAAGATTCTTACCTTCGTAAACATCGAAAAGGTTGATTTTCTTGAGGAAAGGCGATTTGTTTTTCTTCGCCAATTCGTACAATTCTGAGTAAGAAATCGTTTTATCCACGAGCAATGCAAGGTCTCTTCTGATCTTGTTGAATTTCGGAATATCAACGAATTTCAAGTTCTCTTTGCTTCTGAAAGACTGGCAATTTTCCAGTTCGATCTCAGCGTAGAAAACTTCCTGGCTGATGTCGAAATCCTTCAACAATTGTGGGGAAACTTTTCCTAATCTTGCTAAAGTTTTTCCGTCAGCCGTGATTTCCAAAGCGTCAGAAAAACGTGAGTCTTCCAAAGCGGATTCGTGAAGATCAAGATTTAATTTTTCAAGAAGAATTTTGACATAAGCTTTCAAATGGTAGAAATCCGTTGCACTTTTTGGCTGAAGCCAGTTTTCTGCAACCTCTCTCCCAGTCGTCAATACTGCTAATTGTTTTCTTTCTTCGTAAGTTTCTTTTTTATGATAAATTTTCCCTAATTCGAAAAATTTGATGTCGGCTGATTTTCTGTTGATATTGTAAATCGCATTTCCTAAAAGTCCTTCTAACAAAGACTTTCTCATAAATGCCAGATCGTTGCTCAATGGATTTAACAACTTTACCGCATCGGTTTCGTCTTTTACTGAAGTCAATGAATTGTTCATTACCTCGTTGAAGCCGTTTCCTTGTAAAGTCCTTGCCCAGGCATTTTCCAAAGCGTCCTGATCTTCGAAATCCAATTTTACAGGTGTAAAAGAAATCTTCTTTGGTGCTTCGATCTTGTTGTAACCGTAGATCCTTAAGACTTCTTCGATGACGTCGATTTCTCTTGTGACATCGGCTCTGTAAACTGGGATTGATAATTCTAATCCGTTTTGAATTTCGTTAAGAATCGTGATCTCCAAAGATTTTAAGATCTCTTTGATCTTCTCTCTGTGAATTTTAGTCCCCAGAATCTGATCGATCTTCGAATATCTGAAAACGACGTAATGATCTTTGATTTTCTCTGGATAACTTTCCAGAATCTCGCCAACCAATTTTCCGCCAGCCAATTCCTGAATCAACTGGATCGCGTGCGTCAAAGCGGTTCTTGCATTGTTCGGATCCACACCTCTTTCGAAACGGAAAGATGCGTCGGTATTCAGTCCGTGGAATTTCGAAGCTTTTCTGATCGCAACCGGATTGAAGTAAGCACTTTCCAAAAATATCGTTTTGGTTTCCGAAGAAACACCACTTTCGCTTCCGCCAAAAACGCCGGCGATGCAAAGCGGATTGTCTTTTCCGTCTTTAATAATGATCTCGGCACCATTCAAAGTTCTCTCAACACCATCTAAAGTTTTGAATTTTGTGCCTTCTTTTACGGTTCCAACTTTCACAATTTTGTCTGCAATTTTGTCTGCATCAAAGGCGTGAAGCGGTTGTCCGAGGCCGTGAAGGATATAATTGGTAATATCTACCACATTATTAATTGGCGAAAGTCCGATGGCTTTCAATCTTGCTTTCAACCAATCCGGAGAAGTCTTCACTTCTATATTTTCTATAACTGCTCCCAAGTATCTTGGTGTGAGTTCAGAATTTTCTATTTGTAATTTGAAATCGTGAGAACCTTCAATATTTAAGACTTTGGATTCAATTTTCGTGAATTCTAATTTCAGGTTATTGGAAACCAGGAAAGCCTGCAAGTCTCTCGCAACACCATAATGCGACATTGCGTCGGTTCTGTTTGGCGTTAATCCGATCTCGTAAACCTCATCGTTTGTTAATTCAAAATAATCTGCAAAGTTTTTTCCAACTTCGAATTTTTCTGAATCCAAAACCATAATTCCGCCGTGATCATCGCTTAAGCCTAATTCGTCTTCTGCGCAGATCATCCCTTCGGAAACTTCGCCACGGATCTTTGCTTTTTTGATATCGAAAGAAGTGCCGTCTTTTGCATAGATCTTAGTTCCAACCACTGCTACTGGAACGGTTTGTCCTTCAGCCACATTTGGTGCGCCACAAACAATTTCTAAAACTTTTCCTCCTCCAACATCGACTGTTGTTTTGTTGAGTTTATCTGCATTCGGATGTTTTTCGCAAGTCAATACTTTGCCAACAACGATTCCTTCCAAGCTACCTTTTACGCTTTCAAATTTATCCACGCCTTCCACTTCCAGACCAATGTCCGTAAGATACGCACTGATCTTCTCAGTAGAAAGTTCAGTTTTGATATAATCCTTAAGCCAATTATTTGAGATTTTCATTTTTTATATTATTGTCGGATGTCAGAAATCTGATGTCCGAGATTTTTAATTATTCTTTGTTCTTTATTCGGAATCTCTGAGTTTAGATTCCTACGGAATGACAAAATTGTTTTTATTGTCCAATCTTTCCTTTCCGCGAAGCTGCAGCCCGACTTGAGTGGAAATCCTTTTTTTGCGGCTGGAAAAAGCTCTGGCAAAAAAGATTGGGAACGGAAGGCGGAAAAGCTGCCCAAAATATTTATTAAACAAAATTTGAGACTTGAATCATCAAATCTCAAATCTTACAGTATTTATAAAACTAATGAATAAATCATTAATCAATTATCATCTATCACTTATAATCCAATCACTGGCATAGAAAGCATCAGGATACTTTCGTTTTCCTCCAATCCGTCAACCGGTTCTACAATTCCTGGTCTGTTTGGTTGAGACATTTTCATCGTGACATCGTCTGAAGCCAAAACGGATAACATCTCTGTCAGGAATTTTGAGCTGAAACCGATGTTGATATCATCACCGTTGTAATCGCAAGGGATCTGCATATCCGCTTTGTTCGCGTATTCTGTATCTTCTGCGTGAAGGTGAAGCACGTTTCCGGACAATTTGAATCTTACCTGATTGGTAGATTTGTTGGACATAATGGACGCTCTTCTGATAGAACTCAAAAGCAAACCTCTGTTGATGGTCAAAACGTTTGGATTTTCTTTCGGAATCACAGCGTTATAATTTGGATATTTCCCATCAATTAAACGACAGATCCAAGTGTTGTTTCCGAAAGTGAATTTCGCCATATTGTCACTGAACTCGATCAAAACATCTTCCGTTGAATTGTTCAGGATATTTTTGAAGATCGCCAATGGTTTTTTCGGCATAATGAATTCCAAAGTCTCAGGATGCGTGACATCTGTTCTTTTGTAAACCACCAATCTGTGAGAATCTGTGGACACAAAGTTGGTCTCATCTTCTTTGAATTGAAACAAAACACCCGTCATTACCGGACGAAGAGAATCGTTACTCGTCGCAAACAAAGTGTTCGCTAAAGCTTCTGCCAAAACGCCACCGGAAATGGTCACCTTTTGAGACGCATCGAATTCCGGCAATTCCGGATAATCGTCTGCATTGTCAAGCGCTACTGCAAAGTTATCTTTCTCATCCAAGATCTCAAGAACGCTTCCGTTCCCGTCTTCGGAATCTTTCACGGCCAAAGTCAAAGGTTGCTCTCCGTAAGTTTTCAAGAAATCCTGAAAAATCTTTCCTGGAACTGCTATTTTTCCTTTGTCATCTGACTTCACTTCAAGAGAAGTAATCAAGGTTGTTTCTCCGTCTGATGCTGTAACAGTCAACAAGTTCTGATCTAACTCGAAAAGAAAATTCTCCAAAATTGGTCTGGATTGTGAACCGGAAATCACACCGCTAACGGTCTGTAAAGCTTTTTGCAAATCGCCACTGGCAACAATAAATCTCATAAACTGTATTTATTTCAATTCTACAAAGATAATGAATTTGATGTGATTTTAAAAGCGGTATTTATTTAGTTATTAACAATTTTTAGATTTATCTATCTTTGTTGATATTATTCCTATGAAAAAACCGCCATTTCATAAAAGCGTTCAGTTCACAATCCGTGGGATTTTGTGGATTTTGAGAAACGAACGTAACTTTCAGATTCATATTTTGGGATTAATTATTAATCTTTTTTTGATTGTCTATTTGGGACTTTCTAATTTTGAAACGGTCTTGATCATTTTGGTTTCATTTTTTGTTTTGGTCACGGAAGTGTTGAATACTTGCGTTGAAAAGATCTGCGATTACATCCAGCCGGAATTTGATTTGAGAATCGGAATGATTAAGGATTTAGCTGGTGGAGCAGTTTTGCTGGCGACTATTTCTGCAATTTTTGTTGGGGTTTTGGTTTATTGGCCTTATTTGAAGTTGTATTTTTATTGATGAAAATTTAAACGCAAAGTCCGCTTAAGATTTTTTGAATTTATTGAAAATATTTTAAGGTTCGCAAAGGCGTAAAACTCAGCAAAGATTTAATAATACATTTATCGTGGAATACCAATCCTATTTACTATTTAAAATTAGGGAGATTTAATCATAGATTTTTGTATAAAATTTTTACATTTGTTTCAATATAATTCTAGAATGAGCAAAAAAAACATAGCCGTCGTAATGGGCGGATATTCTGATGAATACAAAGTTTCTCTGAAAAGTGGGCAATTGATCTTCGATTCTTTGGATCGTGAAATCTATAATGTTTACAAAGTAGTCATCCTGAAAGATGAATGGTATTTTTTAGACGAAAATGATAATAAAAAGCCAATCAACAAAGCCGATTTTTCTGCTGATCTTGGAAATGGAGAAAGCCTGAAATTCGATGCTTGCTTCAATATCATCCACGGAACGCCTGGCGAAAACGGAATCCTACAAGCTTATTGGGACGCTGTTGGACAAAAATATACAGGTTGTGATTTCTATCAAAGTGCATTGACATTCAATAAAAAAGATACATTAGCAGTTCTTTCGAAATACGGAATTCCGTCTGCAAAAAGTATTTATCTGAGAAAAGGTGAAGACATTTCTGATGACAAAATCGTGGAAGAACTTGGATTGCCACTTTTCGTAAAGCCAAATCAAAGTGGTTCTTCTCTTGGCATTTCTAAATTGAAAGAAAAAAGCGAATTGAAAACTGCATTGGAAATTGCTTACAAAGAAGACGACGAAATCCTAATCGAAAGCGCTTTGAATGGAACTGAAGTTTCTGTTGGTGTTTTGGATTACAAAGGTGAAGTCATTGTTTTGGGAATTACGGAGATCATTCCTGATAAAGAATTCTTTGATTATGAAGCTAAATATGAAGGTGCTTCTCAGGAAATCACACCTGCAAGAATTGATGAAGAAACTACAAAAAAAGTTGAGGAAATATCAATTAAAGCTTATAAATCGTTGGGAATGAGTGGATTTTCCAGGTCAGAATTCATTATCGTTGATGGAATCCCTTACCTTTTGGAAATGAATACGAATCCCGGGTTTTCGCCGGCAAGTATTCTTCCGCAACAAGCGAAGATTTACGGAATTTCCATCAAAGACCTTTGTGGAAGCGAAGTTGAGAAAGCATTAAAAAAATAAATTAGTAGCTGGTGGCATTTAGCGATCAGCTATTTGCTTTTAAAAAAAGTATTAAATTGCTGATTCTTATATTAAATTTTAGATGACGTTAAAATCTAAAATTCATAATCTAAAATTTAGAATTTCTATGAAAATTGCTGTTTTCCCTGGATCGTTTGATCCTATAACGCTTGGACATTACGATATTGTTGAACGCGCGGTTCCGCTTTTTGACAAGATCATCATCGCCATCGGAAAGAATTCTCAGAAAAAATATATGTTCTCTCTGGAGCAACGCAAAGAATTCATCAGAAAAACTTTTGAAAAATTTCCGAATGTAGAAGTGGATGATTTTGAAGGTCTTACAATCGATTATTGTAAAAGCAAAAACGTGAATTTTATTTTGAGAGGCCTGAGAAATCCTGCCGATTTTGAATTTGAAAAGTCAATTGCCCAAACCAACCGTGCTTTGACGAGAGAAAATACGATTGAAACTATTTTCCTCTTGACCTCTTCTGGCAAATCTTATATCAGTAGCAGCATTGTACGGGAAATCATTTCTTATGGTGGTAACTATGAGATTATGGTTCCCGATGCAGTTAGGGTTTAAATAAGCAAAATTCTAAAATCTTTTATCTACATCTCGAATTATTGTCTTTTGATGTTGATTTTCAAATCTAGATCCAGCCTATTTAATTTCTTTTACAGTATTATTTTAACCAAAAGTTTTTCCATCGCTCTACTAGAAGAAAAAACCTATTACTTTACATTAAAAATTCTAAAATCACTACCTTCAAAAAGAGGTGTGAAATTTTTTACTTTTTATAATAAATTCTCCAATTGCTGGAAGACTGGAATGAGCGATTTCCCTTTCTCTGTAAGGTAATATTCTATATGCAAAGGTTTCTGTGTAATTACAACCTTTTCCAACAAATCCGTTTCTTCCAATTCTTTTAAAGCAACTGCCAAAGACTGCTTATTAGACCCTTTTATTTCACGCAATAAACTATTAAAACGTAAGCTGGATTTTATTGCCAAGCAAAAAATTTCTGGCTTTAATTTGCCCGAAAGTAATTTTAAAAACTTTTGTGCTGGGCAAATTTCTGGACTATCTGTTGAGTTTTGAGTAGTCATTTTTTCTTGACTCATTGTGTGTTTTTTTTAAAAAATGCATATTTGAAAACTAGATAAAAACGCATTTAATTTTTACAAACATACAAAATCAAAATAAATTTTAACAAGAAAATTTGTAATTCTATTAATAGATTAATCACAAAAAGCTTTAAAACATAAAAAAAAACATTATCAAAAAATATAATAATATTAAAAACACAAATATGAAAAAAAAACATCTATTATCTGTTTTGACAGCAGTATGTTGCGTTGCATCAATCCACGCCTCTTCAGGAGATAGTAATGCTGTCTGCTCCCATCACAAGAATAATATCTTGGGGAGTTACATTCCAATTACGACTTACGATTTAGATCCCCTAATCGTAGTTTCACAGAACGTGAATGAAAAGGGTTTGGTTGTTATGAGCGGTCAGTTTAACAAACCTTTTACAAACAGTAACATTCTTCTTTCTGTGAAATATCAAAACGCCCAAGGAGAATGGATTACTGGCTGGTGCAAAACTTTATACTCGTACAATCAGTATAATGAAACCCTGAAAGCAACTTTTGAATTACCTGCTTCTACCAATCCGAATTACAATTTAAAAGTAGAATTAAGTTCAGATTCAAGTACAAGCAATTTTGGCAGCGTTACGTGGGACAAAGTTGTCAATCATTACAAACAATCAGATTATACAGCAGCTAATTGTGATCTTGATGAAAATGAATATACCATTCTACTAACGCCAAGGAAAGAAAGTACATTGATTATGGATTCCAATGGAAAAGTTACAGGCGTAAAAGACAGAGTAACGTCAGCTTATTCTTGGAACAAGCTTGGGAATGTAATCATGAACAACAAAAAAAATAATGTTGTCTTTTCTCCTAAAAATCCAGCGACACTGTCTGATAATAATGGCTTTAAGTCCATCAAAATGCTCAATCAAGGTGCAATAAGTGATACATTAGGCTCCACTTCTGAGATGATATATGATGCTGTTGCCGGACATCCCGTACCTTATTTGTACACTTATAATGATCCTGTATATATGATTGCCGGGAAATTTTCCATCAATGGTTTACTACTGAAATTTAGCCAGTGGCCGGGAGATCCAAACGGACCCGGTTATCATGATTTCAGGAATCCGAACCTATTAAAAAGCAGATATTTTAATTTATATAATACGATGTATGAAAAACTTTCAGATTTTATGCAGGATCAGGAGCCTATTGTGATTGTATCCAGTCAGGCAACGGGTTTACGAATTTATAAAAGCAATGGCACATACATCAGTTTTAGTAATTTGACTGGAACAAGTAATTATGGAGCTGTATTTTTCGGATACGGTAATGATCAAGGCGGAGCAAGAAGAGGTCCTGGCTCTGAAAACTTGATCATATCAAATACACCAGAAATGACATTTTACGGAATGGGCGCTTTGCGAAATGATGCTACAACGACTTCACAATCAGTAAGATCTTTATCCGATATAGAATCAGAAATTGCAAAATTTACCAATTACGTTGGGATTTTTGATAATGTAAAACTGGATACCGGCAGCTGTTCCAATTCATGTTTTGCAATCAATAACGGTGCACAACCAGGTATTGTAACAGACTGGACAAAAGCTCCGAACAGTTATATTTTTACGGGGAAGGATAAAAATGGAAGTAATGTAGATGGATTGTATATTCCTGTAAAAAAGGCTTATGAAATGTGGTCTAAAGGTGGGGATTTCATGAAGGATGACAATGGTAATTATACTAATATTCCACAAGGAGGAACTGCAACAGCTGGATTATATTGGGAAGATGAACCAGGTCTTATAAAATCTGTTGCCTTAGAAGGTACAGGAGAAAATGCCAAGATCAAAATCATGGTAAACAAAATAAAAGAAGGAAACGCAGTCATATCGTATAAAGTAAACGGTCAAATATATTGGACCTGGCATTTGTGGGTAACTGATGATCCAACTAATGGCAGCACTTATCATCACGGTTTTGAAAAGGACAAAGAAGGAAACTTAGTTACTGACTGGAAGTGGATGGACAGAAACTTAGGTGCTACAAATGCTAATTTTGTTGGGAATGACTGGCATAAATCTGCTGGACTACAGTATCAATGGGGAAGAAAAGATCCTTTTCCTTCATTTGGTCTTAAAGATTTAAGCCTCTATTCAATTAGTGGCGAGATTAATTTAGCATATAATGATCCTGTTTTTCAGTCCAAATTTATAAAAGTCAGAGGAAATAAATATACCACACAACTTAACACAGGTACAGACACCCCAAATGGAAATATAAGATTCTCGATAAGAAATCCTATTAATTTTATAGCAACACCAATATATGTTGCCAAAAACGGAGAACCTTTATTGAATGATGGCGAAGATTATTTAAAACAGAAACAAAATGGTCTATGGCAAGGAGTCAGTATGACAACTTGGTTTTCAAAGGAGAAATACAAAAAATTCATCCCTCCTTATCGCGAAAACATAATCGCATGGGATTTATGGGGAGATACACGTCAAGGTAATTATTCAGACATTGATGATCCTGCTGCGGGTGAATCAAGCTCTAGATATGCGATGAAATCATCATTCGATCCTTGCCCTTGTAACTGGAGGGTACCTTCCAGCTATTTTTCAGGAGGAAGAAATTTTGAAGACCCATCATTTCAAACAAATAGATACAGCCCTTGGGGAAAACATACAGGAAATGTAAATAACCCTGAGTTTAAACCAGATGCATTAAATTCTAATTATCCGGGAATAAAAATTTATCCTCAGTTTGGATTTGATTTTTCAGGAGTTAACGGAATGAATCTTGGAAAATTCCCTATTAATGGTAATTACGAAGGGTATCCAAATACAGCGTCCCCTACGAAATACGGAACAGGGTGGATAACTCCAGTAATCAATTATCAAGATCAAAGTGCAGATGGTGGCCTATTAACCTCTACATTTACTACCGCAATTGAGACAATTCCGGAAATAGGAACTTATTTACCAACATTCGGCGCAGCAGGTTTAGCATTAATTTCAGATCCCCTAAATAAAATAGGTCATACAATAGTAGGCTGGCATAATTTTTCAAACACTGCTTATGCTGGTAGCGGCGGAGTGCGTTGCATTTATGATCCTAATAATGCTTACATGCCGGAAGAATTCGAAACAGAATTTATTGCCAGTGCCAACGAACTTTATTCTCTTGAGACATTAAAATCTTGGGCAAAATTGCCAAATAGTTATGTGGAATACACCAATTCATCGTTAGTAACTCCTAATCCGAAAGGTAATAGTGTTGATACAAATAAAGATAATGACAGAATTATTGAAATACCTTTAAGAAAGGCGTACGCAATGCATAAATTGTATCTTAGTACCGACTTTTCTTTCCCCGCAGAAAGCACAAAATCTTCTTCTGTTGTTTGGACCAACAATACAAATCTGATCCAAAAAATGGAAATTATCAATGGATCTATAGAAGGCGCTATTTTAAAAGTTACCCTAAATCAAAATCAAATAGGCAATGCTGTTGTTGCCTTCCATGTAGGTACGGGAACTTGGACAGCTAATAAACATAATGATCCTGTATTATGGAGTTGGCATATTTGGGCACCAAGATCTATTATTGAAAAATACACTTTTGATCCGGAAAATGCTAGTAACGGCGGAGTTATAACTGCCAATGGACAGTTTGTAGATCCAATGACGAGTGCAGGTGTCCCTATGAAAACTACCTTTATGGATAGGGATTTAGGAGCAAAGGTACCTTTTATCAACGAGAATATTATAGGTTTAGCGGATGTAGAAGGACAACCGTTGGCTTCATCAAATACTCAAACAGATATCTATAAGAAGTTAGACCAAATGCATGATAGTGGAGGACTACATTTCCAATGGGGCAGAAAAGATCCACTTCCTGTATTCTACAATCCTGGAATGTTCTATAACTTCCCTCAAGTATGGACTAATGGAGTTCTTTCGAGGCCTTTTAATACTTATACTGTATATAGACAAACCAATCCAGCTAATGCAACAACAGGTGCTATTCCTTACTCAGTAAATATGACAGAAGCTGCATATACAAGCACATATACTCAGCCTTATTCAACATATTCTAATCTTGCTGCAGTTTCAGCACTTGATTCTAAAGTAGATAAGTTGAAAAAAGTGGTAAAATATTCTGTAGCAAACCCATTAAATTATTTATATCAATCTGACAACACAAAGCTAGATTGGGTTTCAGACGAAAATGGTATCATGCCGGAAAGATGGGGACATGCCACTGAAAAATCTCCATACGATCCTTGCCCTGCAGGCTGGAGAATTGTTGACTTAGAGAGTGTTTCTACAGGAATTATATTGGGGAACATTATTTCAAAAGGAAATACACCTTGGTTTTATAATGCGAAATTCAATACCAGTATCTATGGAATGGATCCAGGTAATGGAAATAACCTCAATGTAAGAAATGAATCTTACAACCAAAGTAGAATTAACTATGTAGGTGGAATGGTGAGGGCTACATCGGCACAAAGTAAAACGAATTCAAGATTCGGATTCGTATTAAACAAACCTGAGTATAATATTGGAGTATTTTCAAATAATGGAATAAGAGGATTTAATGGAGGTAATGATTTAACTGCTTCAATGGATGCTGCAAAAGTGACATTTTTCTTTTCAGGGATCTGGACATCTGCCAGTCAAGGAACTGGCCCTTCTCTAGGAATGCTGTTTAATGCAACCGGAGGAGGTACAAGTGATCTCTTATATACATTAGTGCCAACATTCGGTTTCCGACCACAAGCCGCAATGTCTTGCCGTTGTGCCGAGATTAAATATGATGCTAATGGTAATGAAATTGGGAGATATGATCCTAATAAAATACCTGTTCCACAAGATGCTCTGCAAAAAGCTACCAAGCCTATCTCCAAAACAGAAATAGAGCAAATAGTAAAACAAGATAAATTTACTGTTTTCCCTAACCCTGTAAAAGACCTATTAAACCTAGACGCGAAAGATGAAAAAGACTATTATTTTCAAATCTATAATATGTCTGGACAAATGGTAAAACAAGGGAAGTTTAATAATAAACAGGCAGATATTTCAAAATTACCTGCAGGAAATTATTTAATAAGAATTAATAATTCTGAAAGCATAATTAAGATTATAAAACAATAAGAAACGTTAGTAATTTTTAATGTAACTAAGAGTAGGTTTTTTAGCCTGCTCTTTTTATTTTCTAAACTAAACCTTACATGTAACAACACAAAAAAACCGCCTAAAATTAGGCGGTTTTTGTGGTTTCTCCAGGGATCGAACCAGGGACACATGGATTTTCAATCCATTGCTCTACCAACTGAGCTAAGAAACCAT
>NZ_JAPFHB010000010.1:0-200742 GCF_059803555.1 Chryseobacterium sp. TB1-D10 | reverse complement strand
CAAGTCTTTTATCCGAAAATTAATACTTATTTAATAAGTGCCAATCTTCTCATATTTCCCTGTTAGGCTTCTGCGCTACCAATACTCTCGTTTTGGTTCTGCAAATATAGGGTGGAATAATCATCGCTTCCAAATGAAATTAACAATGCGTTTACAATTGTGTAAAACTACCGTAATTAAACAACTGTAAAACAGTAAGATAAAAAGCGTTTTAAAGTTATCCACATTATGTTAAATAGCGTTAAATGGATGAGAAAGCCTGATTTTATGGGATTGCGACAGGGATAGTAGCGGATATCCTTTTGCTTTTTTTGTTGATGGAGTGGGAAAAATGACTTGATAGAGAATCGTTATTTATATATAGTTCGTTGCAACTATGCCAAAAAAAGGAAAAGATAGTAGCGGATAGCCCGGTAACAAAAATAGCGCGGGGAAAGAAATGGCTTTTTGGCAGTTGCCCAAATATTGAAATTGATGACCTAGCCAAAGATTGGATTGAATCTGTGTATTGAAATTTAGATTCGGTTTTGGAACTTTACATACCTATTATATATATAGTATGCGAGTGATAATCCTAAAGTGTCGGCAACAGCGTCTAAGATTTCCAGTGAACGGCCCCACTTCATTACATCCTGAAGAATTTCTGTGAGTAATGCATAGGAAATGAGAATGAGGAAATAGTAAAGTAAGGATACTTTTGGGAAACGAACGCGGAAGAAAAATCCGAGGAGGAAAAATATGGTAAAGTGGATGATCTTGTCTATATGTTGGAACATAAAGGGATACTCTTTGTTCTCTATCCCCGGACGTAAAAGCATATAAGTAAGAAATGCCCAATAAATGGGCAATGTGATCTTACTGTATTTGTTTATGAGATTATCCAACAACTTCCTGGTATTCTTCTGCGGATAACAATTTGGTGAAGTCTGCGTCTTCAGCAACTTTCAATTTGATGATCCAGCCTTTTCCGTATGGATCTGTATTGAGTAGTTCCGGCTGATCTTCCAACTCTGCGTTCACTTCCAAAACTGTTCCCGGAATTGGCAGGAAAAGGTCGGAAACGGTTTTCACGGCTTCTACACTTCCGAAAACGTCGCCTTCGTTCAGATCTTCGTCAACAGTGTCAACATCTACGAAAACGATATCACCCAATTCTCCTTGAGCATAATCTGTAATTCCGATGGTTGCTGTGTCGCCTTCAACTTTGATCCATTCGTGGTCTTTGGTGTACTTTAGTTCTGATGGTGTGTTCATTTCTGTTGATTAGGTTTTGGCAAATTTAATTATATAATTAAGATATAACAATAGAATAAAAATAAATTACAAAAAAAGAGTAAACAAAATTGTTTACTCTTTTTAGATATTAGAAGTTAGATTTTAGAAATTAGATTCTAATCTCCAAACTTAATTATTAATTTGCTCCTGATCCTCCAAATGTCAACGTTGCTGTAATACCTGCTCTGGTTGTTGATAATGGGAATGCTGTAGAGATCTTATATTTCGTCATCATCTGATCGTAGAAGAATTTCAGGTTCAGGTTTTGAGACATATTGTAGTCTGCAGATAACTTGAGGCTGAAGATCTTCTGACCTCCTGTAATCTGCGACTCATCTATCAGGATGTTTGTAATAGTTGTTTTGCTATCTCTCATAGATAAGTCTGCTCTCATGTTCAGATCACTTTTCACATTTCTGGTTTTGCCCTGATAATTGAGACGGATCTTAAGATCTTTCAAGATATAGCCGTAACCAACTACAAACTCATTTCCTGCTTCCTCCGTCAATGTTGTGTTTACTAATCCTAAAATATAGGTTCTGTCTCTGTTGTAATTGAAACGGAACTGCATATTGTTTCTCATCGTTACATCAAAACCGATTAGCGGATAGAAAGATTCTGTGTATCCAACTTGTGAGAATGTGTAAGGATTGTATCTATTTCCATTGGAGTCATAGGCTGTCTCAGCATTATTCAAATCTCTATTGTAATAATCGATACTAGATTGGACTCCTGACATTGTAAATGTTGAAACATAAGAGTGCAAAACATCAAACTTGGAGAACATACTGTTTACGATTGGTAAATTTCTAAGTCCTGAATAAACCAATTTCCAGTTTGGCAATGGTGTTTTCGCTTTAGTGGGATTACCCATTTGCTTCGGCGATTTACCTTCGATTGCTGCTTTGAAAGCCGGAATCAAGATATAAGAATTACTTTTTGAGTACCCTGCCGTAAATCCTTCTCTGTCTCGGATACCTTCATACTGCTGAGAAATTGCCAGTGCATTATCTTTTATTGATTGATAAAGTGCAGCTCCGTCTTTGAAAGAAGTATTAAACGTCCAAGCTGTATTGGAATAAGTAATCATTTCTGTTCCGAACGCATCTCTGTATCCACGGTAATCTTCCAGTTCATTCACCCGGTAAACATTGTAACCGCCCTGGATATAATTTCTGCTGTAAGTTTGAAGCACATTGAAATCTATTCTAAGATCATTTGCCGGCATTATCTGTAAATTACCAGTAAGTGTTCTGTTATTAAGTTCAGAATAAGCATCACTCATCAATTCTGAGTTAGAAACCCAACCGTTTTCAATGACTGTTCTTCTGATATCAGATTGAGAACCGAGTAAGAATCCAATCGTTGGTCCGCCCAGAGTCTGTCCCACTCCATAGAAGTTAGGTGCTGATAGTAAACCTGGCAGTACAATTCCATTATTCTCATTATAATTAAAATCTAACTGCTTGAAGGATGTCAATGCATAAGCTACAGCCTGAATTGGGGTTAACTTATTTTTGAATTTGTATGTTTTGAACTTGAACTTGTTATTTTTCTTCGTGAATGCTGTGTTATAAACGTTGTTAAGAGAATCTATCTCCTGACGGCGTTTCTGCATTGTTTCAGAAATTTTCTTGAAATATCCAAACTTACCAAAGAACTTCGGAATGTCAACTGTAGAAGTTGCAACGATGGCATTGGTATTTTGAGAAAGGTTTCCAAGATTTTCTGTTTCTAATCTGGCAGCTGTAGATCTCGCATTCCAGTTGTATTGGAACTGATAGCTTAATTCTGCATTAATGAAATCCAGATATGGGAAATATTCAAATGGCAATCTATAGTTCAACTGTGCTCTGTGGTTATATAAAACTGGACGACCCGCTCGGAAAGGATTTCCAAAGATCGAACGGTTGTTCATAGAGTTCACATCAATCTGATCATTCAATGTTTTTGTTTCGGAATTGATTTCCAATTTCAAAGATTTGGTAAAATTGAACCCTAAACTGTACTGCCATCCGAAGAAGAAGTTTCTGTTTCTGATGACATCGAAATCTGAACCTCCATTTCCGGAAAGTAATGCATCCACATTTCTGTACTCCAATTCATTATAATTTCTATCTAAGATCGTTCTGAAAGATAATCTCGTCGGAACTGGATTGAAATTAAATTCCTTGATCCATCTCAAATATTTATATGACTTCGCTGTATCGCTGATCATATTATTAAATGGCTTCAAAACATACGGTTTGAAGGTGTAGTTATACTCTACAAAACCTTTCAGATATTGTCTGTAATTTCTTTTTGTGTAAACATCGCGGTAGAAATCATCGTTGTAGATTGCTGTTACACTTAAGTTTTCTACATCATAGAATTTCGGTTTTTTGTCCGGATTCATTCTGTCTTTTCTCATGTTCACAACACCAATACTTCTCTGTTGTGTGTAGGTACTCACCACTTTTTTCAGTTCGGCTTCGTTCGGAGCTTTGGTAAGTTCTACA
Organism: Chryseobacterium sp. TB1-D10; assembly: GCF_059803555.1. NCBI lineage: Bacteria > Pseudomonadati > Bacteroidota > Flavobacteriia > Flavobacteriales > Weeksellaceae > Chryseobacterium > Chryseobacterium sp. TB1-D10. The sequence goes on along the minus strand of NZ_JAPFHB010000010.1, from coordinate 196,969 downwards.
TCATTATCCAACGGATTGTATTTTGGATTGGTCATCGTCTGTGTGTAAGAATAGTTCACAGGGATTTTCATTCCTGCTTTTTCAGGTAAGAATTTGTCTACATTCACAGTGGTGTTGATACTGAAAGCTGAATTATCATCCTGAGATCTTTCTGATGGTTTCTGATCTATCGCTCCAAATCCTACAGAAGCGTAAGATGCATTGGCATTTACCATTGCGAAATCTCCAAGGTTGAAATTAAGGCTTGCATTACCTGCGTATCCACCTTTGTTTTCGATTTCGGAAAGACGGATTTCGTTTACCCAAAGAACAAGTGTTTTAGGATCTGCTTTTAGATTTTTTGCCGGTTGATCTGCTGGAACTGTATTTCTAACACCGATCATTATTGTTGTGACATTTCCAATACTTGGCCTACCTTTTACATAGATCTTTTTATCACTATCTCCATATTCCGTATATAAATATCTTTCTGAGATATTCTGTGTGGAAGATCTTATAAGTTCGTCTCTTTTTAATTTGGCATTTACAAAGTTTTCTAATTCTAAGTTTACATCGTTTTCTGTTGGCCAAATATCTAATGGTGATGTTGCATTCTTTGCAGTATATTTTAGTGATGCTTCATACTCATAATAATTATCTACGGCATCACTACCAAAACGAATAAAGAATTTTGCATTTGGATCATAATCATTAGTATTAGAAGTTACTTCAGTAGTTTGATTTTCCGCATGTAAAAACAACTGTAATTTCTTATAACGGCGCATATCAAGACTTGTATTTTTGAAAACACCTCTTGCTTCTCCGCTCAATTTGTCTACTTTCATGTAGAGAGATGATTCGTTTTGTCTTTGTGCTCCCGCATTTCCACTCAAAACCTGTCTGTCTATTCCCGGAGGCAAAACGTAAGGTGGTGTTCCTAATCCATTTTCTTCAAGATTTACACTTCCGATATCAAAATTCGAATTCTGATCAGCTACAGATGGATTATTTCCTTCCTGGTCTGCTGTAACATCAGGACTGAATATTTTATTTGAATATTTTCTCCAGTCTGATCTTACTAAGTCAAAAGATCCGAATCTAAGTGTGGAAGTCTGATCGAAACCTTTCATTAATAATCTTGCAAACCTTACATTATTAAGAACGGACTCGCCGGAACCATCAACAAAAGGATTCGCATTTCCAAATTCTACACCATCATAATTCGCAACCGGAATCCTGAATAGATACCATTTTACTTTTTTGGATTGTCCGTTTTCAAATTTAACATCTACTTCTTTTACATCCACGATTTTGTTTTCACCTAAAACCAAACTGCTAGGCGCAAGATCAATGGTATATTGATTATAATTCTCAGTTTGATCCAGGTTATAATCTCTATTCACATCTTCCGCGTCAGGCGTTTGTGTGGACACTTCCAAAGTATTCGCCGCAGAGTTGCCTTCCGGTCCACGGAAATATTTATAACGTTCTGTCAAAGATGATGCAAGATCTCCAGTAAATCTGTCTGACATGTAGAATACAAAGTTATCAGAAGCCGGATCCAGCTCATTGGTAACGGGATTCACAAAATTAACTCCAAATTTTTCCTGCTCCTGATTTCCGTTAAGACCATCATAACCAAGATCCTGCTGTGTTCTCTCATCGCCTTCTGAGGAGAAAGCATAAAGGATCGGGAATTGATTTGGCTGAGTTCCCCAATTTGTACTGGAGGTATTGCTGGCGACACTTGCCGTTGGCAATCCGTTTTCGTATTGCAGTTTGCCATCCTTCAATACATCTTCGGAAACGTTTCCTAATTGTAGCAATAGTTTCGGATCATTACCCAAAGTGCTGCCATCTGCGTGAGGATCCTGTAGCCAAAACTCGACATAATCTATATTGGATGTTATAAAGTTGGTCACAGAAATTGGTCTCATAAGTCCTGCCCATCTTTGAGAAGTTAATTCATTAGTTGGATTCACATTATAAGGACCTCTCTGTTCCGGATAATAGGTAACATCAAAAGTATTAAGAAGCGTTTGCTCTCCTGCCACATAATCTCTATTATTATAAAGCTCCTTCATCTGAACTCTTCTGGATGCAAAGTTAGAAAGAGCTGCTGCATTGATTCCGCTTGGTGCATTTCCCCCAACACCGTAGAATCTCGGGTCAATGGTGTACCAAGATAAGAGTCCTCTTCCGTTTCCGCTGTTTAGATTATTATTATCAACAGTTTGTGGGAAAACAGCCGGGTCATCTTTGTTCTTCTCCGGACGAGACGCCAGACTCCACATCGCAGGCTCTTTCAAAGAAATTTTGGAAGTCGTCTGCTCGAAGTCGTCAATGTAAGATTGATCATTGATACCCTTGCTTTGCCCAGGAATCAAATAAGCTCCTTCCGCTTTGAAGTTCAGATTCGAAGGTGCTTCTGTATTGATGAAAGGTATTTTATCAGTTAGTCTCGTCAGGAATGGCAATTCATTATTATACATCATATTGAAGCCTGCCATCGTATTGCTCACTGCTTCCTGACCGTAATTCACTTTTTGAGTCAATGGTCTTTCAGCATAATTTACTACTGTGGCTCCAACTGTTAAATGGTCGCTGAATTTTCTTTCGAGATTAAGTCCCCAGAAACTCTTTCTCTGCGTATTGAAGGTCAACTGGTTTTCTAATGAAATATTGATTGCCTGTCCGGATTGTTTAACGGTTTCATTGATGATTGTTACTGTTCCCAGCATATAATCAACGGTATAATCTACACCTTCTACAAGCTGTGCTCCGTTTGCAGTCACCCTTACAGAACCCTGCGGAACATTGATTGCGCCAAGAGAAATCCCCTGACCTTGCGTGCCTTTGTAACGGCCTTCAATAGTATAGCGTTGCTCCTGCGGTAACTGTGCTTTGAACTTGGTATATAGATCCTGCATTAAAAAACGTGATTTTTCAGCATCTGGATTTGTTATAATACCATTAAGATAATCAACGAAAGGTTTTGATTTGGTAAATATTAATTTTCCGTTTTCTGCATCTACCGTAATCCCATTCACAAAATCGAAAACACCATCGCCTCTGGTTCCATCTGCGTTATTCTGCAAATCTCCATTCACATTAAGACGATCCCAATTGAAAACTCTTAAAAGGTTGGCATCAGGAGGTAATCCATTATTATAATTAACTCCTGGAAGGTAATTAACTTTTCCTCCAGAATTTTGGTCTTTGTAATAAACATTCAACAAGAAATCCTGTGGCTGAATCTGATTGGTATTAAGAGAATAAATATTCTTCATCATCAGATCCCACATTGGAGATGTTGTAGTTGTTATTGCATTAGATTTTAAAAGCTTCGTAATGATCACTGGATTCTCTTCTGAGAACTCTCCTACTTTGTAGACTGTACCGGATCCATTAATTGTATAAGAATAAGAAACTGCCAAAAACTGATTGTCATTAAGCCTTTGATTCAATGACATATAACCCAATTGTGTATTGAATTTATATTCGGAAGTATTCAGCTTTCTAGCCTTTGTGTTGGTAATATAATGTTCGCCAGAAGTATAAGGCTCTGGATTTCCTTGTGAATTTGGAAAACTTCTACCTGCTAAAGTACTGTATGCTGTATTGATATCTCTGGAAGTTCCTAAAGTAGACGCAATCTGATTATATAAATTATTATTTGTGTTGCTAGGTGTTACACCATTCCTATCACCCAAATCTCTAATACCCACAATTGGTTTCTGAGTTTCCAGATTAGCTCCGCCCTGATCCAATACCCAAACCTCCATTCTCGTAATATTGATTCTGGAATTAATCAATGGATAATTTTCTAACGCCGTATTATAATTATCCAAAAAGTAATGTCCTAAATAATAATGCTGGTTATCTTCGTAATCGTAAGCATTGATTTTGAAAGTACTCATCGTACCGCCACCTTGTGCAACGATGGTTTTCGCTTCACCCTGCTGCTGAGAAAACACCAAAGTTCCGGTTGTTTTCCCCAACTGGAATTCTGTTTTTAAACCGAATAATGATTGTGATCCACGAATTAAACTTGTAGAGAGTGGCATACTGATGTTACCAACCTCTACTCTTTTGATAATTTTATCTTCAGGATCCTGTCCTTTTTCATTAAGACCTTTATTCATAAGATCTTTCCAGGAACCTTTTGCCTGCCAAACCATATTCATACGGTTTTCAAAAGCAAATCCACTTTGTGTATCGTAATTGGCTTTCAACTGAAGATTCTCACCGACTTTTCCGGTAATCCCCAACTGGATTCTCTGCTGGATATTAATCGCAAAACTTTTTCTGTTCTGTGGAAGAATCAATGGATTATCAATTTTCTGGGACAAAACTCCTAGATCAAAAGATGCAAAACCTTGCGGGATCAACTCGATCTTGTTGCTGCCAAAGATATTTTCGAACATTTTGTTCTTAATCGTGATCGATGGGATTAAGCCTTTTTTCTTCGCATCACTCTGATCTTTTCTTTTTGACAAATCGTTCAGAAGTGATTTTTCTTCGTAATAAGAACGAAGATTGTTCTGCATGGTGTAGTTTTTGTATTCTTCAAACGTCATTGCGATTGGAGCGCCTACAACAGTGTTCCCGACTTTTGGATACAGATAATACATTCCTGTTCCGATATCGTAGAAGGCATCATACCGAATAGGATTGGCCAGACTGAAATCTTTTCGAATGCTTACTAAACTATCGGACGGCACTTCCTGTGCAAAAACGTTTGTAAAACCTACAAAAACTAAAAAAAGGAGGGTTAATTTATAAAGGTAAATATTTTTCTTCACTTATATTTTTTTAAGAAATTGATGACGATTATCATCAAATGTTAAATGTTCTTTAAAATCTCTTTCACTAATTCTTCTATCGTGACTTCCGGATTCTGCTTCATAATTCTGTCTGCAATCTTCTCGGTCACTTTCCTTGAAATCCCTAAAACTTCTAATGCTGATAACGCTTCATTTTTGATTTTATTGTCCACCAAATTAGAAAGTTTGTCTTCCGAAATGCTGAATCCACATACTTTATCACGAAGATCTATAATAATCCGTTCTGCTGTTTTCACACCTATTCCTTTTACTTTTTGAATGACGGCGCTGTTGCGGGAAAGAATGGCATTTGCAGCATCGGACAAGCTGAGCGAAGATAGTAATATTAACGCAGAAACAGGTCCAACACCATTAACACTTATTAACAGGTTGAACATCTCTTTTTCCTCTTTGCTGAAAAATCCGAAAAGCAAATGTGCATCCTCGCGAATGATCTGTTGAATATATAGAAAGACCTCAGAATTCAACTTCATGTTTTGGGAAGTTTGCAAGCTTAGACTTACATAATATCCGATTCCATTAACTTCTACGACAGCAAATGTTGGCGTGAGTTCCATAACCGAACCTCTTAAAGAATAAATCATCGAAATACAAAAATTAGGGTTTTGCGAAGATATAAATTAACTCAAAGAAAAAAGCCATCTTAATAGTTAAAATGGCTTTTTATCTGTATAATATTGAAATTAATTTACTTTTTATCTTTCATCTGCGCATCCAAAACTGCGATCGTTGCAAGATTTACAATTTCGTCCACGCTGGATCTCATTTGAAGAACGTGAACAGGCTGATCCAGTCCCATCAGAATTGGTCCGATGGTTTGAGCGGCTTTCATTCCTCTAATAATTTTATAAGAAAGATTGGCACTTTCAAGATTTGGGAATACCAAAACGTTTGCAGGATTAGTTCCTAATTTTGAAAAAGGATAATCCGCCAGGTGATCACTGTTCAAAGCAAAATCTGGTTGAATTTCTCCATCAACCACCATTTTTGGATATTTTGTATGAAGGATTTTTACGGCTTCTGCCACTTTTTTGGAAGAATCTGCTTTCGCTGAGAAATTTTCGTAGCCTAACATGGCGATTCTTGGTTCAATAGCAAAAGATTTAACTGTAATCTCAGCCATTTTTGCAATATCAACCAGATCTTCTGCCGAAGGATTTTTATTAATGGAAGTATCAGCGAAGAATAATGGTTTCTTTTCAGTCAGGATCATCATCATTGCTGCCACTTTGTTCACACCTTGTTTTTTAGGAATGATTTCCAGAATAGGTTTCAGGATTGATGAATAACTTTTGGAGAACCCAACGATCAACGCATCTGTATCGCCGTGAACCAACATTAATGGTCCAAAATAATCACGTTGTCTTACATAGCGTTTTGCTTTGTACTCATTGATTCCTTTTCGGTTTCGAAGATCCCAAAGTGTTTTTCTGTATTTTTTGCGGGTTTCTTTGTTTTCGTCATCATTCGGATCGATGATCGGAATATCCAGATCCATCCCGAACTCCTCCATTCTTTCCTTGATGAGTTTTCTGCTTCCTAGCAAACTTGGATAAGCAATCCCTTCTTCCTGTAGAATTTGTGCCGCTTTCAGAATGTTATACTCTTCTCCGTTTCCAAGCGTTACTCTTTTCGGGTTTGCTTTGGCGCGGTTTTGCATCATTCGGACAAGTTTTTCATCTCGTCCCATTCTGTCTAATAATTGATTTTCGTAAGCTTCGAAATCCTCGATTGGTTTTCCGGCGATTCCACTTTCCATAGCTGCTTTTGCCACGGCAATAGAAACTTTTGTGATCAATCTGTTATCAAATGGTTTCGGAATAAAATATTCTTTCCCAAAGCTCATATTCGTTACATTGTAGGCCAGTTTTACCATTTCAGGAACTGGTTCTTTTGCGATTTCTGCCAAGGCATAGACTGCTGCCAACTTCATTGCTTCGTTGATTCCTCTTGCCTGAACGTCCAATGCGCCACGGAAAATGTATGGAAAACCAAGAACATTGTTTACCTGATTAGGATAATCACTTCTTCCCGTTGCCATCATTACGTCTGGTCTTGTTGCCAATGCCAGATCGTAGCTGATCTCTGGATCCGGATTTGCCAGTGCAAAAACGATTGGATTTTCTGCCATCGAAAGCAACATCTGTGCAGACATCACATTTCCTTTTGACAAACCGATGAAAACATCTGAACCTTTGATAGCGTCTTCCAAAGTATCAATATCGGTTTGAGCTATGAAATCCAGTTTCTCGGGTGTCAAGTTTTCTCTTCTTTGGTTGATGACACCTTTGCTGTCACACATAAAAATATTTTTTGGATCAAGGCCTAATGAAATGTATAATTTCGCACAAGCTACTGCAGCAGCTCCAGCTCCATTGATCACCATTTTCACTTCCCCGATTTTCTTTCCTGCAATTTCCAAAGCGTTGATCAAAGCAGCTGCAGAAATAATCGCTGTTCCGTGCTGATCATCGTGCATCAATGGAATGTCCAATTCCTCTTTCAGTCTTTGTTCTATATAGAATGCTTCCGGCGCTTTGATATCTTCTAAGTTGATCCCACCGAAAGTTGGTGCAATCGCTTTTACAGTTTCTATGAATTTGTCAGGATCTTTTTCATTGATCTCGATATCAAAAACATTGATGCCAGCGAAAATCTTGAAAAGCAAACCTTTCCCTTCCATTACAGGTTTGGAAGCTTCGGGACCAATGTCGCCTAAACCTAAAACCGCTGTTCCGTTGGAGATCACGGCAACAAGATTTCCTTTGGAAGTATATTCGTAAACTTTTTGAGGATCATCGTGGATTGCCATACAAGGCACAGCAACTCCTGGAGAATAAGCTAGCGAAAGATCTCTTTGCGATGAGTGTGGTTTTGAAGGAATAACTTCGATCTTACCTTTTGGTTCCTGACTGTGATAATCTAAAGCGGCCTTATCGAAAGCGATCTGATCTCTTGAATTTTTTGACATTTTTAATTTCTTTTGAGTGGATTTATCTTGGTTAAAATATGACCCACAGGTTTTTATTATGACTTTGCTGCGTAAGGGCGGAGGGCATTGTTGGAGCTCTTTTTTGTTTTTGACTGAAAATTTCTTTCGAAAACCTTAATACCAAAAACAAAAAAAGCGACTGCCCGTAGACCGGCCCGCTTGTTTTTGCGTTACTGAAAATTTCTATTGAAAGACCAAGCGGCAAAGCAAAAACAAAGGGATACGCCCAAATACTGATGCAAAGTTAAAGTTTTGGAATGATATAGTCACGATGATAATTTACCAGACTTTCTATTGGTTTCTGAACTACGGTTCCGATTTTCAAATGGAAATCCGAAGCGGCTGCGCGAAGAATATCCTCGAAAAAGTAGGCAATTGAGCCGATGAAATTGACCTCGCTCTGGCGGCACTCTTCGTACGGCATCACCTGAAACTCAAGGAAGTTCTTGAGTTCTTTGTAAATGAAATTCTGAAAATATGGGTGCGTTTTTCTATCGACAATGAAGCGTGTGAAATCTGCCATATAAGCGTTCGCCCGCGGATTGTGGTACATATTTTTGAGCAAATCATCGATGTTCAACTGATAAATCTCAGTAAACTGCTGATGCAAATCCGGCGGTAATTTCTTCATAAAATAATGACGCACCAATTGCTTTCCCAGCGCACTTCCGCTGCCTTCGTCGCCAATTAGAAATCCTAAAGACGGCAATTCGGTTTTGACTTTTTCGCCATCAAAATAACAGGCGTTGGAACCGGTTCCGAGAATACAGACAATTGCCGGAACACCTCTGTAAGCTGCATAAGCCGCCGCCAAAAGATCTTCTTTGATATTGACCTGAGCATTAAGAAAAACTTTTTGAATCTCTCGCTCGACAATCAATCTGTTTTCGGGCGTTCCGCAACCGGAGCCGTAGAAGAAGATGTTTTCTATGTAATCGTGGAATTTGGAAAGTGCCTGATTATTTTCCAGTTCGGGCGCAATCAATTCCGCTTTTATAATATTAGGATTGAAACCGATGGTCTCGGTCTTGAGTACTTCTGTACCATCATTTTCCAGGATAACCCAGTCACATTTTGTAGATCCTCCGTCAACAATAGCAATCATAGTTTGTAATTTAAAATGCTAATGTAATATTTTTTGGGAAGATTCTATATGAAATCTATTATTTGGGATCTTCTATAAGCCAATCCTGAATCTCATCTTCGAGATAGGAAGTCTGTAATTTTATGGCATTAATGAAATCATCGGGAATACTTTCCGCAGTCTCATTGCTTTCCATATCCCAAAGTTCATCAGACATCAATTCATATTCTGAATAGATTCTTTTGAACCTGGAACTGCTTTTTTCCAACTCTTCAATTTTGTCTTGCTGAGGCAGAAATTTTCTGTAAGGTCTGTTAGAATTTTTCATTTTTTGTAATAATTATTTTGTGAGTGTGGTGTCTTGACAAGAGATGAAAAAATTTCCCGACCAAATATCTTTAGTCAGGATATGATTGCAACATCTATAATTATTAAGAGTTTCGCAAATAATTATGCTAATAATAATTAATTATTCAACATTTATTTCCAATGCCTTAATATTAAATAAATGTAAAAATAATATCGACACAAAAAAATAATTTAACTATTATTTAAAAACATTTAACAAATCATATAAATTTGCAAACGAAATGAAACAATTAATTCTTCGTCACAGGCAAGTTATACTCTTCATCATCGCTGGTGGACTGAGTGCTATTGTAGAAATCGGAAGCTTCAAAATACTGAGTGTAAACCTCCCTAAATTCTTCTCGTGGGAATATAATCTCTCGGGAATTAAATATCCGTTTAGTAATATCCTCTCAACAAGTTGCGGAATCATCACAAATTATTTTCTAAGTATATGGTTTGTGTTTGAAAGAGGTAAGCATTCCAAGAAGAGAGAATTTGCGTATTTCATTTCGGTTTCCATTATTTCTACTTTCATCAGTTTGTTTCTGTTTCAGATTCTTTATCATTTTGTTTTCAAAAATGCAGTTGATCTGGGCTTCTATGTTCTGTCTCAGGAAATGATGAGCAAAATATCTTCTATTGTGATTGTTTCGCTCCTTAATTATTCTGTAAAGAAAAAAGTCATTTTTAACGGATAAAACCATATTTTTGAAATAAATAGATAATTAGATGAAGGTATTATTGGTTTATGTGTGGCGATTTTGGATGATACTTGTGGGAACTATTTTCACATTGATATTTTTCCTCCCAGTTTATCTTTTATCCATCCGAAAACAAGATTATAAATACTGCTACTTTTTTATCCGGCTTTGGGCGATGTCTATCTTCTACGGAACCGGTTTCCGCTACAGAATCATCAATAAAACGGACAAGAAAATCGATAAAAACCAGGCATACGTTATCATTTCCAACCACACTTCTCTGATGGATGTGATGATTCCCTGCATCCTTTTTCCAAATCACCCACTTTGTTATGTCGGGAAAAAAGAACTTGAGAAGATTCCGGTTTTCGGAAGTGTTTATAAGCGTGTCTGCGTAATGGTGGACAGGAAAAGCGCCAGAAGCCGCGCCGATGTCTACAGACGTTGCGCGGAGAGAATGCAGGACGGACAAAGCGTTGTGATTTTCCCAGAAGGAGGTGTACCTGATGATACAAGCATTATTCTGGATGATTTCAAAGATGGTGCTTTTATACTTTCTACTAAACATCAATTTCCTATTGCGGTTTACACATTTGTAGGACTGAAAGAAATGTTTCCTTTTGATAACAAAAAAGGATATCCCGGCAGAGTAGACATCTTTTTCAATGATATTCTGACACCTGATTCTACATTGAAAGAATTAAAAGAAAAGGCGCACGAGGAAATCAGATTGTCTCTTATTGAGAATATAAAATAATTATTCTACTAATAAGACTTTTTACTTACATTTGTTTTTGAATATTAACCTTAAATTAACATTAAATAAATAATGGAAACACAAAAAACCAATTGGGCACAGTTTATCCCGCTTGTAACCGTTTTTTTCTTCTGGGGCTTTGTCGCTGCGAGTAACGACATCCTGATTCCAGTTTTCAAAAAAGCATTCGATTTGACGCAAGGTCAAAGTCAACTTGTATCAGTCGCATTTTATATTGCCTACACAGTTGGTTCAATCATTTATATGTTGATTTCATTAGCCATTGGAAAAGATTTAGTCAATAAAATAGGCTATAAAAATGGTTTGTCTTTAGGATTATTGATTTCAGCCTTAGGAACATTATTATTTTATCCTGCAGCGAATTTGCAGTCATTTCCATTAATGTTATCAGGCTTGTTCATTGTGGCATTAGGATTTTCTTTACAACAAACGGTGGCAAATCCATTGGCAATTGCACTTGGACCAATTAAAACCGGTTCTCAACGTCTGACATTAGCAGGAGGAATTAACAATCTTGGAACTACAATTGGTCCTTTGATCGTAAGTTTTGCCATATTTGGTTCTGCAGCTTCTGAAAATACCGAGATGAGTATTGAGAGTGTGAAGATTCCTTATTTGATTTTAGGTGCTGCATTTTTGGCTGTTGCTGTTTTGCTTAAATTTTCTTCTTTACCGGAACATCCTGAAACAATTGAAGAAACGGTAAAAGAAGAAGGAACCGTAAAAAGTTCTGCTTTGAAATATCCACAATTGGTTTTAGGAATGCTGGCAATCTTCATCTATGTGGGTGTAGAAGTTTCTACAGCGAGTAATCTTCCAGCTTATATGGAAACAATCATCAATTCAGAAACAGGTGTTCTTTACACATTGCAAGAAATTTCTCCTTATATTTCTCTTTACTGGGCAAGTTTGATGATTGGCCGTTGGACAGGAGCTATCGAAGCTTTTACAGATAACATGAGTATGCAAAAAATATTACGATTCGTTGCACCTTATTTAGCTTTCGGCGTTTTTCTATTTGTAAATGCTGTTGCAAAACACGACTTATCGCCTTTCTATATTTACGGACTAATCATTTTAGTATTAATTGCTGCCGACATTGCCAGTAAAGGAAATCCTGCAAGAATGCTTTTGATATTCTCCGCGCTTGGAATCATTGCCTTAACTATCGGAATGTTTACGGATGGAATTATTAGTATCTATGCATTTACCAGTGTTGGATTATTCTGTAGTACGCTTTGGCCTTGTATTTTCACTCTAGCTGTAAGCGGACTTGGAAAACATACAAGCCAGGGAAGCAGTTTCCTAATTATGATGATTATGGGTGGTGGAATCGTAAGCTGGCTTCAAGGTGTGGTTTCGGAAAGTATCGGAATCCAGCACAGTTATATTGTTGGTATCTTATGTTTTGCTTATCTCGCGTTTTATGCCTGGAAAGTGAGTGGTATTTTGAAAAGCCAAGGCATTAGTTTTGATAAAAAAGTTTCAGGTGGACACTAACAAGAACATTCTTCTTAAAAATAAATTTTGGGCAATCATTCTGGTTGCCCAATTTTCGTTGTTCTATATCATATCAAAAATAAATTTTGCAGTTGAGTTCTTTTCAAACTTTTTTGAGTGGAAAAAGAATTTTCATGTCTTATTATTTTCAAGGTTTAGTTTTTCTTTTGGCGATGTAATTTATACGCTTGTTTCACTTTATTTAATTTATGCAATCATTAATTTGATCAGAAAAAGAAGGAGTAAAAAATGGAAACAGATTCTCATCTTTCTTAATGTATTCTATTTCATTTATCAATGCTTTTGGGGAATGCTTTATTTCCAGACTCCGATTATCAAAAAATTCCAAAAGAAAGAATTTACAGATCAGGATCTGAAAAATTTAACCATCAAATATCTTAAGCTTTGTAAAGAAACAAGAGAGAAAGTTTCTGAAGATAACAATGGCGTTTTTGTAATTAATGATCTTCAAAAAATAGAAAAGGAAATTTTATCTCGTCAAAAAAAATTAGCTCCCCAAATCACATCAAAAACTTCGGTAAGACACCTATCTGTAAAGTCGAGCTTATACAGTCAATTGATGAACTATACGGGCATTTTAGGTTATTATAATCCTTTCACTGCGGAATCCCAATTCAACCCAAATTTGCCATCTACACAAGTCCCTTTTACTCTGGCTCACGAAATGTCTCACCAATTGGGGTTTGCCCGCGAACAGGAAGCGAGTTTCATTGCATATTTATGTGCTAAAGATTCCAATAATCCAAATTTGAAGTACAGTACCCAACTGTATGTTTTAAAAAGCTTATTAAGAAATTTATCTGTAAAGAATCAATCATTTGTAAAAGAAATACTATCACAATATTCTATAAAAATGAAAAAGGACAGAATGTACGAAATGCAGTTTTTGAAGGATCACGAGAGTATTTTAAGCGATGTCTTTGCTTTTACCAATGATCTGTTTCTAAGATCAAATCAACAGGACGGCAGTGTTACGTATTCTTACTTTATCACTCTATTGGTTCTGTACGAGGCATAAAAAAAGAATCGTACACGAGGTACGATTCTAAAAACACAAATGATGAAAAAAAATTTATTGCTCCTGAGTGATTGTCTCAAAAGCCCTGTAAAAGTAAAACATTTTCACATAACCTCCAAATATTTATTGAAAATAATTTAAAATAAATGAAAAAACTTCTAAGAATCAAAATGTTATAAATCAAAAAAATTAAACGAATGTTTCAGAATGAAGCATTATTGTTTCGCAATTATTTTTAAATGAAAAACTCTCTTCTTAATTAAAAGAAGAGAGTTTTTGAGTAGCGAAGACGGGAATTGAACCCGTGACCTCAGGGTTATGAATCCTGCGCTCTAACCGACTGAGCTACCTCGCCATTTTTTGGTGGTGCAAATATAAGGATATTTTACATTTCCGCAAATTTTTAATTAACTTTTAAATAATCTAAAACGTCTTGTACGTGATTCGGTTTGCTAACGATTTTATTATCAACATCCAAGACAAAATAAGTTGGTGTCGCAGCAATGTTATAGGTATCTCCGTACGAGCTATACCAGCCCTTTCCTTCGGAATCATTGATCCAGGGATAAAGATTTGCTTTGGCTTTAAAATCTTCTAAATTGCTGTCTAGAGAAAAACCTACAATTTCTATATTCTGTGCTTTCAACTTATCATATTTTTCCAAAAGCTTTGGAAGCTCAGCTTCACAATGCGAACAAGTGGATGACCAGAAAACAACAATTTTTTTAGAAGCTTTGACATCATATAGTGATTTTGACTTTGTGTGGATTGCGTTCACAAAAGTATTATTAGGCATCTTAGCGCCTATCTCCGTATTCTTATTGGCTTTTATTGTGGAAGCAAGTCTGTCATTGATCGTACATTTTAAATTATTAGCTTCGGTAAGGTATTTTTCTTTCAGCTTATCCATACCATACGTATTGAAAATCTCGATCAGTTCAGACATGATGGTCTGCCCTCTTGGAGTTTCCAGATTAACGGCCTCTAGAAGTTTATCTACATTACCCTCTACATTAGCTTTTGAGACATTTAAGAAATTAATAAGGGAAGGTTTCAATATTGTAGATGTCTCCAGATATTCACCAGATTTGGTATAGAAATTAATAAAATCTTCAGGTTTAAATTCGGAAATTTTTTCCTGATTAGAGAATTTCTGATTTTTATTGTAGTACTCAAGGAATGGATGATTTGTATAGGCAGAAACGTCTTTGTTAGAAAGCACATTAATCTCACTTTCCAAAGATTTGTAAAAGCTCTCTGAAGGTTTATAATAGTCTTGGATTTGAATAAGTGCAGGTAAGATTAGCTCTTGTTTTTTTTGAGATTCTATCTCATTACTGAAGAGTTGGTTTGCCTGGTCTTGAAAAGCAACATTCGAAACTTTATTTTTTGAATCAATCTCTAGTTTGAAACTAATGTCTTTATTCTCCGATACCATATTCACGGAAGAGTTTGCTTTTTTGAAAAAGGCTCTCATCATTCCTACATATTGCTTATCGACTTTGAACGAAGCTACATTATTGGAGATTTTCGCTTTGGAATATAAGATCTCCTTGGATCCGTTGAAACCATAGAGGTATACTTCGGAATCAGCTAGATACGGTGGGATTTCTGCCTTCACACTAAACTGTGCAAAGGTATATGAGGACAATAGAATACTACTGGTTATTATTAATTTTTTCATAAAGTAAAAATAAAAAAAACCCACTAAAAAAGCGGGTTTTAAAATATTAAAAAAAATATAATTTATTCTAAGATTCTCTCTTTTGATTTTACAGCAAAATACACAATCATTGCAAATGCTATAAATAATAAAACAACCGTATATGCATCTATGGGAGATGCCGGATAAGCTCCGATGTCCCCAGATTCTGGATTTTCTGGTGGAGGCGGAATGGACTGTGAAAAACTCAAGATACTTATTAAAAGTAATAAGAATGTATAAGTTTTTTTGGATAATAATTTCATCATATATCAGGAATGTGTTTCTAATTAATAATTTTTTTGATTACAACTTCTCCTTTCTCTGAAGTAGCTTTCACTAGGAAAATACTTTTTGCCTGATAATTAAGAGGAATTGCATAGTCTGATCCTGTCGGGATTTGTGATTTCGAATTAAGAAGCTGACCTGCTGCAGAATAAACTTCTACAGTGGCGTTTTTCCAGTTTTTGGAAAATCTCACAACCCAATTAGCATCTTTTTTTGCAATGATGGTTTGAGAATTACTGAAATTATCAGTTCCTAAAGTACCTTCTGGCATTTCATAATATAAGCCCAAATCTATTTGGCTACCATTCATGGAAATGCTACTTCCATCTACAATTTTTACAAACTGACCTGCCGGATTTTTAAAATAAAAGCTACTACCATTAGACAATCCATCTGGAACTCTTTCACCTTTTTCGTACACTTCAAACTTCAGCTGGTATGGCTCATCCGGATAATCTATGTATAAAGGAATTTGTTTCGATTTAAAATTCACTTCATTAGCTTCATTGATATATAACTTATCTGCTAAATTATAATCTAAGCCACCATCAATTTTTTCTTCTTTTGTAAATATTTTCTTATCGGCGCTGTAAGCTTGCATCCTTGTCATAGTGCTGCTTCCAGTAACCGCAGTTGGAGAGACAGCATAATATGTTCTATCCAACTCTGCGCCTTCAAGATCATACATTACAACTGCAACTTGTTTTACTATTTTATCTGCCGGGATATCAAGCTCTCCGTTATCACCGTCAGTAGATTCTGATGAAGATTTTGCGGCAGTTACACTGTTATCTATATTACTTGCTCTTGAAGAATATTTGAATCTTCGGGTTCCTCTAAAATTAATTGTTTGAGCAGCATTCGAGCTTAGTTTTAGCATAAAAGCACCTAATGGTCTGATAACGGTGGCACGAGTATCACCAGCCTGAAAATAACCTCCTGATAATGTTACCATAAGAGCTGTTGAATAGCTTGATCCTGTTTTGATAGCCCAGGAAACATTTCCAGATGTATAATATGCTACGCCTTCAAGATTGGTTATATAATTACCATCGCTAAGATTTCCAGCTTCATTTTGCGCAATATATTTTAAATCCAAGTTTGTCAAAAATGGATTTGACATCTGATACAAGTTTAAACCATAATCTGAAGACCAGTTGGGCAATTTGGATCTGAAAGGATCGTCTATATAACTATAATATTTTTCTAAAAATGTGTTGGCGCCATTTCCATTTACTCCAAAACTACCTGAATATGCCCCTGATAAATTGAGCTGAACATTAGTTGTAGTTTGATCGGAAACCGGAGTACCTACAAATGTTTTTGTCTCCCCACTAGGTACCCAAAATGCAGTTGTACTAGCAGCAGTTCTTCTTGGCAAAATGTAGTAGGTCATTGGATTAATAAAAGCTGCATTGGGATTACCTGCTGCATCATAAGCTGTTCCACTGTAAGCAATCTGATCAAAACGCGCTCTTGCATTGTTCCACCAAAATGCGGAAGCTACATTGAATCGTCCTGCAGAATTGTTTGCAATATTGGTGACATTGAGATTCCCTGCTCCAAATACATTTACAAGTTCTGGAATGGTAAAATTGTAGAAAGGCAATCCTATTTGCTGCCTGCCGGTATTCACTGTGGTATTACCATTCAGATACTCTGACCTGTATTGCTTGCTTACCTTACCTGAAATAAAATTCTGAGGAATACCTGTGATATACAACTGTCCATAATCAGAAGAAGGTGCAGCAGTAGATGCAGCTATTCTGAAAGTAGAGGTTGGCGCAATAGTTAATCCATCTGCTGAAGTACCATTGACCATTACATTTCCAGAGTTGTTCACAACCGCATTACCTGCGGTTTGCAATCCACCTCCATTGTAAACTAAAGTATTGCTCTGAATAGTAACCAATGCAGAATTACCTACATAAGTTAATGTAGCTTGAGAAAAGCCAAGAACATAAAACAAGAGCAATTTAAGGTTAATAAATTTTCTTATCATCGTGTGTAGTTTTGTGTGTTTATTATGCAAAGATATTAAATTTTTGATAATCGATAAAAAATCTATCAACAATTAAAGATTATGTAATATAGTTTCAATTTTTACCTCTGTCTCATTATCAATATTGAACATATAATCTTCCAGAATTTTCTCGGTAGTTCCTCGCAGCCCTCTTGCTCCAAGTCCTTTATTCATAGTATCTTCCACAATTTCTTCAATCGCTTTGTCTGTAAATTCCAATGCAACATTATCCATTTTGAAAAGCTCTGTAAATTGATTTACGATGGAGTTTTTCGGCTCTTTCATAATCCTTACAAGGACATCTTTCGTCAGTTTTTCAAGATAAGTGATAATAGGAAACCTGCCCAAAAGCTCGGGAATCAGTCCAAAACTCTTCAAATCGATTGCGTTGATCTGACTTAGGATGTAATCTTCATCCTCAGTTTTATTTAATTTATCTTTAGAAAAACCAATAGCTTGCTTGTTGAGTCTTCTTTCAATGATTTCATTCATCCCATCAAACGCCCCACCGGCAATGAAAAGGATATTCTGCGTATTGACCTGGATATATTTCTGATCCGGATGTTTACGACCTCCCTGTGGCGGAACATTCACAATACTCCCTTCCAGAAGTTTCAGTAATCCTTGCTGTACACCCTCTCCCGATACATCACGGGTAATACTTGGATTGTCGGATTTTCTGGCAATTTTGTCTATTTCATCGATAAAAACAATTCCTTTCTCTGCTTTTTCTACATCATAATCGGCCACCATCAGCAATCTGGAAAGGATGCTTTCAACATCTTCACCCACATAACCTGCTTCGGTCAGAATCGTAGCATCTACGATACAAAACGGAACATTCAGTTGTTTTGCAATGGTTTTTGCCAATAACGTTTTTCCAGTTCCTGTTTCTCCAATCATAATAATGTTGGATTTCTCAATTTCTACTTCACGATTTTCATTTTTTGCGTGGAGTATTCTTTTGTAATGGTTGTAAACAGCAATAGACAACTGCTTTTTAGCTTGATCTTGACCAATCACATATTCGTCAAGAAAAGCTTTTATCTCTCTTGGTTTTTTCAGTTCGTCCATAGATGATGCCATGGAGGTTTCGGGCGTTGCGGTTGCGCTGTCTTTCACAATTGCATGAGCCTGTTCTATACAGTTTTCGCATATAAAGCCATTTTGACCAGAGATCAGAATTTGAACTTCATTCTTTTTTCTACCACAAAATGAACATTGGTTTGGATTCATAAATATCTTGAATTCTATTAATTAAAAAAAAGAAGCCAGAAACTTCTTTTATGCATTTATTATTGATTGTTGAATTTCCTTGTATTCCTCGGGGCTTAATTTGAGCCGTACATTTTTAAAGTTAAGATCATCAATGCTATTCAGCGGAACGAGATGGATATGTGCGTGAGGAACTTCTAATCCTACCACAGCAATCCCTACCCTTTTACAAGGTACTGCCTTTTTGATCTGCTTTGCAATATCTTGCGTGAAAGCCCAAAGCGCTTTGTATTCCTCAGAATCAAGATCGAATATCAGATCTGTTTCTATTTTTGGAACTACCAACGTATGACCTTTTACCAATGGCATAACATCCAAAAAAGCAATATGCTTATCATCTTCTGCAATTTTGTAACTGTCTATCTCTCCGTTGATAATTTTAGAAAAAATACTGCTCATAATTGATAACTAAGTTTTTCAGCAAATATTAACCGACGTGACTTCCTTTTTTTATAAAGAAATCTCAAGAACCTCAAAAGAAAGCTTATTACCATTTGGCAAAACAATATCTGCAGTTTCACCCACAACTTTGCCCAAAAGCCCTTTTGCAATAGGCGTATTCACAGAAATTCTGCCTGCCTTGATGTCACTTTCATTATCAGGAACCAATGTGAATTTCTGCTCTCCTTTTGTTGCATTATTTTTCAATCTTACAGTCGTCATGATTGATACTTTGCTTAAGTCCAACTGAGTTACATCTATGATTTTTGAAGTGGAAACAATATCTTTCAATTTAGAAATCCTCATCTCCAGCATTCCCTGCGCTTCTTTTGCAGCATCGTATTCTGCATTTTCAGACAGATCGCCTTTATCTCTTGCTTCAGCAATTTGCTGTGTTATTTTTGGTCTTTCTATGGTTTCAAGTTGTTCCAGTTCGGCTTTCATTTTCTCCAAACCTTCTTTGGTTACGTAGTTCATAACAATAAAATTTATCGTTTGTATAAAAAAATAATCCGACCTTTGTCGGATACTATTTTGTCTCGAATTGAGTTTACAAATATATAATTTATTTTGAAATGAAAATTAAAAAAATATCATCACTATTCACATTATTTTTGACAATCAGCTCTTTAAGCTTAATAAATTCTTGTGGAGAAAGAGATGGTACTGTCAGCTGTTTCCCTAATTCTGTAATATCCGTAACTCTTGACCTAACTCTCCCAAGATACTACGCATTACAAAATCCAGGAGGATGGCTTGAAATCGAAGAACAACAATCTGGAACCAGAGGTCTAATTATTTATAGAAAAAATGAAAGGGACTTTATGATTTATGATAAAAACGCACCTCATCTTTGCCCTGACAATGATACTACTTTGGAAGTTAGAACTGGAACAGCAGTTTATTGCCCAAAAGATGGAGCAGAATGGTTCCTATCCACAGGAGGGCCTACAAAAGTTGCAAAAACAGCCCTTAAAGCTTATGGTTATAGCTTCAACGGTAATGTGCTTTCTATATATAATTAATAGATGAAAATTATATTACAAAGAGTTTCCGAAGCCAGTGTAAAAGTTGACAACCAGATCGTCGGGAAAATTGAAAAAGGATTAATGCTGTTGATCGGTGTGGATGAAGCGGACGAAAAAGAGGATGCAGATTGGCTCATTAAAAAAGTATTAGACGTCCGGGTTTTCTCAGACCAGGATGGAAAAATGAATCATTCAGTAAAGGAAATTGTTGGCGAGATCCTTTGTATCAGCCAGTTTACATTGATTTCTGACTACAAAAAAGGCAACAGACCATCTTACATCAAAGCGGCAAAACCGGACAAAGCCATTCCATTATTTGACTATTTCAAAAATGAATTAAAAAAATCCGGACTCAAAATAGAAAGTGGAGTTTTTGGCGCAGATATGAAAGTTTCTTTGGTCAACGACGGTCCTGTAACTCTGGTCTTTGATAGCAAAACAAAACTATAAAGACACAAGCATCTGTTCCTTTTTAATCAACTTCATATTCCAGTTTTATAGTAATACTTGCTTCCTTATCCTTGGAAGTCGTGTTGTAAGTTCCGCCGTAAGAATAATCTTCGTTGGAGTTTGGAGCCGTAATTTGGATCACGCCCATTGTCGCCTTTTTGAGATTTCCAAGATCACTTCCTGCATTTTCTGCGATTTTTTCGGCGCGTTCTTTGGCGTCTTTGGTAGCGTTGGCAATCATTTCCTGCTTTACATCAGAGAGTTTGGTGTAGAAATATTGAGGAGAGGAGGAAGTGAATTCAATCCCTCGATTGATGATTTCTGTAATGTTCCTGGAGATATTTTCAATCTTCGAAACTTCTTTGGATTTTATGGAGACACTTTGAGTCAAGTTGTAACCGACAAATTCGCCTTGCTGATAAGTTCCGCTGGCGTCTGTAAAACTTCTGAATTGCTTCTGGATATCAACGGCAGAAAAAAACATTTCATTTTCCTTCACACCTTTCGATTTCAGATAATCATAGATCACTTTTCTATCAACTGCCAAAGCGTCATAAGCCGTCTTAAGTTCAAAACTGTTTTTGGAAAAACTACCTGACCACGAGATGAGATCGGAGGTAAATGTTTTGGAACCAAGTCCGGTCACAGAAACCGTGTTTTCAGATTTATTTCTGTTTTTGATGGCGCTTCCTAAAAGAGCGGCCGCGATAATTAGGCCTAATGCAGCAATAGCGACGGCAAGATATGTTCTCATAAAATTTTGGATATGAA
The DNA here is from genome assembly GCF_059803555.1 of Chryseobacterium sp. TB1-D10. Lineage (NCBI taxonomy): Bacteria > Pseudomonadati > Bacteroidota > Flavobacteriia > Flavobacteriales > Weeksellaceae > Chryseobacterium > Chryseobacterium sp. TB1-D10. The sequence continues at coordinate 175,720 of NZ_JAPFHB010000010.1, read as the reverse complement.
TGGTTTGCATCAAACGCAATACCAATTTTTAAGATTTTATTAACAATTTGCTTAAGTAGCCAATTGTCCAATATCTTCTATGGAATTTTCTCTTTCCAAAGCTTCTAAGTACTCTTTTCGTTTCACAACTTTCGTATCGCTCCAGCTGTCGTGCCATCCGCGGGTTCCCAAAAATGAAAGTGTATCAAATGGTACAATCCTGCTAAAATTCCTTTTGAGAAGATCCTGAGAACTTGGCAAACTTCCATCTTCTTTCACCACCATCGTTCCGGTAATGAATTTCCCCAGACTTCTTCCGCCTGTAGCAAATTCCACAAGGAACATTAGTGATGCATAAAAAATCCCGGTGATAATCCGGTCCAGAAGTCTTGGCATTTCAGCAATTGCGTCCGCATTGGCATCGTAATCTGTTCCGGATAAAAATGTATAAGCGATAATAATAGCTGAAAATAAAAAGATAATAACAAGATAGGATATAAAATAATCTATAATGGCATTTACAAATCTTAGGATTTTTTCTGCCTGGTAAAGGTCTACGATTCTGTAATGGTTTTTCATAGTTTTTTTTGGTTTAGTTTTTTTGTTTTATTTCTTTTTCAAATTCCAGACTTACGCCTTTCATTTCGCCTCTCATTGGCGGAATTGTTTTGGTTAATTTTATTTTGATGAATGTGATTTGAGGAAACTGACTTTCAATTTTATTAATAATTCTGCCAATGACGTGTTCCAAAAGTTGGGATCGGATTTCCATCTCCTGATGGATGATTTCGTTTATTTCCGCATAATTGATAGTATCTTTAAGATCATCCGATTGTGATGCTTTTTCTAAATCTGAATGTACTGCCAGATTCACAATGTAATGGTTTCCAATAATGTCTTCTTCCGGCAAAACACCGTGGTAAGCATAGATTTTTATGTCTTCGAGGATTATTTTTGATTTCATGTTTTAAAAATAGAAAAACTTTGATTAAGTTTTCAATTTTTGACGAAACTTTCTTTCGTGCGCAGCCGCAATAGGGATAGTAGTGGAAATCCTTTTTTGTGGCTTTGAAAAATTCAATCAAATGAAAAAAAGTGTCTTCCACAAAAAAGATTGCAACGGATAGCCCGACCCGAGCGGTGGCCATTCGAGAACCTCAGGATGAAAAGCTTTGGCGAGGGGATTGCCAAATATTTGATTAAAAAAACCTCATCGTTTAAGACAAGGTTTGTAGTTTTATTTGATACTTTTGGAAAGTTCCAGCATTGCTTCGATCGGTTTTAAAGCTTTCAATCGGATCTCTTCGTCCATTGTGATTTCCGGAAGCTCGTACTTCATACATAAGTAAAGTTTCTCCAATGTGTTTCGTTTCATATAAAAACATTCGGAACAGTTGCAGCTTTCGTCAAAAACCAAAGCCGGAATCAACTCTTTGTAAGGTGCACGTTTTCTCATTTCGTGCAGAATTCCTTCCTCTGTCGCGATGATAAATTGCTGACAATCGTCCTGTTCTACATAATTCAAAAGTGCGGAAGTCGAACCAATGAAATGAGCCAATTCCAAAACCGGAGATTCGCTTTCCGGATGCGCAATCAGTTTTGCGTTTGGATGATCTGCCAGTTGTTTTGCGATGCGCTCCATAGAAAATGCCTCGTGAACGATGCAGCTTCCGTCCCAAAGGATCATATCACGACCGGTTTTTTTGCTGAGGTAACGCCCAAGATTTTTGTCCGGTGCAAAGATGATTGGTCGGTCTTTTGGCAAAGCTTCAATAATCTGTTCAGCATTTGAGCTTGTTACGATAATATCCGAAGCGGCTTTAGTTTCTGCATTACAGTTGATGTAAGTGGCTACAATCGCATTTGGATATTGCTCACGCATTTTGTTGAGACCTTCCGCCGAACAGCCGTCAGCAAGTGAACATCCTGCAAGTGTATCGGGAAGAACCACTTTCTTGGTTGGATTAAGGATTTTCGCCGCTTCTGCCATAAAGTGAACGCCGCAAAATGCAATCATATCGGCATCGGTTTCCTTAGCTTGTCTAGCCAATTGCAAAGAATCACCAAGAAAATCAGCAATATCCTGAATAGGTCCAGGCTGATAATAATGCGCCAGGATTACAGCATTTTTCTCTTTTTTAAGATCCAGAATTGCTTTTACCAAATCGTCTCCGGTTGGAATCGCAAATTCCTTAAGGTCAAGAAAGCCTTTGACAGGCATATTGTTTATTGCAGTGTCTAATGTATTTTTCATTTGTTTAATTAACCTTTAAGTTAAATGTTTTTTGTTTTTGAGCTAATAGCAAAATGCTAATGGCCATCAGATGATTAATCTTTGATAAAGTTATTAATTATTTTCTCGACTTCCGCTTTTGCCTCGTCAAGATCTGTATTAATAATGATTTTATCGAAGTGTTTTTGGTACGTCATTTCTTCTCCGGCTTTTTCCACTCGTGTTTTGATGGTTTCTGCGCAGTCGGTATTTCTTTTGATCAATCTCTGTTCCAACTCGGCGATGCTTGGCGGCATCACGAAAATTGATAGTGCTTTCTCTCCGAAGATTTCTTTTAGCTTGATTCCGCCTTTTACATCGACATCGAAGATGACAACTTTTCCTTGATCCCAGATTCTTTCGACTTCGGATTTTAAAGTTCCGTAGTATTTGTCGGTGTAAACTTCTTCGAATTCTACAAATTCGTCCTGGGAAATTTTTGATCTGAATTCTTCCGGCGTCAGAAAATAATAATCTTCAGTATGTTTTTCTTCGCCTCGTGGTTGTCTTGTGGTGGCAGAAATAGAGAAACAGAGTTCCGGCACAACAGACAAACCGTGTTTTACCAGAGTTGTTTTCCCACTTCCGGATGGTGCGGAAAATATGATGACTTTTTGTTTCATTGTTTAGTTTCGAGTTTTTAGTTTCGAATTCAATGTTTTTTAATGAAATATTCTTTAAAATTCTATATTAAATTCCTTTCTGATATATTTTAAAATATCCACAAAATAATTGAGTTCGTTAATTTCTGGATAATGTTTTAGGTAAGATTCAGGATTGCTGTAATTAAATTCGTTCTGTTGTTTGAAATGCTGATATTTTACTAAATAGCCTGTTCCGTCTAAAATCATAACTGCTTTTTTAGTTTCAAAAGCCCAATCTTTTTCCTCTTCATCATAAATAACACGACTTTCATCCTTTTTGTATTGAAAATATTCTTCTTTAGGAAGAAATCCAATATTTCTCGCTTTTATATTTAAGAATAATTCTTCCAATGTCTTTTCAGATTTCAGAACTGTAAGTTTGGGTTTTACAAGTTCAAACTCGTCTTTGCTGATTTCTTTTGGTAAAAACCATTGGATTAGTTCTGCTTTCCAGATTTTATTTTCTTTGTAGATTCTGAAAATATGTCCGCTGTTTGTTATTCCTCGATCTTTATAAATTCTGATTTCAGTTTCCCTCAGTTCAGATGGAATATTGGCAAGCGAATCTATATTTTGTGATTTCAAAAATATGAACAGAAACAGAAATGAAAATATTAAAAAGAAGCGCATCTAAATAGTACAGTTTTGTTTTTTACAAAACGTTTAAAGTCTGCTCTTTAATTTTCTCAAGATCATCCTTCATTTCAACTACCAATTTCTGAATCTCGGAATGGTTGGCTTTTGATCCCAAAGTATTGATTTCACGTCCCATTTCCTGAGCGATAAAACCTAATTTTTTTCCGTTGAAATCTTCGTTTCTCATCACTTCAAGGTAATATTTGATGTGCTGGGAAAGTCTTACTTTTTCCTCAGAAATATCCAATTTTTCAACAAAATAAACCATTTCCTGGTAATATCTTGTTTCATCAATATTTTCAAAATTCTTAAGCGCAGATTGGTAACGGTCTTTGATTGGCTGGATTCTTTCCTCTTCGTATTGAGAAACCTGATTCAGATTATTCTCAATGTTCTGAACGATTTTCTCAATTTCCTCAGCCAGATTATTACCTTCGGTCTGACGAAATTCTATAAACTTGGAAACAGATTCTTGAACCACCTCTAAAAGAGATTTCCATTCGTTTTCATCAAGATCGGAATTTTTTGTTGATAAGACATCAGGCATTCTAACAGCCATTTTCAAATATTCAAAATCCGGTGCGTCAGAAGCGATGGATCTTAATTGCTCAATGTAATTTTTAACGATATCCTGATTGATTTTTACATCATTGCTATCCTCCAGACTTTCGCAGTTGATGTAGCAATCTACTTTTCCGCGAAGGATTTTATCATTAAGTAATTTCCTGATTTCGAATTCTTTTTCTTTATATCTAAGCGGTGTTTTTACATTGAGATCAAAGTTTTTGCTGTTCAGCGATTTGATGTCCACCGTTATTTTTGTGCCTTCATAAACAGTTTCGGCTCTCCCAAAACCTGTCATAGATAATATCATATTCAATAATTATAAGAGTGCAAAGATAAGGTTTTCATCAATGTGAAATAATGCTTCAATTTTAACATTTTACTTTCCTATATTCTTGGATTTAGAAATTTGAAATCCCTATTTTTGCAATCTATGAAAAGATGGTATCTCTACCCCTTTTCCTTAGGTTATCATCTCGGAACTTCTATCAGAAACCAGATGTATGACTGGGGATTATTTTCTTCTTCGAAATTCAAAACACCCATAATAGGTGTCGGAAACCTGTCTGTGGGTGGCAGCGGAAAATCACCAATGGTTATGTATCTGGCAGAATATCTGTCCAAATATTACAGAACCGGCGTGCTTTCCCGAGGTTACGGACGAATCACAAAGGGTTACAGCATCGTGAACTACGACAGCAATTATAAACTGGTTGGTGATGAACCAATGCAGTTATTTGAGCGTTTTCGGAATCGTTTTGTAATTGGTGTTTGTGAAGACCGTGTTTTTGGCGCAAAGAAAATCATCGAAGACATGGATCTGGAAGTTCTTCTTTTGGATGACAGCTACCAGCACCGCGCAATCAATCCGGGAATGAATCTTCTTTTGACAGACTATAACGATCCTTATTTCAAAGATTTCATCTTGCCGGCAGGAGATCTAAGAGAAAGCCGACACGGAATGAGCCGGGCGAATATCATAATGGTTACCAAATGTCCGGATGATCTTACTGAAGAAAAAAAACAATATTACATCTCCAGAATCAGACCTCAGCATTATCAGAAAGTATTTTTCTCAGCAATTGCCTACGACGAAAATATTATGGGAATCGACAGTGTAATGCCTGTGAAAAATCTGGATTACTACGATGTTTTGTTAATTACAGGAATAGCAAACCCATCTCAGTTACTTAAAGAAATTTCGAAATACAATAAGAAAGTCAAGCATCTTCAGTACAAAGATCATCACAACTTTACAGATGATGACATCAAAAAAATAGCTGCAGAATATAAAAAACTTGGTGAATACAAAGTAATTCTGACCACAGAAAAAGATTATGTCCGCCTGAAATCTTTTGATTATCTTCGGAACAAGATTTTTTACTGGCCCATCAATGTAGAAATTGACAAGCGCGAAGAGTTTAACCAGATTATTCAAAACTATGTTAGAAAAGTATAAAGAAACAGCAGAATTTATCAGGAATATTATTGGCGAAATACCTGATTTTGCGATTGTATTGGGTTCTGGTTTGGGGAAACTACAATACGAAGTTGAGGCGATTCACACTTTAGATTATAAAGACATTCCCAATTTTCCTCGGACTACAGTTGTTGGTCACGGCGGAAAATTGATCTACGGAATCTTGGAAGGAAAAAAAGTTTTGATGATGAGCGGCCGTTTTCATTATTATGAAGGTCATTCAATCGAAACCGTTACTTTCCCTTTCAGAGTTTTTCATTTGTTAGGCATTAAAAATATAATTCTTTCCAATGCTTGCGGTGGCGTGAATCCAAACTTCAAAGTAGCGGATATTATGATTGTGACAGATCATATCAATATGTTACCAGAACATCCACTGAGAGGGAAAAACATCGACGAATTCGGTCCACGTTTCGTAGATATGAGTGAACCTTACAACCGCAAAATGATTGCACTTGCAAAATCGATTGCTGTTGAAGAAAATATTGATGTCAAAGAAGGCGTTTATGTGGCTTTATCCGGACCAACCTTCGAAACTCCTGCAGAATACGGAATGATAAAAGCAATTGGTGGTGACGCTGTCGGAATGAGCACTGTTCCGGAAGTGATTGTCGCAAAACATCAGGGAATGGATTGTTTTTGTTTGTCTATCATCACAGATCTTGGCGGACCGGATATTGCATTTGCAGTTTCTCACGAGGAAGTTCTGGAAGCTGCTAATAAAGCTATGCCGAATGTGATTAAGATTGTAAAAGGTTTGGTGAAGAGTTACTAAACCTTAATTAAAATAAAAAAATAAAAGTCTGATCAGTTAAATTGATCAGACTTTTTTAATATTTAGTTTTTAATAAATTTCTCGTAAGCTATTGTTCCGTCCAGCTTTTCAACTTCTACAAAATAGACACCTTTCTCAAGTGTAGAAACGTTCAGGTTTGAAACACCTTTCTGGAGTGGCATTTGTTTTCCTGTAGTATCAAATATTCTTACTGATTTGATTTTATCCAAATTAGTAAAGTTTAGCACGTCTTTTACCGGATTTGGATAGAGACTCACTTTCTTAGCGGCTAAGCCTAAATCATCAACAGCTAAAGACGGAGATAACGCAAGTGTAGCATAACCTCTTGCAACGTGAGAGGTCAAATTAAGAGAACCACCTCTTGCATAATATATAGGAACACTGCCGGCAGAATTTGCAAAGGCATAATCACCCGATCCTCCCGCAAGTGTTCTTTTCACAACCAGTGTTCTTACGCCTGAGGCAACAGTATTGCTCTGCTCTGTCCAGTTTTGGGCAGCATCTGCAGATGGCGTAATGCCGATTCCAGAAAAGGTATAATCCCGGTTTGCACTACTGTTATAAATGAAACCATCAGAGCCAGACTGCATACCGTCTGCTCCGAATCCGATTCCCAACCAGCTTGTACTGCTTCCTGTAACAGTCATTGTTACATCAGTCGAATTCACATCAATTTTTATCGTCATTGCCGTTGTTGGCAAACTGACAACACCTGTAGAAAATTGAGAAAACATTGTTCCACCAATCAATAGCGGAAGCATCTTTAGTAAGTTTTTAGCCATATTTTTAATGTTTTAGAAGATTAATTAATTCCTTGTTGTTAGATTTTAAACCATATTCAAAAGCAGAAATGCCCAAAGAATCTTTGATGTTGATGTCTGCCTTACTTTTTAAAAGCAGCTTTACAAGCTGTACATTATTTCTTTTCACCGCCCATAAAAGCGGCGTGTTGCCGTGAGAATCCTGAATATTGGGATCCGCATTTTTTGATAATATTTTTTCAACCAGTTCTTTGTTGTAATTAATGCAAAGCGAAGCCAAAGCTGTTCCTTCCGGACTAAGGTAATTGACATCTTTTGTTTGATCAATCAGATATTTAGCAACTTCTACATTCCCTCTGTAACAAGCCAATATCAAAGGAGAAAATCCCATTTGATTGACAGAATTAATAACGTCAGGATTTTGATCTACCAGAGTTTTCATTTCATCCAAAGTTCCGCTTCTTGCAATATCAAACACATCCTTCTGCTGAGAAAAACCCAAAATACCAAACATTAAAAACAATAAAAGAATATACTTTTTCATTATTTCTGAAGTGTAAAATTATAATTCACAGTCACGTTTTCGGCGATTTTTGTCATTACCATTTTGGGGATTTTCACTTTATAATCTGCTGGTTTCACAACAAATTTCCCCTGTATAATTACTTTATCATGTTTTAAATAAATGGCTGCAGAAGATTGTACGGCTTTATCAACGCCATGAAAATTAAGTGTACCTGTAATTGTATATGTTTTTGCTTTTTCAGAAAGATCAGCTTTGTTAAAATTAGCAATCTTTCCTTTGAAGCTTGTCTTTGGATATTTCGCAGATTCCGCATAGTTTTCATTGAAGTGCTCCTGCATCAGACTCGTTTTGAATTTAAAATCCTTTACCATTGCGAGTGAAGCTATATCGCCGGTATCAGCATTCAAAATAACTGTAGAGTTACTGTTATCAGCATACACATCCTCAAACATCGGAACGGACGCTTCGAAAGTAATTTTACCGGTTTTGGTAGAATATTTTTGAGCAAATGCAAAATTCATTGTCAGAAAAATGCTTGTTATTATCAGGATAGGTTTCATAATTTCTAATTTCTTTTATTAATTTTCCAAAAGTCCGTCCGCTTTCCATTTTTTGATGATATTGATATGATCCGGAGACAATGTTCCGCCTTGTGGCATTTTCAGTGGATCGCCATTAGCACGTTGTATTCTGTCCAGGATATTATCGATCGCATTTTTTGCAGCCGTGTAATCCGTCAATGGAAAGTATGGCTGCGAGCCGTTTGGTGAGTGGCAAACCACACAATTATTTTGAATGATTGTTTTTACATCTTTTTCGTAAGTCACATTTTCCGGAATGGGCGTATTTTCAGAAATATCTTCAAAGGTTTTCGTTTCGCAGCTTGTCATTGCCAAAAAACCAAAAATCGCGAGTGATAATTTTATCGTATTCTTCATAATATTCTTTTTAAAAAACCCTGTAAAGATTAAACCCAAAGAAGAAATGTCCTTTCAGCCAGTCTCCGGTAGCATTGCTGATGTATCCGCTCTCTGTATTAGCCTGTGAATTGCTGAAAACCAGTTGGAAAATATGACCGCCTGTGTCTATATCCATCCCGACAGACAGTGGATTTTTATAAAAATTCTTGTCTTCAAAATTGTAGAAATATTCTGCGTTGATAGAGACTCTTTTGGAAATTTTGTAACGTCCGCCTAAACCTGTAGAGAATAGATTCTTGCTGTCTATTGTAGGCTCGATAAGATTTCTGTGAATATAACTCGGCATCAATTGTAAGCTGAGATTCTCTGTAAATCTTCTGGAAATCAAAACTTGTGACACATAAACCATTCTGTCAGAAAATTCAAGTTTTGGGAAATCATCTTTTCTAAGTTCAGAATTAATATCCAAAACATTGTACCCAACAATATCAACCGGTGACTCGCCTTCCTGTTTTACAAGTCTGTATTTTGTTCCAAGTTCATAGGTTTTTTGATAAGTATGTCGTGCAAAATTGAGGGACATCCAATCTGTAAGTCCATAGATGACGCCCAATTTTGTCGTGGCATTATCCAATCCGAAAAAGTTTTTGAAGCCATCGCTCACATCACCAAACCTGTGGGAAATATCCAGATAGAATTCTTTCTTGGCAGGCAGTTTTGTAGATTGCGCTGTTACGATCTGCAAAGCTTTGAAGCTGGGAGAATAAGGTTCTTTCACAGCAGAAGTATCGATTTCTTTTAATAGATCTTCCTGAGAAAAAGCTGAAACTGAAACTAATGAAAAAATAAAGAATATAATTTTCGACATATTGGCACTTTGAGCCAAAAATATGAAGTCTTAACAAAAAAAAACGGTGACCAATGTCACCATTTATTAATAATTTCTATTCCCAATGAACTTTGTGAAATCAGCCCTTCTCTTTCAAACTTCTTGAGGATTCTACTGACAACTTCTCTTGCAGTTCCCAGGTCATCTGCAATTTTTTTATGCGATATTTTCAGCGCAGGACTACCTTGTCTTTTGATTCTTTGATCCAGATATTCAAAAATCCTTTTGTCCAGTCTCTGGAAAACCACCTGACTGATGGTGTCCATCATAATTTTATACCTCAGATCGTATTCCATAAAGAAAATCTGGTTCAGCTTAGGATATTTTATGAGCCAGGTTAGGAATTGAGAAACCGGCAACAGAAGCACTTCTGACTTCTCCTCGGAAATCGCGTAGATCTTGCTCAATCTATCAGAAAATATAGAAGAAAAAGTCATAATGCAGCTTTCAGAAGGTTCTATGTAATAATACAGCAATTCTTTACCATCATTTAGCGAGAACACTTTTACAATTCCACTTACAAGTATCGGGATATAATTTACTTTTTGTCCTTCTCGTATGAGCTCTTGTTTAGACTCTACAGTTGTGAGAACAGAATGCTCCGCCAAATCGTTATAAAATTCTTCATCAAAATTTTTAAATTTCTTTTTAATGAAGTTCAACTTTTCCATTAATTATTTTTTAGTAAAATTAAAAACATTTTGAATATAAAATGTTAATAATTCCAAATGTTTATGAATATGTAAACATAATCTCCATTAACGGATTTCAAAATTATCATTAACTTCGTTTGTCTAAAAATTTTAAAATAATGAAGAGGATATTAATTTACACATTACTAGTGGTTTTCCAATTTGGTTTTTCTCAGGAAGTTCCAAAAGTCCTGAAAACGAAATTGTCCAAAGAAGCTTTAGCTCAAAAACTACAGGACAAAAATGGAAAAGAAGTCACCATCAATGAAATACTGAAGCAGCATAAAGGCAAAGTATTAATCTTAGATTTCTGGGCTGGCTGGTGCAAAGATTGCCTGAAAGCTTTCCCGAAAGCCAAAGAATTGGAAGCTAAAAATCCCAATATTGATTTCGTTTTCCTTTCTTTAGAAAGATCTCAGGATGGTTTTCTAAAAAGTCTGGATAAATTTGAGATGGCAGATAAAGAGAATTATTGGTTTGCCTCCGGATGGAAAAATGATTTTAATAATTACGTCGACCTCAACTGGATTCCGAGATACATTGTTGTAGATCAGAAATCAGGGATTGCAAAATATTACGCCATCACGCCGGACGATCCGGACATTCAATTAACAATTGACAGGTACACAAAATAACATCATCCCGAAAATTTTCGGGATTTTTTCGTTAAGATCATCAACTTTCTACAAGCTTATGAGTCAATGTAATAAAATGACTTTTACAATTGTCTATCTATTAAATAATTCTGAATGAAAAAATTAATAATAGGAAAATTTTTCCTGCTAATCTTTATTACAATTTTGTCAAATCAACTATTATCCCAAAATGCTTCTGACAGCATCGACATATTTGTCAAGGATAAGATGACACAAATGAAAATCCCTGGACTCCAGTTGGCTATTATTAAAAATGGAAAGTTAGAAAAATTAAGCAATTATGGCTTTGCGAATCTGGAACATCAGGTTCCAACCAATTCCAAAACTACTTTCTCGATCAACTCTATGACAAAAGCTTTTGTAGGAGTAGCAATTATGCAATTACAAGAGCAAGGAAAATTAAAAGTAGATGATCCCATTTCTTTATATATTTCGGACATACCCAACGAATGGAAATCTATCACCCTCAAACAATTACTCAGTAACACTTCTGGATTGCCCAATAATATCGATGAAAAAGAACAGGTTCTAGGCAATGGCATTGAGGAGAAAAACTGGGAACTGGTAAAGACCTTGCCGATGGAATTTAAACCCGGAGAAAGATTCAGTTATAACCAAACGGGATATTATATTTTAGGAAAAGTCATCACGAAATTAAGCCGTCAGCATTTTACAAAATTCATTGAAGAAAATCAATTCAAACCTTGCAATATGATCGCTACGCAATTTGGAGATTCCGATGATATCATCCCAAACAATGCCGGATCATATTCCACAATTATCAATACAGACGGAAAATGGATCAATGACGGAAAACTGCACAATGCTTTTGCTACATTCCCCGTATTCTTCAGAACTGCGACAGGAATCATTTCCACCTCCGAAGATTTAAGCAAATGGCTTATCGCATTGCAAAATGGAAAATTATTACAAAATAAAAATAGTATTCAACAACTTTTCACTTCTGTAAAATTAAACGATGGACATATCGATGGTTTTAACAAATTGACCAATGGATATGCGCTGGGCTGGCCAACAGTTGATAGAGAAGACCATCCTGCTGCAGCTCCGGTTGGTGGGATGCGTTCGGCATTATTTCTCTACCCAAAGGATAATCTTTCAATTGTGGTTTTAACCAATCTTCAAGGCTCCAATCCCGAATGGTTTATTGATGAAATTGCTGGCTACTACTTCCCGGATATGAAAGTTAAAAATGGTTTTGGATTAAGTAAAAATCTAAAATTATTACGTCAGCAACTTATTGAGAATAAATTTCAAAGCGGTTTTAAAATTTATACGAAAATTAAAAAAAACAACAAAGATTTTAAACTTTCCGAAGACGAAATAAATTCCTGGGGATATCAACTTCTAGAACAAGAAAAGAAAAACGAAGCATTGCAAGTTTTCCAACTAAACACCTTGTTGTTTCCAAACAGTGCGAATGTTTATGATAGTTATGCAGAAACTTTGGAATCACTAGGCAACCGGAAAGAAGCAATAATTAATTATAAAAAGTCACTGGAGCTTAATCCTAAAAACACGAATGCAAGTAATTACTTAAAAGATAAACAAGATTGATAATAATAAGAACATCATCCCGAAATTTTCGGGATTTTTTTTGATTAAATTTGTATTGAGTAAGGAATTGAACTTTTGTAATCGAATTAAAATCTAACTTCTAAAATCTCATTTCTAACTTCTAAATTAATGCAACCTCAGCGCAAAATAATCCACGTAGATATGGACGCATTTTATGCCTCTGTTGAGCAGCTCGACGATCCGAGCCTACGTGGAAAAGCCATTGCTGTTGGTGGCGGACATCGTGGCGTGGTTGCGGCAGCCAGCTATGAAGCGAGGAAATTTGGAGTGAGATCTGCAATGCCAAGCAAAACTGCGAGAGAAAAATGTCCGCATTTGATTTTCATAAAGCCGAGATTTTCCCGATACAAAGAAATATCAAGCAAAATCAGAAATATCTTCCACGAATATACAGATCTCGTAGAACCACTTTCTCTGGACGAAGCTTATCTGGATGTTACCGAAAACAAAAAAGATATAGAATCTGCTAACGACATCGCCAGAGAAATCAGAAAACGCATCTTTGAAGAAACGGGACTCACAGCCTCAGCCGGGATTTCTATTAATAAATTCCTGGCTAAAGTCGCTTCAGACATCAATAAACCAAACGGACAGAAAACCATTCACCCGACCAAGATCAATGAGTTCCTGGAAAATCTTCCGATAGAAAAATTCTACGGCGTTGGGAAAGTCACTGCCAATAGAATGCACACTTTGCACATCTTCAAAGGTTCTGATTTGAAGGCAAAATCTCTTGATGAACTGGAAAAACTCTTTGGCAAATCCGGAAAATACTATTACAATGTCGTCCGAGGAATTCACAATGGCGAAGTAAAACCCAATCGTATTCAGAAAAGTGTAGCTGTAGAACGGACTTTTTGGGACGACATCAATGAAGATGAAGAAATCGATCAAAAACTAAAATCCCTGAGTCTGGAACTGGAAGAGCGTCTCGGTAAAAGAGAAATCAAAGGAAAAACCCTGACTTTGAAAATAAAATACAAAGATTTCACACTTTACACGAGAAGCAAGACGCAGGAACTTTATTTCGAAAACGCGGAGAAATTCTACAACACGGCGAAACAACTTTGGGAACTGAGGCCTTTCGATAAAGCAATCAGATTACTCGGATTATCATTATCAAACCTCAACACAGAAGAAAAAAAACAGGTTTCTGTTCAGCTGAAAATTCCATTTCAGGAGTTTGAAAATGATTGATTTAAGTCTTTTTTACTCATCAACCAGTCTTTTTTCCTCGTCGTTGAGTCTTTTTGATTCATCATCCAGTCTTTTTTACTCGTCATTGAGTCTTTTTTGCTCATCGTCGAGTCTTTTTGCCTCATCTTTGAGTGTTTTTGATTCGTCATTGAGTGTTTGAGGCTCGTTTTTTATAATTTCTGTTTTCAAATGAATAATTTTACTTTATTCTTGAATCTTTCCCGTGCTCCTTGGCGTGATATTTTCTATAGTTGAAAAATCAAATCAAACAATCTGAAAAAATCTACAATCTTATGAACGGGACGATGATACAATTTTTCCATTGGTACACCGATGGCGACTCCTTCCTTTGGAAACACACAAAAGACCAATCACAATATTTAGCCGATCTTGGCATCACAGCTGCCTGGCTTCCGCCCGCTTACAAAAGCACATCCGGAGCAATGTCCGTTGGTTACGATCCTTATGATATTTTTGATCTTGGAGAGTTTGACCACAAAGGAAATGTGGTCACAAAATATGGATCCAAGGACGAGTATATAGCTGCCATAAAATCATTAAAAGAAAAAAACATTCAGGTAATTGCTGATGTCGTTCTCAATCATAAAGCTGGTGGCGACGAGCTGGAGAAATTCAAAGTGATAGAAGTTGACGAAGAAGATCGTAACAAAGACATCTCGGACGTTATGGAAATTGAATCTTACACCAAATTTACTTTCCCCGGAAGAGGCGATACTTATTCTAATTTCAAATGGGACTTCACTTGTTTTACAGGCGTGGATTATGCAGAAGGAAAAGAAACAAGTATATACAGAATCATTAATGACTTTGGCGATGGCTGGGATAATATCGTGGATGACGAAAAAGGAAACTACGATTACTTAATGTATAATGACATCGAACATCGGAATCCATTCGTACGCGAAGAACTGAATCATTGGGGAAAATGGTACCATGATCAGACAGATTTTGACGGTGTCCGACTTGATGCAGTAAAACACATCTCGCCGGATTTCTACAAAGAATGGCTCACAGTTCTGAGATCCAACACCGGGAAAAACATTTTTGCAGTTGGCGAATATTGGGCACCAGGCGAGCTAAAACTTTTGGAAGCTTATATAGATGCTACAGAAGGCTGTATGAGTCTCTTCGATTCTTCTCTTCAGAATAATCTGCATGTGGCTTCCAAAACGCCGGATTATGATTTAAGACAAATTTTCAATGAAACTTTAGTTGCATCTCAACCCGATAAAGCCGTAACCGTAGTTGATAATCACGATACGCAGCCGCTTCAGGCTTTGGAAGCACCGGTTGAGACTTGGTTCAAACCATTAGCTTATGCTTTGATTTTATTAAGAAAAGACGGATATCCTTGTGTTTTCTATCCCGATCTTTACGGAGCAAGCTACAAAGACCATGGAGAAGATGGCATTGAGCATGAAATATTTCTTGACAAAGTAGACGCTATTGAAGAACTTCTGAAAGCCAGAAAAGACTTCGCTTATGGCAATCAGAAAGATTATTTTGAAGATGCGCATTGCCTTGGCTGGATCCGTGAAGGCGATGAGGAACATTCCGGTTGCGCTGTAGTTTTGAGTAACAAAGATGCTTACCACAAACCAATGGAAATTGGAAAACGATATGCGGGACAGACTTTCTATGATTTTACCGGACATTTAGACAATAAAGTTACAATAGACGAAAATGGCTGGGCAGATTTTCCTTGTCCTGCAGGGAATGTGAGTGTTTGGGTCGCAGAGTAAATTGTTGGGATAAAATAATTATATTTGATTTAAATAAATTAACTGAACTATGGACAACTCAGACAAAACGCCAAAAGTAACAGGCATCGGCGGTATTTTCTTTTTCTCTGATGATCCGAAAGAAACCAGAGACTGGTACGCCAAAAATCTTGGAATAGACACCACAGAATGGGGCGCAACTTTCGAATCGAGAAACAGCAATGATCCCGACGTAATCGAATCTATGCAATGGAGTCCATTCAAAACCGGAAGCAGTTATTTTTCCCCTTCCAAAAAGGAATTTATGATCAATTACCGCGTTCAGAATATTGAGGGATTGGTAAAAAATCTAAGAGAGAACGGCGTAACAGTTCTTGATGAGATCGACGATTCTGATTACGGAAAATTTGTTCACATCTTAGATTCTGACGGGAATAAAATTGAACTCTGGGAACCTTCTGACAGTAAATAAAAATATTATTTGCAGATAAAATGGACGAAGAATTAGAATACAGACTCATAAAACCCGATCAATCGATTGCTGATTATGTGTATTGTTTTTCGTCCCTTCAAAATCTGTCAAGCCAACAGGAAGGCGTCGTGATCCCAAATGGGAAGATCGATCTTCTGTTCTGCAAAACAAAAAACGACCAGCTTCAAATTGTATTGATGGGTTTGGAAACGAAACCAAAACCAACACCGAAGCTGGATATTACTTCTTTTTTTGCCATTAGTTTTAATCCATTGGCGTTGGAATACATTCTTCATCAGTCCATTGCAGAATTTGTAAACAGCGGAATGGTTTTGCCAAATGATTTCTGGGATTTCAACATTAATGATTTGGATAATTTTGAAGCATTTTGTGAAAAGGCTTCTAAGAAAGTCTATTCATTATTACCTAAAGAAATTGATGAAAGAAAACTGAAGTTATTCAATTTGATCTTCGAAACTGACGGCGAAATTAGCATTAAAGAACTCTCAGAAAAAATAGTCTGGGAAGAAAGGCAAATCAACCGGTATTTCAAAAAGCATTTAGGGATTTCGTTAAAATATTACTGTAATATTCTGCGTTTTCAGGCTTCACTTTTCCACATCAAAGATGGCAATCTTTTTCCTCAGCTTAATTTTACCGATCAATCTCACTTCATCAAAGAAATCAAAAAGCTGTCCGGCGTTTCTCCCAAAGAACTATTCAAAAATCAAAACGACCGATTTTTACAATTTTTGGTTTATCACACCAAGTAATTTTGCAGCATAAAATTAAAAATTATGCTCATCAATAATAAAAAAATCGCCATCGTTGGGGGCGGTCCCGGCGGACTGACTTTAGCAAGACTTCTGCAAATGAAAGGTGCTGATGTAAAAGTATACGAAAGAGATCTTAATAAAAATGCAAGAGTGCAAGGTTCGCCTCTCGACCTTCACGAAGACGCCGGATTGGCTGCGATACGAAAAGCTGATCTTTTAAAACAATTCAAGGAAAACTTTCTTCCAGGCGCAGATAAAACATTAATTGTAAACGAAAAAGCGGAAGTTTTCTACAGCGATCACGAAACAAATCTTGAGGAAAACTTTGGCGATGAATATTTTCGTCCTGAGATCGACCGTGGCGCATTAAGGAAAATTTTGCTGGAATCTCTGGAACCGGAAACGGTGGTTTGGAACAGTCATTTCATCTCGATGGAAAAGCATGATGAAGGCTGGAAATTGAATTTCAAAAATAGAGAATCCGTTTATGCAGACATTGTGATTGCTTCTGATGGTGCCAATTCCAAAATTCGTCCTTACATTACAGACATCAAACCGTTCTATTCCGGAATATTAATGCTTGAGGGAAATATTTATCAATCAAAAATCAAAGTTCCAAATATGGATTCTCTGATCAACGGTGGAAAAATAATGGCTTTCGGAAATGAGAAAAATATTCTGATGGGACAAAAAGGCAATGGTGACATTGGCTTCTATGCAAGTTTCAAAGCGGATGAGAATTGGGCTTCTGACAGCGGTTTGGATTTTAATAATCAATCACAGGTTGTGGAATGGTTCAAAATCAATTATCACGAATGGGGTAATGTCTGGTATGAATTATTTAAAAATGCGGAAACACCTTTCATTCCAAGACCTATTTATTGTACGCCTTTGGATCAAACCTGGGAAACTCAATCCAACTTAACAATGATTGGCGATGCAGCACACGTCATGCCTCCGTTTGCCGGCGAAGGTGCAAATATGGCAATGCTGGACGCTTTGGAATTGAGTGAATACCTGACTTCAGAAAAATACAATTCTTTGACAGAAGCTATTTCTGACTATGAAATTAATATGAGAAAAAGAGCCTCAGAAGCAGCAAAAGAATCTCTTGAAAACGGAGAAAAGATGCATTCTAAAAATGCTTTGGAAACCATGCTTGACTTTTTTGGAGGACATTAATTCAAAACTTAAAGTCATAAAAAAAACCTCCCGAAAATGATTTTTAGGAGGTTTTTATTTTAAATATAAATTTAATATCCTGATCCAGCTTCGCCTTCACCAAGAAGTGCTTTTGCGGCGGAAGTTCCGATTCTTTGGATTCCTAAATTGATCATTTTCTCTGCATCGTCAGGTGTTTTTACACCACCTGCTGCTTTCACAGGAAGTTTACCTGCATTGTCCAGCATAATTTTCACGCCTTCAAAAGTGGCTCCATTTGGTTTTCCACCTTCTGTTACAAAAAATCCTGTGGAAGATTTTACGAATATTTTTGAGAAGTCTTTTTCTTCAAAATTTGCCTGCGCCCATTTCCAAATGTTTGCCGTCAGATCAGCAATTTGATGATCGGAAAGAGCAGCGATTTCGATAATCCATTTTACTGTTTTTCCGAAATGTAGTCCTAATTTGGTTCCTTCAACAAATTCTTTTTCAACCAAATCCAGTTTTCCGGCTTTGAAAGCTTCATAATTGATAACATAATCCAATTCGTCCACACCATCCAAAACTGCCTGATTTGCTTCTGCTAATTTTTCTTCCAGAGAATAAGTTCCTTCGTGAAAACCGATAACTGTTCCTACCAGAACTTCGGAATTTTTTGACAGCAGATAATCCTTAATCATTTTTACATAATTCGGTCGGATCATTACTTCTTTGAAGTTGTAAGCTATCGCTTCGTCTGTCAGTTCTCTTACTTTTTCGAAAGTCTGTTCCTCAGTCAATCGGGATTGAGCAGGCGTTTTGAGATATGTTGAGTCTAAATATTGATTGATTTTCATAACGATATTTTAATTTTTCAGCCCGTAAATCAGGCAAATTGTATAAATACAAAAATAAAAAAAGGATACAAATAACTTGCATCCTTTTATAATTATATCGGTTTTTATTAAACTTTCAATTGTCTGCTGATGGATTGCTCCAGAGATAGAATCGTCTCTGTTCTTGTCACACCTTTTAATTTTTGGATTTTGTTCAGGATTTCCATCAGGTGGTCATTATCCTTGCAAAGTACTTTTAGGAAAATAGTATAATTTCCGGTTGTGTAATGTGCTTCCACTACTTCATTTACCAGGTTTAGATTCTTGATCGCATCTTGGTAATGACTCGGCTGATCCAGAAAAACACCTATGTAAGAAACAACTTTATAACCAATTTTTCTTGGATTAAGGAAGGAAATAGAATTCTCTATCACGCCGGCCTGTTCCAATTTTTTAATTCTTTGATGAACTGCAGTTGTAGAAATCCCTACGTGCTTAGATATGTGTGCAAGAGAAGTTTTTGCATTATCCATCAACATATATACAATCTCTTTATCAACTCCGTCTAAGTGGTAACCAGATTCAGATGCACTTTTCATAATTTACAATTTGATTTTTTGAATTTTTAAATTTAGTACAAAATAATTTAAATAAACGAATAATTTTAACTTAATTATAAATAATTGAAGCTAATAAGACTCACTATTTAATTAAAATAATTGTTTATTGTTTTTTATTTGACGGTAAAATTATAGAAAATAATATGAAATATAAAAATATATTAATATAATTTTTCAAATAATATAGAAAAAAACCGCAAATCGAATATTACCTAAATATGTACTTAATGTTAATATCTGGTAAAAATAAAATCCAGATCTAAATTAAATTTCAAAAAATATTAAATAATAACATAATGATAATCAATTATTTAAAATAAAAATAATCCTTTAAATAAAAAACGATTTGGAATCGTGAAAAATTGATATATTTAACGCTCATATATATAGACCAATGAAAAAATTTTACAACCTGATCGCAATTTTCATTGCGACCATTAGTTTTGCGCAGACACAGACGGTCACCTACTCGATCACTCCACCTGCTTTTAACGAAGACGAATCTATTACTATCACTTTTAATGGTAATAGCATTAATGAATCTACCTGGGGCGTTGCCAACAACGCATTGTATCTTTGGGCCTGGTCGTACGACGCCAACGATGCCAACAGCCAGGATTGCCCTACAAATGGAGCCTGGACAGCTTCCAGTGAAACGAACAGGTTAACTTACAATTCCGGTAATGATACTTATTCCCTGACTTTTGTTCCAAAAAATTTCTACAACAGAACAGGATTGGGAAGAATAGGTTTCCTTCTGAAAACAAAAACTGGAAATGGGCAATCTCAGGATATCTATTCGGAAGTTGGGAAATTCCAGTTTGTAAATACAACGCCTAAAAATGGTTCGGTTAATTTCATTGCTTCCGGAAATAATTATCCTATTTCTTACAGCACTTCTTTACCTGCAAATTATGTGGTAAAAGCAAACGGAAATATAATTTACACGGCAAACAATGTTTCATCAATGTTTACAGCGTATAACATCACGACTGATAACCAAATTGAATTGACTGCAACCAGTGTAGCAGACGGAAGTGTACAAACTTCAAAGTTTAGTATTTCCCCAACGCCTACTACGCAGAGTGCAGCCATTCCTTCTTACATGAGACAAGGAATTTCTTACGATCCGAATGATCCTACAAAAGTTGGTGTGGCATTATATGCGCCATTCAAAAGTTATGTTCATGTAATAGGTAGTTTCAACAACTGGCAGGTTTCTTCTAATTATATTATGAAGAGAGATACCAATAATACCAATCTTTTCTGGTTAGAAATTACAGGATTGACACCTCAGCAGGTTTACACATTCCAATACAGAACAAGTGATGGCGTAAAAGTCGCAGATCCATACTCTACCTTGGTACTTTCTCCGGATGATGACCCTTACATCACTGCTGCAACTTATCCAGGAATGCCAGCTTATCCTGCCGGGCAGCAATATGATGTTTCAGTCATTCAAACTGCTAAACCTGCATACAACTGGACTGTTACTAATTTCCAAAAACCTGCAAAACAAAATCTTATTGTTTACGAAGCCCTTGTAAGAGATTTTACAGAAGGTAAAAACTGGCAGGCAATGATCGATAAAATTCCTTACATCAAGGGATTGAATGTGAATGCGATAGAGCTAATGCCGGTAATGGAATTTGACGGAAACAGTTCTTGGGGTTATAATCCAGGATTCCATTTGGCTTTAGACAAAGCTTACGGTACGCCAGAAAAATTCAAAGAATTCATAGACAAATGCCACCAAAACGGAATCGCGGTAATCCTTGATGTTGCACTAAACCACGCTACAGGAAGATCACCATTGGAAAGACTTTGGTCTACAAGCACAGACGGAAGTTACGGAGGTGTTGCGTCCAACAATCCATATTTCAATCAATTGCCAACGCATGCTTATAATGTTTTCTATGATTTCAACCATTCAAAAGCTGACACAAGATATTATGTAAACAGAGTTCTTGAACAATGGATCAAAGAATACAAAGTTGACGGATTCCGCTGGGATCTTACCAAAGGATTCACGCAGAATTGTACCGCTTCGGATGAAGGTTGTACAGGTTCTTACCAGCAGGACAGAGTGGATGTTTTGAAATTATATTCAGATTATCAATGGTCTTATGACCCAACTTCTTATATCATCTTCGAACATTTAGGCAGCGATCAGGAAGAGCAGCAGTGGGCAAATTATAAAGTGAATGAAGGAAAAGGTGTGATGATGTGGGACAACCTAATTGGACCTTATGGACAGAATACAATGGGTTATGATTCCAACAGCAACTTTAACAGAGTTGACTTTGAAAACCACGGATTCAGCGAAAGAAGAAACGTCACTTATGGCGAAAGTCACGATGAGGAGCGTCTAATGTTCAGAAACTTAAATTATGGAAACGGTCCGGTAAAAACCCTTGCAACCGCATTGGAAAGACAAAAAGCTTATGGCGCAGTTTTCTTGACAGTTCCTGGTCCTAAGATGATCTGGCAGTTTGGAGAACTGGGATATGAATTCAGTATCAACCGTTGTGAAAATGGAACCATTAGTAACGATTGCAGACTATCTCCAAAACCGGTAGCTTTCACATTAGGATATGACACAGATGCTGCAAGAAAATCAATATATGATGCTTGGGCTAAAATCTTGGAAATAAGATTATCGAGTCAGGTTTTTGACACCACTACTTTCACTGTAGAATCTGGAAATCTATTGCCTAAAATCTACATTTGGAAAGATGCATTGCCGGCAAACAGTTTAAAGAATGTAATTGTAGTGGCAAACTTCACGACAACTGCACAGACTGTAACGCCAAACTTCCCTTATTCAGGGACTTGGTATAATTTGATGAATAATACTTCTATGGCTGCAAGCACGGGTACCACTGTTGTTCTTCAGCCGGGCGAGTTCAGAATCTATGGTAACCAAACTGCTTTGGCAACTGACGAAACTAAGATCGATGCTAACAAAACGTCTTTACAAATAGTTCAGAATCCATCAACAGACGGATTATTGAAAATCAGATATAACAAAGCAAAAAACGGACAAATCAATGTTTTCGATCTTAACGGAAAACTGGTAAAAACATACGGATTGAAATCTGCAAAAGGAGACGAAACATTCTCTGTAAACGGAATCAGCTCTGGCGTTTACATGGTTCAATTGAAATCAGACGAAGGTTTGGCTGTTTCAAAATTAATCATCAAATAAAACAAAATAAATTTTTCAAATTAAAATGAAATCGCCCCGAAATTATCGGGGCGATTTTTTTATTTTCGTAGTGTAGATATTATTTATCTAATTAAAAGAGAGATATATTGGAGAAAATCAAAAATCTGTCTGCCGAAGTAGTATTTCCTGATGAATCTTATCAAAATAGTTGCTCAAAGAAAGAATTCTATTTTTATCAATGGGATTAATATATTGGAGAAACATCTTTTCTGTACTATGTCCGGTAGCTTCCATTAATAAAGGTGTGGGAATTTTCCCATAAAAATTTGTAGCAAAACTTCTTCTTCCAATATGGCTTGTCAAAAATTCCCATTTTTCAATTTCTACATCTTTGGTTCGATAGCCAATACGTTTCCTTCCCTTAATTGTTTCGTTCAAACCAGAGAGTTTTGCGATCTGTTTTATTTGCTCATTATACTGTTGGATATCTATTAATTTTGGGAAGGCGCTATCGTTTCTTTCAATGGCATTTATAACATTTGGATGTAGAGGCAGTAATATGTCTTTCTTTGTCTTTTGTTGTGCAAATGAAAGGCAGGTTTTCCCATTGATTTGTTTTAGTTGTTCTTTATTAAACTGTATAAAATCAGAAAATCGTTGCCCGGTGTAACAACTAATCAGTAACCAGTCTTTGGCAGCCTGCAACTCTTCCGGAACTTCGGCTGCCATTATTTTTATAATTTCATCTTCCGTAAGAGTGACAATTTCCTTATGCTGTTTTTCCCTGCGGACTTCCAACTCTCTAAGGGCTGTCCTGATACCTTTTCTCTCAGCAAAATTAAGAATTGTTTTCACAAAATGAATTGTCCGGTAGATCGTATTTTCGCTGTATTCTTCTCCCCTTCCGAATAGCATAAAATCTCGTATAAAATCCGAATTAATTTCATTCACATAAAGCCTTTTACAAAGAAATCCTTCAAAACGTTCCAGCAAATGATAAAATACTTTATATCTTTTGTAGGTAGAATGGGAGATCAGTTCCTTCCTACCATCAATATACCATTGCATATAATAAAGAAGGGAGCTTTCGGGTAAATCCGATTCTTGCCTCAGACATATCGCTTTGATCTCCTTTGCCAAAGCCATTTGTGTGGGCAATTTATTTTGTTCTCTTATTTGCACAACATATTCTGCCAGTCGAAGTTTTAGTACATCCAGCTTTTTATTGAGAATCTTATACTTTTTCAGATAAATATTAGATGGGCGCTGTTTCTCTTCGTCCCAGACATCTTCCGGTATCCTCAAAGGTGTTTTGAATACAAAAGATTTTTGTTGTCTTTCATCATTAAAGATCAAGTGAATAATTTTTTGGGATCCGTTTTTTGGCAAAAAAAAATCAAATGTCATATCCTAGATTTTAAAGAGTTAATTCAACTAATTGAAAGCAAAAATAGTAGTCCTACTTAGACTACTATTGAATGCAAATGTAAACAAATTTAATTAATAAGCAAATCAAATAACTCACTGTATTATAACAGTTTATGACTGTAAAACGTTTTTATTTTTAAATTTATCAGTACAAAAAAAGCAATAATAAATACTTATTAATACCGAATTAAAATTTTAAATATCTTTGTTTTAAATCAGTAGGTTAAAAAATAGTCTAAGTAGGACTATTATTCTAAACCTAAATGAAAACACATTTGATAAAAACCCAAAAACAAGGGGCTTTCTCTCTTCACAGAAAGGCCTTTTCCATGTTTTTATTTCTAATAAATATTTTCATTCAGCCTCAGGTATATAATGTCAAAAGCATCATTACTATCTGCAATGGAACACCGCTACACATTTCAGATTCTACTTTTATCTATGAACAGAAACCAGATATCTACATATCGAAAAATACGTTTGTTCACGGATGGAGTAACAAGAAAGATGAAAAATCAGTTTGTGTAAATTCGGCAAGTCTGTTTCCTCAAAAAAAATCAGTATTAGTAGAAAATGCCATTAAAAAAGAAGTAAAAATTATTTTTAAAGCAAAATCTGCATCATATGTTGCTGCTTTTAAAAGGATGCCTAGCCAAAGATTTGAATCAAATCTGGCATCAGAATATCAGACAGCAATAATCCCTATCACCTACAATATTCAGAAATTATTTAATGAAAGAGTACGTGAAATTTTTTGGAGCTATTATCTATCATTCATAGGTGAAGAAATCAAACTTCCTTATAAAGATATAATACCGTTGTCGGGGATTTTAAACCCTTACATATCCCGCCCACCACCAAACAGTATTTAAAAAAAGAAAAGACCGAAGAACATATGTAATTCTTAGGACATGAGTGTCTATTCTATATAAGCTTCTACGGGCTTTTAAAACTATTTATCAGAAAAAAAATTAAACAAATGAAAAAAATGAAAACAATACAATTATTTAAAATAAAAAGCACAAACATATTTTTACTGATGCTGATTACATTTAGCATTCACGCTTTTAGTCAGGTCGGAATAAATACAGACCAACCTAATGCAAAAACGGGACTACACGTTTCAGAAAGAATGGATCCCGCAAGTAATAACCCTGATAAGTATAGTGGTATTATTATCCAACGTTATACCACTACTGAAAGAGGAAACCTTATATTAGGTGCCGCAGAAAATGGACTTAGCATTTACAACAAAACGGAAAACTGCTACAATGTCTGGAACTGGAATACCGCCACTGGCACAGGAAGCTGGGCTTCTTTGTGTGGTGATAAGCAAGGACTTGTAGAGTTTACCGACTGTAGTTCTATAAAGGTCATTGGGAAATACATAACAGATAAGCCACTTAGTTCACAAACAGTGCATATTGATGTTCCTGTGAGAGTGAAAGCTTTCGGAGCTTATTCTTATACAACAAACACTGTAAACGGAGTTACCTTTGCTGCGCAAGGTACTTTTGTAAACTTAGGACCTCAGACAATAAGTTTGTATCCTGTTTCCGCAACTTCTCCAGTAGTAGGAACATTTAATTATTCTCTTACCATAGCTCCTACCACAGCTGGAAGCAATGGTACAATCTGTAACAATATACCTGTTTCATTTATTAGCAGAGCCACTGCAATTATGAAAATTGTAAATGTGTCCGGTACCGACAGTTCCATATTAGCTGCAAGCTCAAGTAGCTATGCTTCAACGTACAACTGGCTTACAGGAGGTAATACTATTGGATCTCCAAGTACGGCTTTATCGTATTCAGGAACCGCTGGTATCCAGATTGTGAATGTCACAGCCGGTAATATTGCAGAATTATCAGACGCTCTGGAAGATGCTTCGGGAGTTCATGTAGGTGCAAATGAAGCTGCTCTGAATCAGGGTTTTTGTAATGTGATAAAAGAATGGCAAGAGTCTACAGGCGGTTTTGTAATTCATTTCGCAGATAAAATATTAGAATCAAATCTAGCAAACACATTAGGCTTCTACGTCGAAAATGGTAGTAATACCACTGGTATTACAAATATAGGTGTAACGAATATGCCGCAGATATTTAGCACCTCAACCGGTCAGCCATTTACAATCGGAACGGGAGTTACTGTGGATCCAGATGGAACCGCGGCAGGTCAAATTACAACAAAATTTGGCACTTCTTTTCTTCAGCTAAATAACTCGTCTCAAAGAAAAGTTGGTGTCATAGATCTTAGCCGGAACATTGTAA
Source organism: Chryseobacterium sp. TB1-D10 (assembly GCF_059803555.1). Classification (NCBI taxonomy): domain Bacteria; kingdom Pseudomonadati; phylum Bacteroidota; class Flavobacteriia; order Flavobacteriales; family Weeksellaceae; genus Chryseobacterium; species Chryseobacterium sp. TB1-D10. The sequence continues at coordinate 149,656 of NZ_JAPFHB010000010.1, read as the reverse complement.
TATTTGGTGATAAATTCAAAAATACCAATATGAACAGAATATTGGTCGATCTATACGCCCATTTTATTAAAACTGCTCCTATATATTAATTCAGATATTTTTCCATATTTGACGGAAGCGTCTGGAATTATTGGAAATAATACAAAATAACCTTTCAATAATTTTTGAATTGCCTAATCTTCGGCAGTTCTTTTAACAGAAAAAATTTAATGAAAAAAAATTTAATCGCCGCAATGTTTATACCTCTTGCGATGAATGCTCAGAATCTCTACCAAATAGAAGTTTCTACACAAAACAATGATGTGGAGGTAAAAACAAACAATACTGTAGATCTTACCAGTTCAGATTTGGAGCTCGCAGGAAAAGACGGAACCGTTTTGCAGGAAACCTATTTGCGTTTTGAAGGCATTACATTACCTTCGGATGCCATCATCAATAATGCCTACCTGGTTTTTTACGGAGACGAATCAAGCACTACGCCAACAGTGATTAGGATATCAGGGGAAATAGGAAGTTCATTACTATATCCTACATCTACCACAGCTTCTACAGGTTTGAATATAAAATCACGTAATTACTCTGCAAACTTTACAGAATGGTCCACTACGGGTTGTGCCCTAAACCAAAAGTATCAGTCGCCAAATATAAAAAGCATTCTTCAGGAAATGTTTCCAAATGGAATTAACAATGCTGATGTTGCCTTCCGGCTACAAGGGAACGGTCAGGGATCATTTACTGTAAAATCATTTACTGCTCCAGCCGGACAACGCCCGACGTTGATAATAGATTATTGGTCTATGCAAGGAAGCACATCATCAATAGTCTCTGCAGCAAATGATGATGGCAGAGAAAGTTATACGGGAGCAATGGCATTAGTAAATCCTTATCTGGAGCTTGGAGGAAGAACAAATATTACAGAAAACGCAGTACGTTTCCAAAATCTTCAGATACCTGCAGATGCACAGATTACGGATGCTTACATAGAGTTCTACACTTATGGTACAAGTCCTGCAGGTAATATGGATATTTATTCAGAAATAGGAAATCCTGAGATATATAATACGACAAGCAACAGTATCACGTCCAGAAACTATTCTGTAAATAAAGTTAATTGGCAAACCACACCTTGGACTACAAACTACACGAAAAATAGAACCCCAAACCTCAAAAAGATTATTGATGAAAATCGTCTCAGCGGCTGGCAGTCAGATAATAGTTTAGCATTTAAATTTAATGGGTTGGGAACTAATGTGGGAGCAGTTGCAAGATCATATGAAGGAGGTGCCAGTTATCGCCCGAGATTGGTAGTTGAATATCTGAATAACGGACAAGGGGCATCCATTGACGGAGCGGTTACCGACCCGGCTTTAATGGATAAGCTTTATATTAATGAATTGTCTTCCCAAGGAACAGCAACTCAAGATGAAGACTGGATAGAACTATACAACAATAGTGATGATAATCTGCATATCAAAGGTGGCGTTTATCTTTCAAATAAAAATTCAGAGAAAACTAAACATGAGCTCAAAAATATCTTCATCCCTGCACACGGATATGTAGTTTTGTTTGCAGATGAAAAGCCTGGCAGCGGCAATCATCATCTTAATTTCGACCTTAAAAATACAGGTGCAACAGTTTATCTTTCAAGAAAGATAGGCGGAAATGTTGTTTCACAGGATGAATTGAGTTATGGCAACGTACCCTATAATCAGTCTATTGGAAAATTACCTAACGGAACAGGAGCGCTTACCAATTTTATAACGCCTACATATAAAGCTGCCAACGAAAACGGAAAGCAAAAACTAGATATAACATTCAGTAAAGAAAGAGGTGTTTACGACGAAGGGTTTAATTTAACAATTTCTGCTCCGCCAGGAACAACTGTGAAATATACTTTAGATGGCAAGTATCCTTCTGCAACCACAGGAACATCATACACAACGCCGATTAATATCAACAAAACATCTGTAGTCAAAATTTATGCTTACGACGCATCAGGAAATAATTCCGGAGTTATTGCCCATACTTACGTCTTGAGAAACAATTACGCCAACGAAAATACAAGCGGAGGTTATAACCAATGGCGATATAAATCAAATGTAACCGCAACAGAATATGCTCAGGCGATTGGCGAAGTTCCTATAGTTTCCGTGTCAACGAATGCTGAACCTAATACAACGTGGGCACAGGCTTCCATAGAATACATTGATAATAATGTATACAGCGGAAGATCCAATTTCTTCAGCAATTCTATGACAAAGAAATTCGGGCAGGAAAGTGTAGGATTTTACAATCCTAATATCAAGTTCAAATTCAATTCCGATGCAGGGGTAAAGAAAGCAACATATCCTTTCTTTGATGCTTATTCAGGCGACGCTTTTGAAACGCCGGAAAAAACACAGGCTATTGAATTGAAGCAAGGTCAGGATAACGCTTCAAGAAATGTTTTCAACCTAGGATTTATGAGATGGAGTGAAAAAATATCTATGAATCTTCAGAAAGAAATGGGCAAATACGCTTTGGATACACGCTATGTACAATTATTTATCAACGGAAAATACCGTGGGCTGAAGACCATGAGAAATGACTTCAGCGCTAATAATTTGGAAGAACTTTTCGGAGACAATGATGACAATTACACCAAGGTCAATTTACAGGATGCCTATTTTACCGGCGGAACTGTAGAGAGTGGAGACGGAAGCCAGTCGGTCTGGAACAATATCAGAAGTGTTGCGACATCTAAAAACTTCCAACAATTCAAAAATCTGGTGGACGTAGATGATCTGATTAAATTCCAGATTATGTTCATGTTTACAGATACTGAAAACGAGGCAATAGCCATTACTCATAATACAGACCCTAATGTCATGAAAGCTAAATTCATGATTAATGATACTGATGGTTCCTTTTTCGGAGGCATTACGACTTCATCTTCGTCAGTTTCAATGCCTGCAAGAGCTTTCGCAGGTGGTGGCGGAAACTATAAATACAAATGGCAACTTACTTCCAGCCGAAATGGTCCCGGTAATTTATTCGGGCAGTTTATGGGATCAAGTACCAGCGCCTCAGCTGGAAACTTAGAATTCAAAACTCTGGTAAAGGATGCTGTCTTAACTTACATTGGTCCTGCTTCCGGTAGTTTTTCCGGAGCAGACGGTGCACCTTTATCAGTAAGCCATGTTCAGCAAAAAATGACGCAGACCGTTAATGAGCTGGATCGTCTCTACAAATTGGATGCAGCATATATGGGATACAGCAGCAATGTTTACCAGCAGTGGAAAAACGTTGATTATCCTCGTATACTGGCGCAAACACCAGAAAGAGTCGAGTTTTCATTGAAGAAATGGAAGGAGTATAATATGGCACATACACTTTCAGAGGCCAATATAATTGCTGCCGATACAATTACAGAAACCGACAATATACAGATAGATAATCCTAATGCAGGAACACAGTTGTACTATACCTTGAACGGAACAGACCCGATGGGGAATAACGGCGCAGTTTCCGCCGATGCAAATCTTTATAATGGGACATTCGCATTAGCTGTAGGGAATTACAATATCGTAACGCGTGCTTTCACAACCAACAACTGGGGACCGAAGACTTCAAAAGCGTTAAATGTTGAAGCATTGAAGAGTGGTAAATTTATTGTGACAGGTATCAATTACAAACCTCAATCCAACAGTGATGCAGAGTTTATACTGATTTCTAATCCGGGTAATGCAGATCTGGATGTTTCCGGTTACACGATTTCGGATGCTATAAATTACACTTTTCCATCAGGAACTATAATCCCTCAAAACCAAACCATAATGCTGGCAAAAAAACTGTCGCTTATCACTGGATTTGATGATTATGCCAAATACCAATGGACAAGCGGAAGTCTTAATAATGATGGTGAGCCGGTAACATTTAAAGACGCTTCGGGAAATGTAATAGATCAAGTTTCTTATCTACCTGCATTACCTTGGCCTGTACAGGCTAACGGACAGGGCTATTATCTGAAATTAATTTCTACAGATTTGGATAACACATTAGCGGGAAGTTGGGAAGCTACATCTCTGAGTCCTTCAACTTCTAGAATGACTATTTCTGAAAACACAACGCTGGAAAGTATCAAAGTATATCCTAATCAGGTAAAAGACAATTTGTTTATAAATCTTTCGGGAAAATCTACTGTAGACGTTTACAATGTCAATGGTCAGTTGACACTTACAAAATCGTTGTCAGAAGGGATAAATATACTGAATGCTTCCGACTGGAAAACAGGAGTTTATTACATCAGAATTTCTGTAGGTAGCGGAACGAAAACCTTTAAAGTTATAAAAGAATAATATTTTACTGAAACCCCCTTATTAATTTATAAACATACACAAATGATAAGAAAGACTCTGGGGGTTTCTTTTTAAAGAAAAACACACATTTTGAACACTAATTTTAAAAACATACATATCGGGAATATGGTTGAAAAAAGAGTTGCAGAAACCCGCATAGAAATATCCCGAATCTGTAATTTCTTAGATTGTACAGAACAAGACATCAAAGCAATATCTCGCTCAAAGATTAGATACAGATATTCTACTGCGATGGCGCAAGCTTCTGGAATATGATTTTTTCCGAATTTATTCGCAACATCTGATAATAACAGGAGAAATGACAAAAAACAATATAATGGAGAGATATAAAATCCCAAAAACAACACTTTATAAGTGGATTATTAAATACGAAAAATATGGTAGAAATTTTAGGTAAAAATGTAACGCTAAATAATATTATTGAAACAATTGATGAAAAACTGAATAAAATGCCAATAAAACAACGGCTACAATTTCAGGAGTTTGAAAATAATTTCAATATTATCAAAGAGAAAGCAGTGATGGATTATTCTACTTTGCAACTATTGGCAGACTGGCTTACAGAACTTTCGAAAACGGACAATTGGATTCAGTCAACAAATGAAATTAAATAATAAAAAATTTTTATCACGATTGGTGCATTCTTTATTACTTATTTTATTTTTCGATATGCTGTGTCTGGCATTCATCGGGAAAATTCCCAATGTTAATCATACCGTTTTATATGGTTGCTTATTGATAATTTTTGTATTGACTGTGTGGAAAATAATAATGGTGAAGAAAATTTCAATAGAAATTTCTGAACACATTCTATCAATAAAATACAATCATCCACTTTCACGAAAACTTAATTTTCCCGTGCTGGAGGTGCCATTACATAAAGTTACCTCCTGCAAAATAGAAAAAGGAATTATCAATTATTTTCTGCTCATCAATATTAATACAAAAAGAGGGACGAAAAGATTTTGCTATAATCTGGGTATTCTTTCCCAAGAACAGTGTGCCCATTTAAAAAAAGCATTGGATTTCATAAAATTATATACAAAAAATGAAACAGGACTATAACAAAAGAATATTCGACGAACGGAAAGTTGCAATCAGAGACATAGGTTATGCAGCAAATCTGATATTTTACAAATTCTTGATTATCAGAAAAACCACAAACTCAACAATAGACAATTGGCAATTCATTTTAAACTAAGTAAAAAATACAGTGGCGAAGTGGAAGAAAATGTTTTTAGTTTAATAATCGGACGACTATTGTTTTAGAAAAAAAATAAAAAAATAGCGAGAAATTAATTTTTCCGCTATTTTTTTTCACCTTACTATTTCATCCGAATTATCGGGGCACTTTTCTATTTCTCAGATAAAGTTTTCAAATCATTCAGACCTTCTTCAAATGTACTCATCATTTGCCTGTCAAGCACCGGTTTCATCGGCTTCATAATGGTTGAACAGTCAAAATCAATATCCCAAGTCACTTTTGTATCATTTCCCGCAGGTTCCAATTTGATATTCGAAGTCGCATAATCCTCAAAAGGTTTGATGAAGTGCATCTTCGTCGTCACCAGTTGATTCGGCTCGATTCTCGTAATTTCCTGCTCGCCCTCGCCCACTTCATTATTGCCTTTCCAAGCGAAAAAATCGCCGACAACACCGCTATTTCCCTTATAAGTTTTTACCAGATTCTTGTCCAGTTTCATCCACGGACTCCACGAATTAATCGCTTTCATAGAGTTCACATTCTGCCACACTTTCTCTGTTGGCGCTTTTATTACAATCGATTTCTCGCCGTGGTAATGGCTGTCAAAAAATACAATCGCAATCAGACAATACACCACAAAAATGCCCAAAATGACACCTAAGATTTTTAAAAATTTTTTCATAATAAGTATAGTTTAAGTTCAAAACAAAGCTAAAAAGAATTTGAACACAAAAACTTTTCCTAAGACAATATTTATTTCAGGTAACAATGATGATAATTTGGGCGCCTTTATCCGCCTTCCGTTCCCGCTTTTTTATCATTGCGAATGAAACGAGGTAATCAGTAGAACTTTTCTAAAATCGCAATGACAAAAATAGCTCAGTTCAAACCTAACGAAGTGGTTCGCCGATTCATTCAAATAAAATATATTAAAAATAGAGAGGCAAGTCGGGGAGTAATTTTGTCATACTTTCAACTTTAGGTACTAAATTTGAGCTTTCAAATCAATAATAAATTAAAAGACATTTTCAAAATATGAATCCACTTTTAGAAAAATTCAGTACAAAATATACCTCATCGCCTTTCAGCGACATCAAAGAAGAACATTACCTTCCCGCATTTCAGGAATTAATCAAAATTTCAGAAAAGGAAATCGACGAAATCACAAACAATTCTGAAACACCAACTTTCAAAAACACAATCGAAGCAATGGCTTTCTCGGGAGAACAATTGGACAGAGTTTCCAGCATTTTCTTCAATCTTAATTCTGCCGAAACCAACGACGAAATCCAGAAAATCGCTCAGGAAGTTTCTCCACTTTTGACCGAATTCTCTTCCAAAATTTCCCAAAACGAAAAATTATTTGAGAGAATCAAAAACGTTTATGACAAGAAAGACACTTTATCTCTGAATGAAGAACAAAAAATGTTGCTGAATGAAACTTACAAAGGTTTTGTAAGAAGCGGCGCACTTTTGAACGAAGAAGACAAAAAGAAACTGGAAAAAATCAATATGGATTTGTCCATCAAATCTCTTCAGTTTGGACAAAATGCTTTGGCTTCAACTAATGCTTATTTCAAACACATTACAGATAAAGAAGAACTGAAAGGAATTCCGGAAGCTATTCTTCAGCAATACGAAGAAGATGCAAAGGAAAAAGGTTTGGAAGGTTATGTGATTACACTGCAATATCCGAGTTATCTTCCTGCACTGACTTATGCAGAAAATCGTGAATTGAGAAAAGAGTTGGCATTAGCAAACGGAAAAAAATCTTTCGACGGTGGCGAATTTGACAATCAAAATCTCATCAAAGAAATCGTAAAACTTCGTCAGGAAAAAGCGGAATTGTTAGGTTATAAAAATTACGCAAATTTCGTCTTAGAGGAAAGAATGGCAAAATCGCCAGAAAAAGTGTTCGAATTCCTGAACGAACTTTTGGACAAAGCAAAACCTTATGCTCAACAGGAAATCGAGGAATTAAAAACCCTAGCAAAAGCCGACGGAATCGAAGAAATCCAAAGTTACGACCACGCCTTCTACGCTGAAAAATTAAGAAAGCAAAAATTCGATATTGACGATGAAGAACTGAAACCTTATTTCCAATTGGAGAAAGTTCAGGAAGCTGTTTTCGGATTAGCTGGAAAATTATTTGGTTTAGAATTTAAAGAAATTAATGATGTTCAGAAATATCATGAAGATGTAAAAACTTACGAAATCACAGAAAACGGAAACGTAAAAGCCCTACTCTACGCCGATTATCATCCTAGAAAAGGAAAACGCGCCGGCGCTTGGATGACAAGTTTTAAGAATCAATACAAAAAAGATGGCGAAAATTCCCGTCCTCATATTTCCGTGGTTTGTAATTTCACAAAACCTACGAAAGATACGCCAAGTTTGTTGACTTTCCAGGAAGTGACCACTTTGTTCCACGAATTTGGACACGCACTTCACGGCGTTTTGGCAGACACGCAACATCCGAATCTTTCCGGAACATCTGTAAAATGGGATTTTGTGGAATTGCCTTCCCAGTTTTTGGAAAACTTCTGCTACGAACCTGAATTTCTAAAAACTTTCGCCAAACATTATCAAACCGGAGAAATCTTACCAGACGAAAAAATCGAAAAATTATCTCAAAGCAAATCCTTTATGGAAGGCTATCAAACGATGAGACAAGTTGGTCTCGGATTGTTGGATATGGCATTTCACTCAAGCGTTTCGGAGCACGAAGTTACGGACGTGAAAGAATTTGAAAATCATTTTACTAAAGCAACACAAATTTATCCTTCGAATCCGGAAACGGCGACTGCACCTAGCTTTTCGCATATTTTCCAGGGTGGATATTCTGCAGGTTATTACTCTTACAAATGGGCGGAAGTTTTGGATGCGGATGCGTTTCAATATTTCAAAGAAAACGGAATCTTCAATCCGGAAATTGCTTCAAAATATAAGATCCTTCTTTCTTCCGGCGGAACGAAAGACCCGATGGAGTTGTTCAAAGCGTTCCGTGGAAGCGAGCCGAAAGTGGAGAGTTTGCTGAAAAGAGCATTTGGATAAAAAATTTAAGATTGAGATTTGAAATTCAAGTCTCAATCTTTTTTCTAACTTCTAACATCTTAACTCTAACATCTACTCTAATGACTTGTCCCTGCTGTTCCGGAAAACCCTACGAAGACTGCTGTCAACCTTATCACACAAAAGAGAAATTTGCGCCAACTTCAGAAGCTTTGATGCGTTCCAGATTTTCAGCTTTTGCCATCCCAAATGGAGAATATCTTTGGGAAACAACTTCGCCTGGAAAAAGGAAATTTCACAATAAAAAAAGTCTGCAGGAATGGGGCGAAATCAATGAATGGACAAAACTGGAAATCGTTGATACGCCGTCAATGAATAAAGTGGAATTCAAAGCGTTTTATACGGATGAAGATAGGAATCCTCAGATTCATCACGAGTTATCGACTTTCAAAACGATTCAAAATCGTTGGTATTATGTGAGCGGAATCTTTTTGGATTGATTAATTAAAGCAAACATTTTTTCTTCTTCTGTCTCAAAACATACAGATACAAACTTTCCACTTTTGCTCTCGCCCAATCGGTTTTTCTTAGGAATTTCAGTGAGGAATTGATGCTTGGATTGTCAGCGTTAAAACATCGGATGTTGATTTGTTTTCCTAATTCTTCGAAACCATTGTAGTAGTCCACCAATTCTTCCAAAATTGCGTCGAGTCTTTTACCGTGTAAAGGGTCTTTCGAAGTTTGTTCCATTTTGTAAAATTATTGATTTTAATATAATTTTAAACGCAAAGTCCGCAAAGATTTCTTTATAATTATTGAAAATATTTTTAAGGTTCGCAAAGGCGCTTTGCTCAGCTAAGACTAGAAACCTAAAGCCTTTTTAAAAATTCTTAAACCACAAACAAATCATTAAAGACATTTTATTTTCTTGATGTAATTTCCGCTTGTTCTTATTTCATATATTTGATTATAAATCAGAAAAAATGAAAATCCTAACTTTTATCATCCTTTTATTTTCTACAATGTCTCACGCTCAAGACTTCGCCAATTTCGGCAAATATCAAAAACAAAATCAAGAATTAAAATTCAAAAACACAACCCCAAACTCCGTGTTGATGGGCGATTCTATCACAGAAGGCTGGTTTTCTACCGACCCGGAATTTTTTACCAAAAACAATTTTGTTGGGCGGGGAATTAGCGGTCAGGTGACTTCGCAGATGCTTTTGAGATTTCGGGAAGATGTGATTTTGCTGAAACCGAAACGTGTGATAATCCTTGCCGGAACCAATGATATTGCGGAAAATCAAGGTCCTATTTCTTTGGACAAAGTTTTCGGAAATATTGTTTCGATGGTGGAATTGGCAAAAGCTAATAACATCAAAGTGGTTTTATGTTCAGCGCTTCCCGCTTCCGATTTCCCTTGGAGAAAAGGAATGATGCCCGCTGACAAAGTGATTGCGCTGAATCAAATGATAAAAGATTACGCTCAGAAAAACAAAATCACTTATATCGATTATCACACACCTTTGAAAGACGACAAAAACGGTTTGCCTAAAGAAATCGCAGAAGACGGAATACATCCGAACAAATTGGGCTATGAAAAAATGGAGGCAATCCTGATGAAAAATTTGAAGTAATGAATCTTGAAGCACTAAAGTTCCCAATTGGAAAATTCTTAAAACCCGATTTAATAACAAAGGAAATCATCGATTCAGCAATTTTCAAAATTGAAAACTTTCCCACTCTCGTAAAAACTGAAATCCAAAATCTGGATGAAAACGATTTACAATTAAAATACAGACCAAATGGCTGGACCATCTTGCAAGTCATTCACCATTGTGCGGACAGTCATATCAATAGTTATGTGAGATTCAAATTGGCGTTGACGGAAAACAATCCTACAATCAAACCTTATGAAGAAAGTCTTTGGGCAGAGTTGCCTGATACTAAACTTTCGCCTTTTGTTTCTTTGAAGTTGCTGGAAGCTTTGCACGAAAGATGGGTTTCCATTTTGAAAAGTCTTTCTGAGGAAGATTTGAATAAAGAATTTATCCATCCGGAACAATCAGAAAGAATTTCTCTAAAAGAAAATATTTTGATTTACAGTTGGCATTGCCGGCATCACTTGGCACATATTCGGCAGGCGAAGGAATTACGGTTTAATTAGAAACCTTAAAATTAAATTATGAAAAAGACAATCTCTTTTCTATTTCTGCTTTTAATCAATGTTTTTTCATTCGCTCAAAATACAATTGAACAGAATCTTGAAAAATGTCTAAACCAAAAAAACTCCACGGCGGGACAAATCAGCTGTGTCTCTGCTGCCCGGGATTCCTAGGATAAAGAACTTAATCAATCATATCTGTCATTAACTCAAAAACTTTCGAAAACCGTGAAAAAGGAACTTGTGGAAGCACAAAGAAACTGGATACTGTTTCGGGATTCTGAATTCAAACTGATTAATAAATATTACCGGGAAGTTAAAACCGGAACTTTGTTTTATTTGATTGCTGAGAATAAAAAGATGGAAATCGTGAAAGAACGCGCATTGCAAATTAAGGAATATGAAGAGCAGTTTGATAATTGAAATTTTTGTAGCAATTACGATACGAAAGAAGTTAAATAATTTTTTTCTTAGGCGTTAACTTATTTAAAACAAGATTGTAATATTTAACCTGTTAAAAGAGTTTATTATAAAAAAACTACTGCAAATGATTTATAAATTAATCTTCATCTGTTCTTATCTTTTTCTCTTTCAAAACAATACAAACATAGACTTTTTAGGCATTAAAGAAATTTATAAAAAAGATTCAAAAGTAAGTTTCAACATCAAGAACAATTCGTCTAAATTAAGATCTTATAATATTGGACTACAGGTTTATATAAATAACGAATGGAGAGAAACCGCTTCTGACATCACAAATTTAAATTCGAAAACAACAAGAATATTTAAAATAAAACCTAATATGAAAAATCTTGTAACAATGAATTTAAATGATCGATTTTTTAAAGGAAATTCTAGATTAAAAAAATATCGGTTTTTTATTGAACTTAGAAATGAAAACAGTTTGCGTATTAATGAAAATAAAATTACCTCTAATACTTTTGAAATTGAATAAATAGGTTCCGCAAAAAGTGTATTTTTAGGCAAAATTTTTTAGTAATGGTTTACGGAATCGATACGCTTGGATATCAGGATGTTTTGGAAATAGCACAAAATCCATCCATAGCAAAACTCAGTGAAAAATCAAGAGAACAAATCATAAAGTCGCAAAAGAACGTTCAAGAAATTGTAGCTTCTGACAGAACGGTTTACGGCATCAATACAGGATTTGGGCCACTTTGCGACACCAAAATATCAGAGTCTGAAACAGCACAACTGCAGCATAACCTCATCATTTCCCACGCTGTTGGCGTTGGCAAACCTATCGATAAGAATATTTCCAAAATAATGATGATTGCCAAGATCCACGCTTTGTCGAAAGGATTTTCGGGTGTTTCATTAGAAGTGATTGAGAGATTAATTCTAATGTTAGAGAAAGACATTATTCCTGTTGTTCCGGAGCAAGGCTCTGTTGGAGCTTCTGGAGATCTGGCGCCTTTGGCACATTTGGTTTTGCCTCTTTTGGGATTAGGTCAGGTTTGGGAAAATGATAAAACGGTTGAGACATCAATAGTTTTGGAAAAGCACAATATTCAGCCATTAAAACTTGGTCCGAAAGAAGGTTTAGGTTTAATTAATGGAACGCAATTCATTTTAGCTCACGCAATCGTTGGACTTTCAAAATTCGAATATTTGTTAGATTTAGCAGACTTAACTGCTGCAATGAGTCTGGAAGCTTACCGTGGTTCTGCAAGTCCGTTCAAAAAAGAATTGCACGACATTCGCCCGTTTGACGGAAGCAGAAAAGTGGCAGAAAGAATGCGAAACTTCCTGAAAGATTCCGACAATTTAAAGTCTCACGAATTCTGCGACCGCGTTCAGGATCCGTATTCTATGAGATGTGTGCCTCAAGTTCACGGCGCGAGCAGAAATGCCTTCGAACATCTGAAACAAATGGCAGACACAGAACTGAATTCTGTTACAGATAATCCAATCATTTTGAGTGCAGAAGAATCTATTTCCGGCGGAAACTTCCACGGGCAATTGATGGCTTTGCCTTTGGATTATTGTGCCTTGGCAGCAGCGGAATTAGGAAATATCTCTGACCGAAGAAGTTACCTTTTGCTGGAAGGAAAATATGGTTTGCCTAAATTATTAATAGAAAGTTCTGGACTCAACTCTGGCTTTATGATTCCGCAATATACGAGTGCAGCATTGGTTACAGAAAACAAAACGCTTTGCTTTCCGGCTTCCGCAGATTCTATACCGACAAGTTTAGGTCAGGAAGACCACGTGTCTATGGGAAGTATTTCTGGGAGAAAATTCAATCAGATTCTTGGAAATCTTGAAAATATCTTGGCCATCGAATTGATGTTTGGTGCTCAAGGTCTGGAATTCAGACGACCTGCAGTTTGCTCAGAAATTGTTGAGAAAAATTATGAGATTATCCGTTCTGTAGTTCCGAAACTGGAAAACGATAGATTGATCGGTGAGGATATTTTGAAAATTGCGGACTTGGTAAGAGAAAGAAAATTGGTTGTAAATTAAATTCTAAAAAGTCTTCAACTACGCTCAGACTGACCAACCTTAAAGTAATTATTCGTATTAGAGTTGTCATGCTGAGCGGAGTCGAAGCACCTCTTAATTATTCACTTAAAATATATGAAAAACCTAAGAACCACTTCCGAAAACCAAGATTTCCAAAAATTAGTAAAACAACTGGATGCTTATCTAGCTGTAATCGATGGTGAAGACCACGGATTTTATGATCAATACAACAAAATTGATTCCCTTAAAAACTGCATTGTGATTTTTGATAATGAGGAAGCAGTTGCAATTGGAGCAATTAAAGAATTTGATAAACAATCAATGGAAGTCAAAAGAATGTTTACACTTCCGGAAAAACGTGGAAAAGGTTTGGCTTCTGCTATTTTGAAAGAACTTGAGATTTGGACTAAGGAATTAGGTTACGAAAGAACCATTCTTGAAACCGGAAAGAGACAAACCGAAGCCGTTGCACTTTATCAAAAATGCGGTTACAAAGTCATTCAAAATTATGGTCAATACGTCGGCGTTGAAAACAGCGTTTGCTTTGAGAAAAATTTATAATCAATTCCCGAACTGATAATCCAAAGGCAGCATTTTCGAAATATTCTGTCGGGAAAAATCGCCTTCCAAAATCAATTGATCCGGCTCGGACGAAATACCTTCCGGGAAAACCTCAAACTCCATAGATTCGGGATGAATGATTGATGATTGCGTCACAACACCGGCAGATTTCACGAATTCTCCTTTTTTGATTTCATAATAATACTTCTGATAATTGACCTGAAGCAGATCTGAAAAGTCAATAAACAACCTTCCGTTTTTTCGCTTTGTAAAATCGGATTCTTTCATTTTGGTTTTAAGAATCGCCATCACGAACTCCGAATTTTTACTTTTCTTTTGGGAAATTGCTTCCAACTCGTCTGTCCATGGCAAAGTTGAGATCTTTTGGGTTCGTACAATACTGATATGATCTTCCAGCTTTTGCAATTCTTCCTTGGAAGGATATTCCGGATTCGGGATCCGTCTGGCGTGATTCACGATGAAACCTTCTTTCTCCAATTCGTTTTGATAAAGACTTCTCAGAAAATGCATCATACTGCCTTTGTAAGCATTCATCCTATTCAGTATAATTTCCTTTCTGAAACTGGTCTCTTTGAAGAATGAAGTTCCTAAATAACTAGTACTTTTCTGTTTAAAATCTGCCTGGAAATTAATCAGGTTATATTGAATGGTGTAACCCAGTTTTTTATTTTCGATGATCAAAGTCTGTGGTGCTTTCACTTTCAGAAACTGGTTTTTCTTGTCATAAGAAAATTGGAGCGTCCGTTGATTTTTGATTTTCACATCATCCCTGTCAAATCCAATAAACTGATCCAGAAAATAATTAATAAAATTCTTGTATGCCTCTTCTGTATAAGGAATAATAACCACCTCCTCTATTTCACTGACTTTATTAATAATCACTTTAACGGATTTTCCTATCGCTTTGTCAAGAGGAAAAATACTGGTTTCGTAATTGTCTTTCTGAAAGATCAGATTTCCGCTTTTCTGTCCCTGTACATCCAACTGGAAACTTCCGTCAGGTGTAGAAGCTGTAGAAATTTTGGTTCCATCAAGATAGACATTGACATCAGAAATGGCTGAACCACTTTCCGTTTGGATCTTCCCCGAAATGGTTTGGGAATATAAAATTGAAACTCCGAAGAAGAATATTAAGAATTGTAAAAACCTCACGTGATATATTTGAACTCCGAATTTAATAAATAAAAAGAGGATTTCGTTGAAATACGCATTAAACGACAAAAGTTATGATGTGTTTTAAGTCATTCAAAAGTTTAAAAAGGAAAATTTATATTTTCTCTATTTTGCAGAAACATCCATAAAACACTGAAATTTAACAAATTGTACTTGATTGTCTCAACTAAGTGGTTGATTGCTTCAACTAAGTACTTGATTGTCTCAACTAAGTGGTTGAATGCCTCAGCTAAGTGGTTGACGGTCTTAACTAAGTGGTTGGATGACATAAATAAGTGATTGACCACCCCAACTAAGTCATTGACTATGTCAACTGAATGATTGAATGCTATAAACAAATGATTTTCACACCCACAGACTGATTAAATCACTTGAATAAATAATTGAATCTGATTTTAAATCCCAGAGGGATAACCTGTTAATAGAAAATAAAATCCATCATCACATTAAAGGTTCGTAGGAGCGACCTGATAATGATTGTGATTCACAGGTCGCTCCTACGGAGTTTTTTGTTTGTTTATCAGATGTTGCTATTAACAGATTGCTCCAACGGAGCATTTTGGAAAAGTATTTATCCAATTCTAATTGATGTCATACTAAGAGAACCGCCAATTAAGGAATCATTGAACAATGAAAGGTCTTCCGATTTATCTTTCAGTCCGAGATTATACATTAATGGTAAATAATGGTCGGGCGTCGGAACGGCGTATTGCAAGAATGTTCCCTGTTTTTGATAATCAATGAGTTTCTGAAAATCGCCATCCAGAATCCAACTGTTGGTTTTTTCTCTCGCTTCTATCGCCCAATCCCAGCCGGCTCCAACTGTGTCGATATTTTTCCAGTCAATCAATCTGAGGTTGTGAACGATGTTTCCACTTCCGATGATCAAGATTCCTTTTTCTCGAAGTTTGGACAATTTCTTCGCTAAGTCAAAATGATATCGTGGTGGTTTTGTGTAATCGATGCTCAACTGAATAACAGGAATATCTGCATCCGGATAAAGATGCCGAAGAACCGACCACGCGCCGTGATCCAATCCCCAATTGTGGTCTTCTTCCACCAAAACTGGAGACAATAATTCTGCAGTTTCCTTTGCCAATTCTGGATTTCCTTTTGCGGGATATTGAACGTCAAACAAGGCTTGCGGGAAACCGCCAAAATCGTGAATGGTATTCGGAAGTTCCATTGCTGTGACGAATGTGCCGTTGGTAAACCAATGCGCAGAAATACAAATGATGGCATTCGGTTTTGGGATTTCTTTGCTGATGTTTCGGAAACCTTGCACAAAAATATTTTCTTCGATGGCGTTCATTGGAGAGCCGTGTCCTAGGAAAAGGACGGGCATTTTTTGTGTGGTTTTGAAGTTATCGGAGATGTTGGAAAGGTCGTTGAGATTCATTTTTGTTTTGTAAAAAGTAAAATGTATTAATGTAAAATGTATTTTATTTTCTCGCAGATTTGGCTGATTGCGCAGATTTTTTAACACATTATTGTCATTCCGTAGGAATCTAGACAGCGAGATTTAGATTGACTCCGTCGAACCATTTCGTTAGGTTTCCTACGGAATGACAAACTTTGTGTTTTTGACAAAGCTTGTTTTATCTAGAATTTGCAGCCCAACTTGAGTGGAAATCCTTTTTTGCGTCTGCTCAAGTTCTATTTAGACTGAAATCGTGTGCAAAAAAGATTTACTACGTCGAACCACTTCGTTAGGTTTGGGAACGGAAGGCGGAAAAGCTGCCCAAATAATTATTATTAAAATCAAAAAGCGTGAACAAAGTTGCCCTTGTTCACACTTTAAAAAACTCAAACTATAAAAAATACTATGATGTATTATTGTTTTACGAACTGCAGTTCTCCTGCAATTTTCACGTCTTCGCTTACCATCACACCGCCTGTTTCCAATGCTGCGTTCCAAGTAAGACCGAAGTCTGATCTTTTGATCTTTCCTTCGAAAGAGAAACCTGCTTTTGTATTCCCCCAAGGATCAGAATTGATTCCTCCGAAGTCTACGTCCAAAGTGATTTCTTTTGTGATTCCGTTCAATGTTAGGTTTCCAGTCACGTCGCCGTTCAAAGTGGAAGCTTCGAAAGTAATTTTCGGGTTAGCTTCTGCGTTGAAGAAATCTGCTGATTTCAGGTGATTGTCTCTGTCTGTATTGTTGGTGAAGATAGAATCTGTATCGATGAAAGCGGAAACTTTTGCGCTTGCGAACGTGTCATCTTCTGCGTCGATCTCTGCGTTGAAAGTTGTGAATTCTCCTTTCACGTTGGAAATCATCAGGTGTTTTACTTTGAAAGTGATTTCGCTATGCGTTGGGTCTAATAACCATTTAGTTGCCATAATTTTTAATATTTTGTTGATTAATTATAGTGCAAATTTATAGCGCCGAGCTCCGCCTCGCATTGATGTAAGTTAAGAATTACTTTTTTGTGAATTTTTTAACGATTGCGATGTTTCGGCACAATGATTTCTGTGTTGAGAACAATGAAAAAACTTTCCTTTCTTTTTTTACTTTCCAGTGTATTGTACTTTTCCCAGAAGAGCGATTCTGTGGTTTTGATTTCGGAGGTCAAAATCGATGCTTATAAAAAACCGGTTTCTTTTATCGCTTCCACCAAATCGGTTTCTGTCGTTTCGGAAAACTTGCTTTCTCAGAATCCGCCAAACCGATTGTTGGAATCTGTAAACCAAATCGCTGGTGCGAGAATGGAAGAACGTTCGCCGGGAAGTTACAGAATCGCGGTGCGCGGAAGTTCCTTGCGTTCGCCGTTTGGCGTTCGGAATGTGAAAGTTTATTTGGATGATTTTATTTTGTCCGATGCTTCGGGGAATACTTATTTTAATCAGATCTCGCCGGATTTAATTCATAAAATCGAGATTTACAAAGGTCCGGAAAGTGGTGATTTTGGCGCGGTGACGGGCGGAACTTTGTTACTTCAAACTCAGAATTCTGATGACTTGTCTGTGAATCTTTCGTCTGGAAGTTATGGGACTTTTAATGAAAGTATTAATTTTTCAAAGCAATTGGGAAAGCACTTTTTTCAGGTTTATCAAAATTATTACAGAACAGATTCTTACAGGGAACAATCTGCAGTTGAGCGCAAGCAGATTTTCATTAAGGACAATTTCAAATATTCTGACAAAGGCGAACTAAAAGCAATGCTACTCTTCTCCGATTTGGATTATGAAACGCCTGGCGGATTGACTTTGGTGCAGATGGAAGCCAACCGAAAACAAGCCCGACCAACAACCGCAACGCTTCCCGGAGCGAAAGAACAAAATGCCGGAATCAGGAACAAAATGGTTTTGACGGGACTTTCCAATCAATATCAATTAACCGACGGACTTTCACATTTTGTTTTGGTTCAAGGCTCGTATGTCGATTTCGAGAATCCATTTATTACAAACTTCGAAAACCGTTTTGAAAGTAATTATGCCTTAAGAACCCATTTCAATTATGAAAAAAATTGGGACAAAGTTTCCGCGGAATGGCGATTGGGTTACGAAGGTGCAACCAATCCAATCTTCATTAAAAACTTTGACAACAATCGGGGAACAGAAGGAAATCCCCAGAATTTTGATAAGCTGAGAAATAAGTCCGGATTCTATTTTCTGTCACAGAAATTGAATTTTAATGAAAGATTATTTACAGATATTTCCATTAGTTTAAATTCAAATTCTTACAAATGGGAAAAGATTTTTCCAGCTTCTGAAACTGTAAATGTGAAATTTAAAAACCAATGGTTGCCCAATTTTGGGATGACGTATGTTTTGGATAAAGGATTTTCTTTGAGAGGAAAAATTGGGAAAGGAAATTCAGCGCCGACGAATGAGGAGATTCGTTCTTCCAATCAGGAATTCAACTTCACCCTGGTTCCTGAATACGGATGGAATAAGGAAATTGGCGTGCGGAAACAATTTGGGAATTCGCTTTTTGTGGAATTGAATTATTTTGATTTCCGTATGAAAGATGCGATTGTAAGAAGGCAGAATGAAGCCGGACAGGAATATTTTGTGAATCAAGGAAATACCGTTCAGAAAGGTTGGGAATTTCTTTTGGAATCGAAGCGGTTTGATTTGAAGAATGAAGTTTTGAGTCATTTCAAATTCAGATTTTCGGGAAGTCTATATGATTTTAAATTTAAAAATTATATCCAGGGAACTTCTGACTTTTCAGGAAATGCTTTGACCGGCGTTCCGAAAACAACTATCAACAGTTTGCTGAATTTCACTTTCTTCAAAAAATTAGCCGTTGATTATTCTCAATTTCTAACTTCAAAAATTCCTTTGACAGACGCGAATTCTGTTTGGTCTGAACCTAGTTTGGTTTCGAATATTCAATTCCGTTATCCTATTAAATTCGAAAAAGCAAAGTTGGATTTGTATTTCCAAATTCAGAATTTGTACAATGAGGAATATGTTTTGGGATTTGACATCAATGCTTTTGGAAACCGATTTTATAATCCATCGGCAAAACGGAATTTTGTGGTGGGCGCGAATATTCAATTGTAAAATTTAGAATTTCTCAGTCAGATATTTCCAATAACGCTTCGGAACGTGCTGAACGTGGAGTTTGATATTTTTCCGCTCCTTGATATTGGTCTTGGTGAAGTAACTTTTCCAAAGTTCCTGATAATTAATCTCTTCCTCGTGGAACTTCTGCTGATATTTATTTAAATTAAATGTCTCATCAGGATAGAAAAATTCGCAATCTTTAAGATCATAAAACAGTCCGTAATGTCGTTTGAGGTCATAAATCATCCATTTTTGGTCGGCATATCGGTCTTTGAAATGTTTCCGAATCAAAGGCAGAACATCAAAATCCGGATCGATTTTGGCGAAATAAACATCGTCCTTCATCTTCTCAAACCTGACAAACGCAGTCATCCGATGTCGCTCTCTGCTGACGGATTTACAGATTTTTGAGATTTGAAGAATGTCATCATTAGCGAAATTCTGCAAGACATTATTATCTGGACTTTTAATCGATTGTTGGATAGCAGAAAAAATCAAATCTTCAGATTCCGGAAGTTCTGAGAGAAAAACCATCAGCAATTGTTTGATGCCGGATTTTCCGATGCTCGTTTCTAATTTCTTTAAAACGCGATCAGATTTTTCATTTTGCGTCACAACCTCGTGAATCTCCGCAAACATATTTTCCTGCTGGAATCTTTCTCTGTTTCGGATTTCCACATCTTTATATTTGTATTCAAAAACTTCGAATACTGCGGTTAAAAGACCGTCGAAACTGCCGTCGTAGAGGAGAGTTTTCATTTTTAAATAGGTTCTGAACACTTCGACTCCGTTCAGTGTGACATCGCATATTAATCATTTCCTTAGAACTGTCAGGCTGAGCGGAGTCGAAGCCTTTAAATTAAAACAAAGTCAACTGCTGGGAAAATTGATTTGAAATTTTAAATTAAAAATATCCCGGAACATCTCGACTTCCGTGGAGCACTCTTACTATTCGGATATGATTGTCCAAAATCCTGTAGAAAATGAGATGATGGTCTTTTGGAAAACTGTACAAACCTATTTTTATTTCATTTCGCGTTTTCCCTAATTCTGGATTTGTAAGCAAACTTTGAAAAACGTCTTCAATCTCAGTGAAATATTTTTCCGCTTGTTCAAATCCAAATTCATTCATCGTATAATTGAAAATATCTTCCAAATCTTCATCAGCAATTTCTGATAGAATGTAGAATTCTTTAGACATTGCTATTATCTTTCTTCCTGGATTTGATGATATCTTTTATCGACCTGGAACTTGAATTACCATCCCAACCTTTCTCAATTTCATTTCTCAAATCCTGAATAATGCGATGGCGATAAACTTCGTGAAGCCGCAAAGCATCACGTACAACCTCGCTGGCATTCTGAAAATCTCCCGATTCTATTTGTTCGGAAATATAATTTTCCTGCTTTTTTGTGAAACTGACATTCATTGTAAATTCTTTCTTCGAAATTACAATTAATATCCAAATTTAGCAAATATGGACAACTGAATATTGAATTAAAATAAAGTCAACTGTTGAGAAAACTGATTCTGAAATTTGGACTGACTTCCGCCGATGATTAATTTCCTCAAATTCAAATCTGTTAAATGTTTCAAAAATGGATTGCCGTAACTAAAATCGATGAAATATTTTGCTCGATTAACAGCCGCGCCTAACTTTTTCAAATTATCAATATTCAAAACCTGAAAACGTCTAGAGCTAACAATTTTCATCGCTGTTTTCACACCAATTCCCGGGATTCTGAGAATCATTTTGTAATCTGCGGTTTGAAGATTCACTGGAAATTGATCAAGATGTCTTAATGCCCAACTTAATTTCGGGTCGACTTCCAAATCCAGAAATGGCATATTGGAATCCAAAATCTCATCGGCTTTGAAACCGTAAAAACGCATCAACCAATCAGATTGATACAGACGGTTTTCCCGTAAAACAGGAACTTCCGCAGTGATTGCCGGCAAACGATTGTCCGACGTCACTGGAATATAACCTGAATAATAAACGCGTTTCATTCCGTAATTTTGGTAGAAATGGTCGGCGACTTTGATGATTTGCAAATCGTTTTCGTTGGTTGCTCCGACAATCATTTGTGTGGATTGCCCTGCTGGTGCGAACTTCGGAACGCTTTTGATGATTTTCTTTTCGTCTTTGTATTGCTGGATTCCTTTTTGGACGATTCGCATTGGTTGTAGCATATCTTCCCGATTTTTATCCGGAGCCAAAAGTTTAAGTCCAGATTCAGTCGGAATTTCTAGGTTTACGGAAAGTCGGTCTGCGTAAAGTGCAGCTTCCTGCATCAAAATATCACTCGCTCCAGGAATTGATTTGAGGTGAATATAACCGTTGAAGTTATGTTCGTTTCTCAATTTTTTCGCGACACGAACCAAACGTTCCATTGTCGTATCCGCATCTTTGAAAATCCCGGAACTCAGGAACAATCCTTCGATGTAATTTCGGCGGTAAAAACTGATGGTCAAATCTACCACTTCTTCTACCGTGAATGCGGCGCGTTTGATGTCATTTGATTTTCTGGAAACGCAGTAGATGCAATCGTAAATGCAATGGTTGGTCAAAAGGATTTTGAGAAGCGAAACGCATCGCCCATCCTCCGTATAAGTGTGACAAATTCCACTGGCAGAACTGTCGCCCAATCCCCCATTATTTTTCCTTTTTCCGCCACTTGATGAGCAGGAAACGTCATACTTAGCAGCGTCGGCAAGTATTTCCAGTTTTTCTTTTGTGCGGTCAAAGTTCATATTTTGGGAATTTTATTTAGAAGAATTATGTTCTAAATGAATGTCAAAAATAAAACCATTTGAGGGAATTGTTGATATATATTTTGAATTAAGTTACTAACAGAAATTTTGTTTTTTGTTAAATTCAATCTCTTATTATCTACACGGTTTAGTAATCCCAATTTTATTTATCTCATTTTGCAAATCGGCAATACATTCAGAATTATAATATTTTTTTAAATTCTCATAATTCATATTATCACCTCTATTTATAAAAACAATGCTTTCAGGATTTCCATTTGATTTTAGACAATTATATTCAGGAAAAATTTTAAAAGATTCAACATATTTATTAATGTCATCATAGTGATTAATTACGTCATCAACATTATTAAATACAATCCCTGTTTTCTTTCCAAAATCTGATTCTGTTCCAACGTTCAAGTTCCAACTCATTGCATTTTGACAAATAAAATTAACAAATGAGAATTTTCCAATTTCGGTTATGTAAACACTTTCGGGGAAATGATTAACATCTTTGCTTATCCCGTAAATCGATAGAATTCCTTTATTTTTCACTTTTAAAACAACACTTATATCTTCAAATGTTACATCTTCATTTCCCCATATTTTTATGATTTCTACTTTATCATTTTTTTGAAGATTTTTTTTAATCGAATTAAATTCACTGTAATAGAAAAATTTATAGAAAATAAAAATGGATAAAAATAGAATTGTAAATACTCCTAAAATTCCTATAGCTGCATATTTAATTATTTTGAGATATCGTTTCATTAGTTATTTTTAATTTAAACGAAATCGTGTTTATAAAATTGTGAATTATATAAAACCAATCCCATCACAATCTCCCAAAATCCTTATCTTTACAAACATAAAATTTCCCTATGAACCATCAACCTGTTGAAGGATTTTCAAAACTTTCCAAACAAAGAAAAATCGATTGGCTAATCAGCGAATATCTAAGCAACGATAGAAGTTACGAGCAGATTCTGCAGCAATATTGGAACAACGATTCTAATCTGCAAAAGATGCACGACGAGTTTTCTGAAAACACGATTTCCAATTTTTATATGCCTTACGGAATTGCTCCAAACTTTCTGATAGACGGAAAATTGTTGGCACTTCCAATGGCAGTTGAAGAAAGTTCTGTTGTGGCAGCAGCGAGTAAAGCAGCAAAATTCTGGATTGACAAAGGTGGTTTCAAAACAACGATTATCAATACAGAAAAACTGGGTCATACGCATTTTATCTTCAAAACTGAGGCTCATAAACTGCTTCATTTTTTCAATTTTAAATTGAAGAAAAAATTGTTGGAAGCCACGGAAGATATTACCAAAAATATGCGCAACCGTGGCGGCGGAATCCTGAATATCAAACTCATCGATAAAACTTCGGAACTGGAAGATTATTTCCAGCTGAAAGCAAGTTTTGACACGGTAGATTCTATGGGTGCCAATTTCATTAATTCTTGTCTGGAACAATTCGGGAAGACTTTGAAAGAAGAAGTTGCCAAGGAAGGAAGTTTTTCTCAGGAAGAAAAAGATTCGTTGCAAATCGTGATGAATATCCTTTCCAATTACACGCCGGATTGCATCGTGAGAGCAGAAGTTTCCTGCAAAATTGAAGATTTGAAGGACGACAGCGGCATTTCGAATGAAGAATTTGCATGGAAATTCAAACGCGCGGTGACGATTGCAGAAATCGAACCTTACAGAGCAACGACGCATAACAAAGGGATTATGAATGGTGTGGATGCTGTAGTCATTGCGACAGGAAATGATTTCCGTGCGACGGAAGCTTGTGCGCATGCTTATGCAGCGAGAAACGGAAAATATTCTTCATTAACACATTGCACGACGGACAATGGGATTTTTAGATTTTGGATTGACTTACCGATTTCTGTCGGTGTTGTCGGCGGATTGACGAATCTTCATCCATTGGTAAAATTTTCTTTGGCACTTCTTGGAAAACCATCTGCTCAGGAATTGATGAGTATTTTGGCAGTTTCCGGATTGGCGCAGAATTTTGGTGCACTTCGTTCTTTGGTAACGACAGGAATCCAGAAAGGTCATATGAAAATGCACCTTTTCAATATTCTGAATCAATTTGGAGCAACGGAAGAGGAGAAACAGCATTTTGTGACTTACTTCAAAGATAAAACGGTAAGTCATCACGAGGTAATTTGGGAATTGGAAAAATTAAGAAATAAATAATTATGTTCGGAATTTTACTTTCAGTTTTCATTCTGATTTTTGGCATATTTTTACGATTTACAAAAGATCCGGGATTTGCAGGTGCAAAGAGATTTTCCTGGTTGTTCATCGTTTTAGGATTATTAACTATTGCAGGGAAAATTATCATTTTATATCAAAAAGGAGAATTATAAATTATGAAAAACTTTACTTTAATCATCGGTGGAATCTACGGTTTATTGTCCGTAATTCTTGGCGCATTTGGTGCGCACGCCTTCAAAAAAATATTATCAATCGAAAGACTGGAAAGCTTTGAAACGGGTGTCCGTTATCAAATGTACGCCGCGTTTTTTCTTTTGATTGTCGGCTATATTTTGAAATTCGAAACGACTTCTGAAAAATGGATTTCTATATTGATGATTGCAGGAACTTTTATATTTTCTGTAAGTATTTATTGTTTGGCTTTCCAGGATGTTTGGGGCGTTAATTTGAAATTCCTTGGGCCAATCACACCACTTGGCGGATTGTTTATGATCATCAGTTGGGGAATGTTGATCTGGTATTTTGCTAAGGCTAAATTTTAAATGAAATTATTAGTTTTTCTTTTTTTAGTTCTTTCTTTTGGCTTTATTAAAGGCCACAAAATACATTCTATTTATGTATTAATTAAAAAAGAAAAATTTGCAAATAATTATAAAAATTACATTGAACGTGACAGCTTAGTCTTGTACAAAGATTCTACCTTTAGAAAGGAAAATCATTATAGTGGGTTCGATGAAATTGACAAAAGTATTCTATTTGGCAAATGGAAATTTTCTAAAAAATCACTACAATTAGTAATTCAAAAAAGAGAAGATTCTTCCCGAATAACATTGTTAAATGAAACTCAAATCATCAATAGGAAACAATTAAGAAAATATAAAAAATCAAATCACTAAATGTTCTTCATCTTCGGAATCAAAACAAAACTTGTAGGAAAAGAAGACCGTAAAGTCCTGAAAAATGGCTTTATGGCGAATGCTATTGTTTCGGTTTATAAGAATTATTTCGAGTTTTTTTTCATTCCGATATTTCCGTTTAGTAAGAAATACAGCATTTACATTCCCCATTCGGATGAATATTACGAGACAAATTATTTCTCATCCGAAATGCCAAAAGAATATCTGGAACTTTGTAAAGAGGTTGGACGAAATTATTAATCATAAGTATTACAAATCACTATATCAAAACAAATAATGAAACAAAAAATTATTTTTTTTCTTAGCCTTTTTATCTTTATCAGTAGTCAGGCTCAAACACAATTCAACCTTTTAAGCCCCAAGAATTTTGATGAAAATGCGGGTGGCTTTACAGCATCTAATGGAAAACTTTTTTTACTGACCGAAAAAAAAATATTGGTCTCAATAGATTCTGGTGAATCCTGGAATTTCTTAAAAGATGTCAACAACGGAACTGACATCACAAGTTCTGACCAGTTATTATTTGTAGTCGGAAAACTAGGACTTGTGCAGAAAAGTACAGATAATGGACAGAACTGGGAAACTGTCAATCTTAATACAACAGAGAATCTTAACAATGTTTTTATTTTTAATGAAACTGTTGTGATAGTTGGATCCCGTACTGTCTTTAAGTCTAATAACAAGGGAATCAACTGGACCAAAACTGATCTTGACATTTTCCAATATGATAGTGTGGTAAAAAGTTATTTTACCTCACCAGAAGAAGCCCATTTTTTAACTTATTACGGTGACCTTTATAAAACGACAAATGGAGGCTCCACCTCTGTACAGACTTATGACAATCCTTATGTTGCAACATCTGTAAATAGTTTATATTTTTATAACAGCCAGATTGGTTTTGCAAATGCAGTCAATAAACTTTTAAAGACAACCAATGGTGGGCAAACTTGGGTTTTGGCAACTTCTTTTGGTCAAGCTATCGATTCTCAACCTTTATATTCTTTTTTCTTCACTTCACCAACAACTGGATTTGCTGTTGGTCAATTTGGGTACATTTTCAAAACGATAAATGGCGGAAATACCTGGCAGAGAGTTTCCGATGTCTCTTACTTTGCAGAGGAAGGCAACAATCTTAATAAAGTCTATTTTGCAAACAACATTGGATATATCATTGGTGACCATGGGAAAATCCTAAAATCTACAAACCAAGGTGAAAATTGGGTCAGTAAAGATTTTACCTATAAAAATGTTTCTGATATTCAAAAAACGAATAACAAGGTTTATGTAACATCCGGCGAAAATTTTTACTCGTCTTCAGATGAAATGAACTGGACAAAGCTTGGAAATCCTACGGTAGAAGGTTACGCAAGTTACATTATGGATAGTCAGTTTATGAATGATAATTTGGGATATGCATTGGTAGGCAACGCCGGTGGAACACATTTTAGCAAATCTACAAATGGTGGCAGTACATGGAATTTGCTAGACAACACACACTTAGGATTCAACAAATTACATTTCTTTGATACTCAAAATGGATTGCGATATTCGGAATTTGGCATTTCTCTGACTAAAGACGGTGGCACAACTTGGCAAAATCTTCACAATTTTGGATTTTTTAATTTTAACGCTGTTGATGAAAACACAGCTTTTGGATACAATAGTTCCAGAATAATGAAGACAACAGACAAAGGTGTAACTTGGACTTTGGTAAAAGAAGGTACTTATTTAAGTAATATGTACTTCGTAAACGAGCTTATCGGATACTATACAGAAGCTAATAAACTGTACAAAACATATAATGGCGGAACAAGTTGGGAATTGGTAAAGGATTTCTATTCGGCTTATAATCTGAAATTACATTTTCTAAATGCAAATGAAGGAATTGCTTTTGACTACAACGGAATTTCTTATCAGACTTTTGACGGCGGAATTACCTGGAACACTGTTACCGTTCCAAAATTAACGAACTTCTTTGCAGTTGGAAGAAATTACTATGTTGCAGGAGCAAATGGAATCATTTACAAATCCAATTCTTACACGCAGGATTACTCACTAAAACCTTTGGAAGCAACAGAACTATTTGCTGACAAAGTAAAACTGAACGGATATGGCAGCAGTAATATCTCTGATTTAAATAATATCAAATTTCAATATGGAGAAAATAGCAGCTTTGATCTGCAAAACGTTTCCACACCTTCTATCATAGCACAATACAACAATTCTCTTCTGAATAAAAACATTGAAGATCTGAAGCCGGAAACAACTTACTATTTTAGAATTTCCGCAACAAATCAATCCGGAGCCGTTACAAGTACAGTGAAGGAGTTCACAACACTTCCGCTTCACAACAAAACCCTGGAATTCTCAAACATAAACACTAATAATGCGTCGGCTAATATTAATATAAAAAACAATGCTGGTATGGCCATTTCTGACATTAAAATCGTCTATGGTTTATCTTCTGAGAATTTAATATTCACAAAAAATGTTGTGTCAAACGTCAACGCTTATTCTCAAAATATATTATATTCAGAACTTGAAAATCTAGAGCCAGATACCATTTACTTTGCAAAATTACAGTTCACACAAAACAATGTGATCTATACTTCAGATCTGAAACAGTTCAGAACAGCAATACTTGGAACAGAGGATCTGAGTAATGAATCATTGAGCATCTATCCAAATCCGGTAAAAGATATACTTCATATTACCAACATTAAAAACTTGAGATCTATTTCAATTATCTCAACTTCAGGACATATTGTAAAGAATATTCTATCAGCAGAAATTAAAAACGGTTCAATAGACCTAAGTCACCTGACAAAAGGCAACTATGTAGTGGTTCTAAATTATGAAAATAAAAGTGTAAGTAAAAAGATCATAAAACAATAACGTTTTTTATATAACTAAAATCATATCACAGGTTTGCTTATTTTTCTTAAATTTGTCAATCTTATAAAATTTAAAATTAATCAATAATATATTATGAATCTTCACGAGTATCAATCAAAAGAGATTTTAGCAAAATACGGGGTGAATATCCAACGTGGTTTTGTTGCAAACAATGTGGACGAAGCAGTGGCTGCTGCCGAAAAACTTACTGCTGAAACCGGAGCGCAGGCTTGGGTGGTAAAAGCTCAGATCCACGCTGGTGGTAGAGGTAAAGGCGGCGGTGTAAAGTTTTCCCCAAATATGGACAAACTGAAAGAAAACGCTGGAAACATCATCGGAATGCAACTCATCACGCCTCAGACTTCTGCTGAAGGTAAAAAAGTTCATTCTGTTTTGGTAGCTGAAGATGTATATTATCCGGGAGAGACTGAAACTAAAGAATTTTATGTTTCTATCCTTCTAGACAGAGCTTTAGGGAAAAACACGATCGTTTATTCTACAGAAGGTGGTATGGACATCGAGCACGTTGCAGAAGTTACGCCACACTTGATTCACAAAGAAGTGATCGATGCGGCTTACGGATTGCAAGGTTTCCAGGCTAGAAAAATTGCTTTCGGACTAGGTCTTGAAGGGAATGCTTTCAAAGAATTCACAAAATTCATCACGTCTCTTTACAACGCTTACATCGGGATCGATGCTTCTCTTTTCGAGATCAACCCGGTTCTTAAGACTTCTGACAACAAGATCATCGCTGTAGATGCAAAAGTAACTTTGGACGACAACTCATTGTTCCGTCACAAAGACCTTGCTGAATTGAGAGATACAAGAGAAGAAGATCCATTGGACGTAGAAGCTGGCGAAGCTGGTCTTAACTTCGTGAAGTTGGACGGAAACGTGGCTTGTATGGTAAACGGAGCTGGTCTTGCAATGGCAACTATGGATATCATCAAATTGTCTGGTGGAAATCCTGCAAACTTCTTGGATGTTGGTGGAACTGCTGATGCACAAAGAGTTCAGACCGCTTTCGGGATCATTTTGCGAGACCCAAACGTAAAAGCGATCTTGATCAACATCTTCGGAGGGATCGTAAGATGCGACAGAGTGGCGCAAGGTGTTGTAGACGCTTACCACGCGATGGGAAGCCTTCCAGTTCCATTGATCGTAAGATTGCAGGGAACCAACGCTGTAGAAGCTAAAAAACTAATTGACGAGTCTGGACTTCCTGTTCATTCCGCAATTACTTTGGAAGAAGCTGCAAACAAAGTAAAAGAAGTTCTTGCCAGCTAAGAATTTTTTAACATAAATATCAGATCCGTTCAATTATTTGAGCGGATTTTTTTATGCACTTTGTCAAATTTTATGATTTGGGCAGCTTTATCCGCCTTCCGTTCCCGCTTTTTTGTCATTGCGATCGACGGGAATTTACCAATAGAAATTTTCTGCACTCGCAATGACAAAAAGAGCTCCACTCAAGTCGGGCTGCGACGTTCACGATAATTTAGAAGTTTGGTTTCTCAAATCTCATTTCCATTTAATATGATATTTCCTAAAATAAAATCAGAAAGAAAACCGTTTCAAATTCTGGAAAGGTTTTTAATTCAATAACGCCAAACTGAAACGATGAAAAATATCTACATCCCAAATCCCTGCTCAGAAAACTGGAACGAAATGAATCCTGAAGAAAAAGGCAGATTTTGTTCCGTCTGTTCCAAATGTGTGATTGATTTTACAGAAAAGAATTCTCAGGAAATCCATAAGATCATTGAAGAAAAATCGGATGAAAGTGTTTGCGGAAGATTTTACAATCATCAGTTAAATACTGAAGATTCTAAATCTTTGAAGTTGAAAGAGAAATTTTTCAGATATATTCCTGCTGGCTTTCAGAATAATAGACTTTCATTGGGTCTATTTTCATTAATATTATTTTTGACAGGCTGTGCAAAGGAAAAAGAAAGCTGTGTTGCCACAACTGGCGTTGTATTGGTAGAAGAAGATATACTTTCAAAGAATAATAACTATGAAATAGGAGAAGTTATCATTGAAAATGATTCTGTTGCAAAAATGCATAATAAAGATAGTCTGAAATTAAAGCGTAAAAAAAACCACTAAAGAAGAGATGGTTTTTTTGAAAATTATTTGTTTTCTGATGCATCACCAACTTGCGTAATGTTGATACTTGTTGGAGTAACCAATTCAATTCCTTCTTTCACAAGCCTCTCATTGATTTGCATAATGGCTTCGCTTTTCACATTGGTAAAATTGCCGCCAATTTCCAACCAAAATTTAATCTGCATTGTGAAAACGCCCTGCTTTACATTCGTGAAAACAACATCAACAGCGTCTGTTTTGTCGACATGTTCAAGAGATTTGATCTCGTCCAGGATTGCAGCTTTAGCTTTTACAATATCTTCCCCAACCGGAATTTCAAAGTCCAGAATGATTCTACGTTGAGGTGAAGCGGTAATATTAAAAAACGGAGAGTTAAAAATCACCTGATTTGGAATGTAAACTTTCTTTCCGTCATCTGTAATGAGCTTTGTGGTAAGCAAACCAATATCCTGAACAGTTCCGGAATTCCCGCCAATCGTGACATAATCTCCAATTTTGAAAGCCTTGTCCACACTCACCAACATTCCCGAAAACATGCTGGACACAAGATCCTTAAGTGCAACACCGGCGATCACCCCGGCAACTCCTAAACTTCCAAGAAACTTCATAAAGAAACCACTGAAGCCCATAATTTCTAAGGCTATGAAAGTTCCCATCAAAATGATTAAAAACTTAAAAACCGAAATCAATGTAACTACTGATTCATTCTTAGTTTTTGGAAATAATTTGTGAAATAACTTTACGGACCATCTGCTGAGATAGGTACTGGTCATCAGAAAAAACAGAAATACTATAATCCCAACAATTAATCTGGGGGTCAGCTCAGCAAAACTAATATACCATTTTTGCAAAACGTCATAAACTGTGTGTAAATATTCCATAATGTATAATTAATAAAAAAAACCGACAAAAGCCGGTTTTACTGTATTTAAATATTAGATTTATTTAACTTCGTTTGCAAGTCTTTTTGCTTGTCCGCTTGGCAGATAAATACTGAAACCAACATTGAAAGTAATTTTGGAAGTTAGTCCTTCATTACCAAAACCAGTTACTCCGTTATATTTTACAAGTCCCTCCACACCAATGTTTGGTGTAATAAAGTATGAATAACCTGGGCCTACACCAAAATCTAATCCTGTTGTAGATATACCGTTTTCAACTGAAGTTCCTCCTACACCTAAGTTACCTTCGAAAAACCAACGCCCGTGATTCAGGAGATTATCAACTCCCGCTTCTCCCGGAGATATAAAATAACGCCCTAAAGCACCAACTGCATAATTGAACTGAGTAGCTTCACCCTTACCAGGTTTTGCAAACCCTAAATTAACATAACCTCCTAAAGCTACATTATCTTTGATAAAATACGCAGCTTTTGGTTGAATAGAAAAATCGTAACCAGCACCTGTATTAAGTCCAAAATTACTTGTGACAATGCTACTTCCAACCATCCAGTTTCCTTCCTGTATCTGAGCATTTGCTGTAGAGAATAATCCTGTTACTAAAACTGCTGCTCCAAAAATCAATTTTTTCATATCGCTAAATTTTTCGTTTATAATTATATTTTTTACATTTTACAAAGGCTGTGCCATTTTACGGAAATATGATGAAAATCAAGATTGCTAAAGTTTTATAAAATATTAGTAAATATTTAAATTTATTAATGTGAGTTATTCGCAATTAAAACAAAATACGGTTTCATTCCACATAAGTCAGAAATCTAGGTCGGATAGTTGTTACCCTGATAGTTTGACCCTTGCTGAGTCACAACATCATTCGGATTTGTCCAAAACCATTGCTTGTTGAATATTGAGTTTTTATTGGTTCCTGCATTGTACAATGCTGAGAAACTCATATTTGACGGATAATATGATTTAACAAAAGAAGAATATAGATTAATTTTTACGAATGTCTTTACGGAAAATTTATTAATTCAAAAGGTCTTCGTAATTTTTCTTCAGTAATTCCCAAACAAACTCCTGTCTGTATTTCATCACGCTATGGCGTGCATCAGCCTGAAGTTTGGCATACGTATCCTGATCCAAACATAACTGCATTGCCTTCTGGACAGAATGTGCATTTTTGGGTGGGAAGATCAATCCGTTTTCCAGATTTGTAACAATCTCGTTGCAGCCATTAATATCCGAAACCATTGCCGGCAAACCCATTGCCAGTGCTTGTAAAACAACATTGGGAAAACCCTCTCTGTAACTAGGGAATACCAGCGCATTGCTAATCGAAAAATACGGTCTTACATCTTTTTGAAATCCTACAGAAACGATATCTGGATTTTTTTCTATTTCATCTAAAACCTCCTGAGATAAGGGGTCTAAATCCTGTTCCAAAGGACCTACAAGAAGCAGTTTGATTTTTTTTAATTTCAAACTTTTGACATTCTTAAACGCAGAAACTAATTCATTAATACCTTTATCCTTTACCAATCTTCCTACGAATACGAATACAAAATCATCTGCTGCGATATTAAGTTCTTTTTTTAGTTTTTCTTTTGATTCTGTTGTGAACAAAGCCGGATCGAAATGGTTAACATCTATACCATTTGTACTGCCATTTCCGATGACTTTCAGCTTTTCAGCTTTGCCAAGTTTTTCTTCCAAAATAAAATTGTACAAACCATTGGAATTGGGATATACATTTGTAGCGCAACTGTATGTCAATCTTTCCACTTGGTTTAAGATTTTCCTTTTGAGACCCGAAGTTTCCATTAATGGTAAACCGGCTACTGTATGCAATCTGACTTTCACTCCTGCTAATTTGGCTGCCAACATCCCAATTAATCCTGCTTTTGGTGTGTGGGAATGTACTATTTCCGGTTTTTCCTTTCTGAAATAGTTGTACATCTGCCAGAGAGACTTCAGATCCTGAATTGGCGTTATTTTACGGGTCATTTCTATGGCATGTGTTTTCACTCCCAACTCGTTGCCAACTCTTTCCAGATAATCTTTGTCCGCAGAAATAGCTGTAACATCAAAATATTGATCCATAAAGGTCAGCTGTTTTCCCAATAATTTTTCTACAGAAATCGGAACCGTGGTAATTCGGAAAAGTTTTGCCATTTATATTTATTTTTGCAAATATAGGGAAACCGCCTTCGGCTTTGACAGCTTAATGTTTAACATCAGGTTAAGATTGCAGAATTAATTTCTATTACTAAAGATTTTAGAATCCTCAATTATTTTTACAGCGACAATCATTACAAATGGAAGGTACATTATCTTTGTCCTCACAAAAATCCCTAAGCAAGAATAGCGCTGGATGAAAAACAAAGATGAAATAATGAAAAACAAGAGAGCAACTTTGGCGAAAAAATCAAGTTTGATAGTTTTGAAGCGGTAAATAAATATTAATAATGAAAAAAATAATACAATGAGAGTAAGGAAGTTTTCTGCGCTCAAAATAAATGAGTAAAGAGAAACAGAATCTACGAAAAGTGGTTGGAAATTGAGTGCAAAGAGCCTCTCGAATATATTATAATCTATCATCGGAACATACGAGTTTGCCCTTTGAAAAGCCACCAATGATGCATCATTTCTTTCCAGAATATAAGCGATATCTAATGGATTCCTATCCAAAAGATGCATTGTCATCAGATATAATCCTACTGATAAAATAATAGTTGAAATAACAACCAAGATTTTTTTCCCGGAAAGTTTTTTATCCTTTATTATCAATGCAAAAGAAATTGCTAACAATAGGAACATCGCAACGTGTGGCCGAATCAGTATTAATAAAATCCAGCTGAAGATATATTGGAAATTGAAATATCTTGCTCTAAATTGATTAATCATAACCAAAGTGATTGCTAAAAAAACAATCGGCTCTTTTCCAATGATGGACGTCCAGAAATGTAAATTAGGCAGCAGAAAAACAAACATCAAAAGGTATTTGCTCCAATTGTTCGTCGGCTTGATATAATCTAAAGAAAAACTGTACAATTCATAAATAGCGTAAAAACCCATCAAACTATGTAGGACAAATCCTGCCCAGAAAGGTAAATGCAATATTTTCGCGAAAGGGTAATTGATCAGTTTTATTACATCTGTACCAACATTAAGATAACTGTTCCAATCGCCTGTAAGGATCCAATATCTATGGGCGTCACCAGCATTTTGAGAGTAATATTGCCAGGCGACCACGGCAAAGATGAAGTGATAGACCAAGAGGAGAATAGGAAATGCCAGCTCTTGTCTTTTCATCATTGAGGTTTTGTAATTTTTTTCTGATTTCTGATATTGTATTGTCGGTAAGAAAAAACCCACATCATATAGATAATCAATCCAGGAAGAAACATATTCCGCATCCGGATCATAATCCCGACATTCCCCAAAGATTGTGAAAATGCCAATGTACCAACAATCAGAAAGAATACCAGACCTTTGATTACAAAAGGAGCAGCTTTGAAAGCGCCAATCGGATTGGTTCGCATGGCTTTTATAAAGACCACAACTAATACAAAATTTTCCAGCGATGCAATAAGTCCATTGATGTTTCTGGCATCAAAGAAAAAAGGGCGAAACCAGAATGTCAGTACTTTCAGAGGGAATGGATAAGATGAAATATCTACAGCAGATCCAGTATTGGCACGGCTAAGAACAGCTGCTTTACTTTCGGCAAACTTATCAAAACTTTCAGTAGAAGCCTCTTCAATTTTTGCAAATTCCATTACGCTTGGTAAAATTGCAATACCCACGCCAATCATCAAGGCTGAAAATAAAAACCTCTGAAAAGGAGAAACTTTCCCTCCCAGGATATAAGCCAATCCGAATCCGACCAATAAAAACAATGTAATATGAGGCCGGATTGCCATAGACAAAAACATTGGTATTATTATTAAAGGTATTCTTTGAAAAGGCTTCATCAAAGCGTAAGTAAACATTCCAATACACAGAAACAAAACGGTGTCCTTGCCTACCCCAGCACTCCAGAAATGAAGATTTGGCAGGAAAAATATTAAAGGAAATAAGACATAGCCGTTGATGACCGTATTATATGGAATCGTACGGAGAGCAATCAGAAAAAAATAAGTAATTCCAAAAGAACCCAGCATACTATAAAACATAGTATTCGAAAAGAAAGACATTCCCAACATGTTAGCCGGAATGTAATTAAAAGCCCTCATGAATTCTGTTCCCTCCCCACCTGTTAAACTCATAACAAATTCTGGGTATGTCATAGATTTTGCAATTTTCCAATGCCCCCAGGCATCACCGCCTCCGTTGTTGGTGGTAAAGAAATAAGCAATACCCAAAAGGAAATGAAAAAGTACTAATTTTTTGAGAACAGGATAAGATTCATACTCTTTATCATCTAGTAATAATTTGGGAAACTGCAAGGCCAACAGTATAAACAGGGGAATATATAGGATATCTAAAATCATTGTTAAAGTAAAAATTTAATCCATTTCTCAGCAGTTACCTGAATACAAAATTTATTTTCTACTAATTTTCTTGCATTACTTCCCATAATTTTTTTTTCATATACAATGTTTTTCAAGAAAAGAATTTTTTCAATCCATTCGTTATCATCTGTTGCAATGAATCCTGTTTCGTTATCGATACAAACATCTTTGTTCATTCCAACATCAGATGCAACTCCGGGAATTCCACAAGCGGCATACTGAATTAATTTGTATGCACATTTTCCTTTTTCCCATTCAGAATTCTGAAGTGGCATGATACCTATATCCATTTTAAGAATTTCCGAAACTTCTGTCTCTTCCGTCCATTTTACATATTTTACATTTGGACCTAAGTTCATTTCTTCTGTAATGCCAATGATGTGGAAATGAATGTTCTCTTCTTGTTGTAATTTCATTATCCATTCCCTGCAAGGTAAAAGATGCTTCTCAAAAGTAGTTTTAGTACCAATCCAACCTACAACAAATTTTTCTGTGTTAATATTCACTTTCATTGGATAACGATCCAAATCAATTACGGTTGGGATAATTTGTACATTTTTCGCTCCGGACCTAAGAGCATATTCTGCTAGATATTCGTTTCCAGCTACAACAGTTCCGCTGTATCGCATCACTTTTGCAATTTTATTTCCCAGAAATTTCTTAATTAATGGATTGGAACTAAGGTCGTAATTATGAAAAATGGCATCATCATAATCAACAATATATTTAACCTTTAATATATTCAGTAACTTTTCTGCAATAGCAGGAAAAAAGGGGAAAATTTCTTTTTCAATTACTATTTTGTCATATTTTGCGAAAGAAAGCAATACAAAAGACCTACGGATGTATGATTTCAGTACAGTGGTTATATTCTTTTTGCCAGCATAAAAATCTTTGAGATAGGCATCGTCAAAAAACGGTTTGACTGTAATCCGGAATCCCGCTTTTTGCAAATACGGAAAATACTGGTAGCTTCTCATTCTGCTGCTACCCGCCATTCTTGTGTACTTGGTTAGATAAAGAATTTTCATTGATTAATATATTCGGAATAGTTATTAAAGATAAGGTCAACATTATATTTTCCTTTAGCATCTTGTGCAATCTGATCCCTATTCAGGTTTTTAATTTCCTGCCATTTTGTTTCAATTACTTTTGCCAGACTTTCAGCATCTCCGGTTTCAAACAAAAACCCATTTACACCTTCAGTAATTACTTCGCTATTTGCGCCAGGGCAATCAGAGGCGATAACAGGTGTTCCCAAACACAAGCCTTCTACTATAACATTAGAGAAGCCCTCGAACAATGAAGTAGAGACAATTGCATCTGCCTGTTTCATAAGGTTATAAGGATTTCTGACAAATCCGGAAATTTTAATATTATTTTCTAAACCCGCATTCAAAATTTCTTTTTCCAGCACTTCTCTTAATTTGCCTTCTCCTAAAATATTAAGAACAGGCAATTTTTCATTCGCATCTTTCAGGATTTTAAATGCTTTTATTAAAGTACTGTAATCTTTCTGAGGTGATAATCTTCCTACTGCTACAAAATCAAAATCTTTAAGAATTTTATCTGAACTAAGTTTCTGGACTTTAACTGTGTTTACGGGATTATAAATTACTTTATAAGATTTAGGTGTAACGCCGGTTTCCTTAATAAAATCTTTTGCCATATAGTGACATTGGAAGATTAATTTATCGGAAAAGGTTGCTATCATTTTATTAGCGCCAATGTATAGCATTTTTTTTATTTCAGATGTTAACAGTTTTTTTTCTGCGCCAATGGTATTTCCTAGCCTGTTTATGATCTGTATTTTTTTTGATATAAAAGGTTTTGCCAAAGCTGTAGCCAAGCTGGAACCCAAAGATGCAAATACTTTTTGGGGTTGGTGTACTTTACAAAATTTTATAAACGGAATCACTGATTTAAGTGCAGATCCTGAATTCAGTTCATAAACTTTCACATTTTCCGGAATTTGATTTACAAGATCTCCCTTTTTTTTGCCTAATAGCAAAACTACATTTTGATCTTGTTTTAAAAAACATTCCAGCAAATTTAGCATTACTCTTTCTGCTCCGCCCCCTCTTAGGTCTGGTAAAAAAAAGACAATCATTATAAAAAAAAATTTTCAGCTATTATCATACTATCTCTTAACTTTTAAATTATAAATATTCTTGAAGATTTCCAGAATAATTTACTTCATTTCCTGTATAAATTTTAATAACACTTACTGCAGTATTCTATTTTGCACGTAAAATGTGCAAAATTCACTTGAAATCTAACATTACCAATTTTTAGGAATCATTATTTAAAATTACGCTTTTCCTTATATTGATCTTTATTCAAAAAAATTGCATAAATAAGTTTTCCGTAATTGGATAAATGAAAAGGTCGATTCATTATTGAGATAGACAAACACTTTAAGGCTTTTGATTTTGCACCATTAATCATATATAATTCTCCTAAATATCCATTGATTTCACTCCACGGTAATTTATTTTGTTTAATCGAAAGTCCGTGTTTATCTATATATTTAATGACAGCATCTAATTTTTTTTCAAAATTGGTTGACATTGCATTTGGGTGCTGATAGTAGTTTACCAAAACTTCTTCCACAAAATCAAATTTACAAACAAAGGACAATCTGTAGTATAATTCTACATCCTGTCTCCATCTAAAGTTTTCGTCAAATAAGTTTACCTCTTCTAGATACTTTCTTTTAACTATAACCATGCTTGGTGGGCAAAAATGATTCAATGCAAGAATTTTTGACAAATCACCCCTGTATTTTATTGTTCTAATTCTTTCATTATGATCAAACTCATTAATAACTTTCCAAAAGGAGCCTACGACACCATAACTCTCATCCAATTTGTCGAATAACATTATCTGTTTTTCCAATTTTTTCTCCAACCATTCATCATCATCATCCAAAAATGCAACAAATTTGCCTTTTGATTCCTTGATACCCGTGTTTCTTGCAGCAGGTAAGCCTTTATTTTGACTATGTTTCAGATATATGATCTTATCTGACTGAATATATCTGCTTAGGTTTTCTTGATTGGATTTTCTATATTCATTCTCACCGTCGTTGTCATCTACTACTATAACTTCAATATTTTTATAAGACTGATTCAAAACACTATCTATTGCCCGAATTAAAAATTCAGAACGTTGAAAAGTTGGAATTACAACACTTACTAGGGGTTGGGTTTTCATTTAATTTCTATTAAGTATGGGTTATGGTATTTCAGGTCAACTTTTTTGTCCAACATTTTTTCTAAGGTTTTGATTTTCTCTTCTAAATAAACTTTATCAAATCCATAAAATTTGCGGCTGTGGTATGCTGAAGCTTTTTTTGATTTGGCATCTTTTAATTTGAAAATATACTGCTTAGATTTCATCTTTGAATACTGAATAGCAATAAAGGAATCGGTTGGATAATCTGATTTTATATTTTTATTATCCAATATTTTCTTATCAATGATTGATAAAAGCTTTTCGTAACTGTTACTTTCAAAATTGTCAATTAAAGCTTTAACTTGGTCTTTGCTTTCCAGTTTATCAATATCAAATGTATATTGATTAATATTATCAAGGACATTTTTCACGTCTTGAAAAGACACACAACGAATCCCCAGTTGATTTGGTAACCAAATATCGTTTTCAATATTCTCTACTGGTTTATAATTAATTACTGGCTTCCCTGCTAAAGAAGCTTCTAAAGCTGTAGTACAACCGTCATGAATAATTGCTTGCGACCCTAGGATCCAAGCAGAAACTGAGCCCTTATGATCAACAGATATATTTTTAACTCCTCTAAAAACTGTATTATAAAAAGATTGATTTTCTGATGGATGCGGTCTATATACAAAATTAGTTTCTGGGTACTCAATAGATAATCTATGCGTGATCTGTACCATCGATAGACATTGGCTTCCAGAGTATGTTATAAAATCCACCTTATCCATTCTGTTTGCACAGTCGTCAGGATTATAACCGGCCTTGGCAGAAAAAACAAACTCTAATCCCAAACCGTGGTTGTACAAACCATAATTCCCGTTGATCAGTACATATTTTGAATGTACTTTTTGAATTTCTTCAACTTCTTTTTGAAAATATGACCGCCATTGCTTTTTATACAAATCAAATCTTGGATGACCTGTTACCTCTATTTTTAAAGTGCTAGATCGGCTTTCGTCGTATTTTTTTTGGAAACTTCCCCAGTCACATATAACATCATTATTATCAAAAAAATCCAAATTGTATTGTCTTGATAAAGTCTTTCTCCAAATCTCCTGGCCCCCTTTAAATACGGCTCCCTCTTCGTGCAGATAAATAATATTAAATCCTTTGGATTTCAAATCCTTATATATTTTTCCGTCTTCAATATCTGATCTTTTATGGAAAATATTCTTCCCAATGTAAAGACCATTTCTTAATTTTGGTAAGATTTTCATTAAAAAATCGTGTTGTCCAATGTAAACACGATTACCATTACCTGCCAGCAATGAAGATAGTACTATTTTAAAATCAAATTCTCTGTTAATCGTCTCGATAGGAAGTAATATATTCATAATTTACGCTTTGGATTTCAAAATTTTACTTTTAATTAGAAGAAGACTTTTTCTATCAAAGATGAATATGATAAGAGCTGCTAATGTTAAGTAACACAAAATAAATAATATCAGGTCGAAGATTATATTTGCATCAATCATAAAATTCTTTAGAAAAACATCAATAATAAATCCACCAATTCCAAATAGTATTACCTTAAAAAATAGTGAGAAAATTTGTTTAAAAAAGGAAAATTTCAAATTAATACTCACAAGATTGAAATAAATCATTGAAAAAAGTATATTGATGGACAACACAATTATTAGGAGTTGAGAAAAAGACAAATATTTTACCAGTATAAATACAAAACTCAATGTGAATATTTTATTAGCAAAATCAATTTTCAAAAATCGATTTAACAGATTCCTTACTTTAAAAATATTCAGTGATTGGACAGTAATAGGTGAGATAAGACTTCCTACTGCTACAATTTTTAAGTAAACTACACTTTCCAACCAATTGTCACCTAATAACAATTTTATAATTTGTAACGCCTTAAAAAAGAATATCCCATTTATTGTAAGCATCAAGTACGTGAGTAATTTAACATTAAGTAAAAATAATTCTCGAAGTTTCTGCACATTGTTTTGTAATGCTACGAAAGTGGGATAAACACCTCTCATTAGAGTGGTATTAATAATCTCTATCGGTATCCCTTGCATACTAGTAGATTTGCTGTTTAAACCTAATAATTGGGGGCTATAGAATTTTGCATATATCAAATTAAGTCCTTGTACATAAAACCGTGATAAAAGTGACATACCTAGAATTTTAAGTCCAAATTTATATAAAGGTTTAGCAGCTTGTAAATCAAACACAAAGATAGGCCTATATCTTACGGTCAACGACAAAAAAACCACATAAAGACCTGCATTTATCAACTGCTGAACAATTAAAGAAAGAATACCATAACCATGATAGGCTAAAAAAATCCCAACACCAAAACTAATTAAAGAGGACGGAATCCTTGCTTTTGTAATTTTTTTTAGATCTAATTGTTTGGTAGCCTTTGCAATTTGAACAACACCAAATGACTCTATTATTAAAGTTACTGACTGCAATCGTATGTAAAATGCAAGGTTGTCATATTTATAAAATTCTTGAATATATGGAGCTGCTACAAATAAAACAGCATATAAAGCAGTCCCCATAAAAAGATTAAGCCAGAATACTGTAGAATAATCAGTATCCGTTGCATCTTTTTTCTGAATTAATGCCTCCTTTAGACCTCCGTCTATAAAAAGGGTTACTAAAAGATAAAATACATTCACAACTGCAAGTAAACCAAAATCAGCAGGAGTCAAAAGTCTTGCAAGGATAATTCCTAAAACAAATCCTATTGCTTTAAGGCTCATGGACTCTACAAAAGACCATTTTACATTCGATATTGTTTTTTGTTTAAGACTCATCAGTAAGGAAAGAGTTGAAAATTATTACCAGTCTTGTGCAACTCATTTTCCAATGGTACAACATTAATATACTTTTGAATAGCAGAATTGCGATTTATCATTTCTATTAAAATTTTACCATATGCTTTTTCCCCGGCATGGAAACCATCCAGAAACTCATCGTTTGAAATACCGATAGTCTTTGGATTAGTAAAATCATATAGCTGTGAATCATATTTTTCAAATAATGGCTTGATAGAGGGCTGAATCTGGTCAACATATTTATAGTTTCCGGATTTTTCCATCTTATCTAATACATCAGGCGCAAATGGAGGCAAAAATGCAATAAGAGTGATCTTGTTTTTTTTGCAAAAGATCAAGAATTCTTCTAATATCTGAAGCGTATTATCATTAAATTTACTCCCATACTCAAATCGGTTCGTACCATTTGCAATTCGTTTGAAAGTATCTTTATATTCATAATCATCTGCTGAAGTATCTTTATTATCAAGCTTTTCTATCTGCTTACCATAAAACATACTTCCATCGTTCCTGAATCCTTTATTGTTGACATAGGCATTAAGTCCATATTTTAAGTCATTTTTTTCGGAATTGAAAACAGAGTATTTTTTGTTAAATACATCTTTCCATACATCTACTATAACAGAATATTTTGGATATTCTGTAAAAGCATCAGTCCATTGTGTCTTATTGGGAGTCGCTTTGAGCTGATCAAAATTTTTGTTAAACATCCATTGATCCAAATTAATCAGCAAAACTTCAGGATACTTCTCTTTCGGAATTGTTTTGAAAAATTCTTTATAATCTTTAATGTTTGTAATCGTATAACCTGCGTTATAAAAATTTTCACGGAACATTTCTTTGCGGAACTGCAAAATCCGTGAAGAACCTAACGCCCAAATCTTTGTTTTCTCTCTATTTTCTAAAACTTTGTATTTCAGATATTTATAATTCTTTTCATTATATGCATATCCTATGAGATATTTTTTATTTTCTTTAAGAACCGGATTTATGTCTACAAAATTTTCTTTATAATTATATAGCGTCGCTAATGGTACGGAAAGCGCCAAAATAAAAGGAAGAGTAAATATAAGTAGTTTTATTAATAATTTTTTCATCTCTACACTTCTAAAATTGAAAATAAATAAATGCTTCGTCACGACCGGAATACATTAAAATCACAATAATAATAAGATAATAAAATGAAATCCTTATAAACGAAGGTGATTTAAAAAACATTTTTTCGATGGCAAAATTACGCTCCCTTCCTATCCATTCTATCAGCATAAAAAAGCAAACAATCATCAGAATATAAACTCCGTCTCTGAGTTCGGTATATTGAAAAAAAGGTTTGAAGAAATCTTTCGAGAATATTTTCCGGCAATAATCAACCGCATAACCAATTGTTGGCGAACGGAAAAAAATCCAACAAAATACAGTTGCCAAAAACGTGACTGTCATTTGTAATATTTCCCTAAAAGTGGGAAATAGCTTTCCTTGTGCAACAGTTTCAAGATGCTTTCTATTGGTTTTAAAAATTATGGAAGGTAATATAAATAAAGCGTTTAAGCCGCCCCAGACAATAAAAGTCCAATTGGCGCCATGCCAAAACCCGCTCACAAGAAAAATAATGATCGTATTTCGGATTCTCATCCAATTGCCACCTCTGCTGCCTCCAAGAGGAAAATAAAGATAATCCTTAAACCAGCTTGATAATGATATATGCCATCTTCTCCAAAATTCGGCTATACTTCTTGAGAAATAAGGAAAATTGAAGTTTTTTAGTAATTCTATACCTAATAAACGCGAACTTCCCAACGCTATATCTGAATAACCAGAAAAATCCCCATAGATCTGAAACGTGAAAAATATAGCTCCTAGTAGCAAAGTACTTCCTGAATAAGCATCAGGATTTTCAAAGATTATATTTGCAAATTGTGCGCAATTGTCGGCAATTACTATCTTTTTAAACAGTCCCCACAAAATTTGTCGTAAACCATCTGTTATTTGTGCGTATCTGAATTCCCGCGGTTTTTTTAATTGCGGTAATAGGTGGGTTGCTCTTTCAATAGGACCTGCTACCAACAATGGAAAATAGGTTACAAACAATGCGTAATCTACAGCATTATAAGTAGGTTTGGTTTTTCTATTATAAATATCAAAAACATAGGATAACTCGTGGAAAGTATAAAACGAAATTCCAATAGGTAATATAATGTTAAGCGTATTATAATGAGCCTCAAAACCGAAATTCTGCAGTAGGTTGGCAAAAGAATCTATGAAAAAATTAAAATATTTAAAATATGCAAGAAACCCTAAATTAATCCCAACACTTATGGTAAGCCAAAGTTTTCTGATTTTATTACTCTCAGATCTGTCTATAATAATTCCGGAGAAATAATCTAATGCAGTAGAAAAAATTAAAAGGAAAAGAAAACGCCAGTCCCACGATGCATAGAAAAAGTAAGAACAGAGTAGTAAAAAAATATTCTGAAGCCTCAAATTATTTTTCCTGCCTATCAGCCAGTAAACTGTAAATACTATTGGTAAAAATATGGCATACGAAAGTGAATTAAATAACATATGAGCCGCAATTATTTAGATTGTTAATGATTATTCCTTCCATCTTATATTTCGTAATATGATTCAAACCAGTTTACATATTCGTCAATTCCCTGCTCTACAGATGTCTTAGGTTTATAATCAAAATTATCTTCCAAGCTCTTAATATCTGCCCAGGTCTGATATACATCGCCAGGCTGCATTGGCAGCATTAGTTTCTCTGCAATTTTTCCGGTTTTTTCTTCAATCGCTTGGATGAATTCCATTAGCTGTACTGGTTTAGAATTTCCAATATTATAAAGCTGGTAAAGATTAGTATCATTTGTAGCTTCCTGCAAAACTACCCGTTGTACACCTTCAATAATATCATCAATAAAGGTAAAATCACGAGACAGCTTACCTTGATTAAAAACTTTCAGAGGTTGTCCTTTCAGGATTGCGTCGGTAAATAGAAAGATGGCCATATCCGGTCGTCCCCACGGGCCATAAACTGTGAAAAACCGAAGACCAATTGTTTTTATCCCGAAAAGATG
Source organism: Chryseobacterium sp. TB1-D10 (assembly GCF_059803555.1). Taxonomy (NCBI): domain Bacteria; kingdom Pseudomonadati; phylum Bacteroidota; class Flavobacteriia; order Flavobacteriales; family Weeksellaceae; genus Chryseobacterium; species Chryseobacterium sp. TB1-D10. The sequence continues at coordinate 104,717 of NZ_JAPFHB010000010.1, read as the reverse complement.
GCTGTAGGTATGTGCCATGAGTTCGTTGCTGGTTTTAGAAGCTGCATAAAGACTTACTGGACTGTCGACTTTCTGATTAACATTATAAGGTATTTCGGAATTTTGACCATAAACACTTGAACTGCTTGCATATACCAATTTGTTCACATTATGATGTCTGCAACACTCAAGAATTACTGTAAATCCAAGGATATTGCTGTTTATATATTCAAAAGGGTTTTCTAGTGAATATCGAACTCCTGCTTGTGCTGCCAGATTACAGACAACATCAAACTTCTGATTACTGAAAAGCTCATTCAGAAATTCCCGGTCTGTAATATCAGATTTATAAAAGGTAAATGAAGGAAAAGAAGTGCTTTGATAGCTTTTATTGATTTGTAAATCAGCTCCGTCTTTTATTCCTAAATTGTTTAATCTTGCATATTTTAACGTTACATCGTAATAACTGTTTATACTATCCAAACCAACTACCGTATGACCTTTGCTGATTAAGTCAAGACAAAGATGATAACCTATAAAACCCGCTGCACCTGTTACTAAAATTTTCATTGAAAATAGAATTTATTAATTTTTATATTGCTGTCCAGCCTCCATCGACCATTAGATTGTGACCTGTAATAAAAGAAGCATCGTCTGAAAGCAAGAAAGAAATGGCAGGTGCTATTTCTTCCGGATTTCCTAATCTTTTCATCGGTGATTTTTCACTATATTTTTTAATAAATGAAGGATTTTGATTTTTTTCATCCAAAACTCCACCAGGAGACACGCAATTTACTCTAATATTATATTTGCCGTTATAAGACGCCAAGTAACGGGAAAAATTGATAACGCCTCCTTTGATTGCAGAATATGCTGCCGGCGATGTTCCTCCGTACTCTTCATACAAAGTGAAATCATTTCCTACAACACCATATATTGATGCAATGTTTACTATAGATCCTGAGTTTTGTTTCTTCATGATTTCTATTGTTTTCTGGCAAATGTAAAAAACTGCATTTAGCTGCATATCTACATTTTTTGCCCAAGATTCATAAGGAATATCTTCAAACTTAGTTCCCCAGTCTGCAGTTCTGGGATATGCCAAATTGACAAGACCGTCTATTCTGCCAAAGTTCTCCAGAACAGTTGTCAAGAGTTGGTCTATTTCGTGTTTTTTGGTAACATCGTTTGTTAAGAACACAGCAGCTTCACAATCGAAACTTTTCACATCTACCGCAACTACTTTAGCACCATTTTTTACTAGGTGCTGTAATGATTCTCTTCCAATTAAACCACCTGCTCCGGTAAGAATAATTACTCTATCTTTTAATCTTTCATACATAGTCTCAAAACCGTATTTGCATCTCCGATTGTATTAAATTTTTCGTTATTTTTTAAAATATTTTCAACAAAAAACGCCATCTGATTGTAATAAGTATCAGCAATTTTCTGTTCAGAAGCAAAGATACATTTATTATCAAGTTCAATTGCGTTTTTCAAAAGGTCTACCAAATAGATCCCTGAATCTGTTACTACCTCTATTGATCGTTTCTTCTCTTTTCTATAATAATTTAAAATGATCGACGCGGAAAATTCTTCATAATTCCACAAGTAATTTGCATAGTCATAGGCAGAAATCTCCAAAGAAGAATTGTTCGAGAAAAATGAATGCGTTTCATTTGGATTTCCAAAAAGCCAATACACATAATCCAGCTCATGGATCAAATCAATATGAACTCCACCACCCATTTCTTTGTTTGCACTGTAAACTTTTCTGAAATTTACTTTGGGTCTCCAATCTGGAAGGTAGGATCCGCAGTAAACATTTACTTCGTTTATCCTCTTGTTTTTTAGTAGATTTTTCAGCTCATTTAAAGATTCCAAAAACCTTAAATTGCAGGCCACATAAGTTGAAAATTGTCTTCTTTCAATTTCGTTTACCAGCATTTCTGTTTCTTCATTTATTTCAGAAAACAATGGTTTTTCTATAAATAAAGGCTTATTATAATCAGATAATTGCTTTATTGTTTTAAAATGTTTAGCTGTTGGGTTTGATATTAATACAAAATCTATTTCAGACATATTGATCTCATTCAGATTATAGATATCAATGACGCCTTCCATCTCACTTTTACTATTAGGATTACTCCGCAAAGCATAAATCCGGGCAGATTTGTTTAATTGATAAATAGCATCAATGTGTTTTTTTGCGATGGATCCTAATCCTATTATAACTATCTTCATCCAGTATTAGTAATTGAAATCAAAATTCAATTTGTCGTTTTCTAACAAAAAAGACATAAACTCAAAATCAATCTGGTGGTCTAAGTCAAAACAAAGATGAGGAACCTCATAAATCAAACTTTTATCTGTGATTACTGTCTTATAGTTCTCGGCAAAGAATTTATTTTTGAATATGTAAAATGATGCATTCATATCAAAAACTCTTGGAGCTGATTGCCGAGTCAAGAATTCTCCTTTCTTACATAATTCATAGAAACCGCTTTGATTCTCTTCTACCATATTGAAATACGGATTCCTATTAGCCGGACTTACCGAAAACAGATTAAGAGCATCCTGATTTTGTTCTATTAACTGCATTGCGTTTTGTAAGTCTTTCAGGTCCCGCAAGGGTGATGTTACATCCAAATCGATGACGTAATCATAAAGTATATTGTTCTTTTTTTCTGCGTAAATTTTCGCATCAACAATAGCATCTAATTTGCCTGCAGTATCATTGGCCAAAAAATCCGGGCGAACATAGTCGGCATCAATTTCTGTAGAAATTCCTTCAACTGTTTTTTTTATTTCCAGATCGTCTGTCGACAGAACAATATCTGTATTACCCGTTTCTTTTGAAAACGCTTCCGCAACTTTTATTGAATAGTAAATTAATGGTTGACCATTCAATATTTTTATATTCTTGCCTGGTATTCCTTTTGATCCTCCTCTAGCGCAGATTGTAATTAATATATTCCTCATTATTACAATTTAATATGTTTAATATCTTCCTGTGCTTTTTTGAAATCCTCGTGTTTTCCAATATCCAGCCAATAGCCATTAATAGGATATGTCACAAGCTTCTGGTCCATTTCAATTACTTTTTCCATCAAATCCGTGATGTCATAGAACTCTCCTTCTGGAATCATACTCAAGAGCTTTTTCTTTATAATGTAAATCCCTGCATTTGAAAAATAGGTATATCTTGGCTTCTCTTTAAGTGTCTTTACATTTTGGTTATCATCCGTTTCCAATACAGCGTATGGTACATCAACGTGATAAGAAGTTGCTGCAACTGCCATATCTGCATTTGAATCTTTAAAGGTTTTATAAAAATCAGCAAAATCGATGTTTGTAAGCAAATCGCTATTCATTACAAGAATGTCGTCGTGTTGAAATTCTTCTACCAATAAAACCGAACCAATTGTTCCTAAGGGCTTTTGCTCTCGAAGATAATCAATCTTAATATTCTTTGAACTCCCATCCCCGAAATACGCTTCCAATTGCTCACCTAAATAATTGATACTTAAGTACATATTTTCGATTCCTACATTAGCAAGTCTATCAATATTATATTCAATAATAGGTTTTTCTCCAACTTTAAGTAGAGGTTTCGGTGTATTTTCTGTTAATGGGCGCAGTCTTTTTCCTTCTCCACCTGCCATAAGCACGGCATCCAAAGGAAGCAGCGTGGTTCTGAATCTAAAATTCAAAACATCTACGATCTGCTTATCAATATTCAGAATTGGAATAATTTTGATCAGGTTTTCTTTAAAACTCTTTAGTTTTTCCTGATTAAAATCTTTTTCATAAATAAATTTTGGATCAGGCTGAATGAAATCCGTAATAGAATCCTCAAAACCTAAACCCCGAATAAAACCTCTTCTCAAATCACCGTCTGTAAGAGAACCCAAAAGCCTGTTTTCTTCATCTACAACAAATAAAATGGCGTCGGAAGCGAGCTTATCAAGATGAATAAGGGCATCGCGGACGCTTTGGCTTTTTAGAATTAGATGTTCTTTAAATGAATCCATATTTAGTTGTTTGAATCATGAAATTGTTTTGTACTGAAATCTTCTAAATTTATTTTTCTTAATTCATTCATTATTTTCTGTGTAGTTTCGCCCGTTCCATAAGGGTTTACCGAATGTTCAAGAATGCTTTTGAATTCCCCCGATTTTACATTATCAAGAGCGTTTAAAATTTCTATCTCGGATACATTTGTATTAATAATACTTTCTGCCTGGATTCGTCCTTTTTGCCTGTCACCGATATTAATGGTCGCTGTTTTAAGTGAAGGAACTTCTAAAATTCCGCTGGAACTGTTTCCAATAGCCGCATCGCAATATTTAACTAAGGATAAAAATCTCAAATTTCCTAATGACGAAAAAGCTTTTGCTTTGTCGGGATTTTTCGAGACATAATCATCAATCATTTTATTAATAATCCGACCACCTGTATCTGCATTAGCTTTTGTAAAAATAAAAAAACTATCAGTCTGTTTGTCTATTGCATTCAACAGAATCTGAAACTGGTTTTCCGGTGAATCTTTATCTAAAGTTGTAGGATGAAAAGTTACCTGATAATTATATTTCCGGAATTTAAATTCTAATTGTTTTTCAAGTTCATCTTTATTCAGTAAAGGTAAATTCTTTACACTATCCAACCCAATTGCGCCTACATTATGTACAAATTCCGGATTTTCTCCTAGTTGTACTATCCTGTTTTTATATTCTTCGGTTGAAGCAAAATGAAGATTGCTCATTTTCGTAATTGAATGACGAATGGCATCATCATAAGCGCCTTCAGTAATTTCACCACCATGAATATGCACCATTGGAATTGTAAAAATCAAAGCTGAAGAAGCTAACGCAAGCATTTCGTAACGATCACCTAGGATAACCAAAAGATCCGGATTTAAATCCTGCAAAGCATCAGAAAACCCAATCATTCCTAATCCCATTGATTTTACAATTGAAGAAGCTGTATCTGATGATAAAAGCATTTCGACTTTTCTATCAATACCGAATCCATCTTTTTCGATTTCAGCATATGTTAATCCAAATTCAGGTGAAAGATGCGCTCCAGTTACCAGGATCTGTAACTGCCAATCTGGTTCGTTCTTTATCGCGGTCATTAGTGGTTTTAATAAACCATATTCAGCCCGCGTTCCTGTTGCTACACAAATTTTCATTTTACAATTGAATTAATTCATCTCCTTTATATTCTCTGTCTGCCTGCTTTCCAATCACCTCATCCCATCTCATTGGAGAAATTCCAGTTCCGGGTCTTTTGATTGTGAGATTTTCATCCGTGAATATTTCTCCCTTTCCAATTGACTTTGAAGCTACGATGCTCTTGCGTGCAATTTCTATATTTTTCATTTCCGAAGCACTTGGCTTTTTAATTCCATCGCCGGAAATTGCCTGTTCAATATTACGAATGGCTTTTACCATTTCTTTTAACTGATCTGGTTCCAAAGATGCTGCATGATCCGGACCCTCCATAGAATTATCTAAAGTAAAATGTTTTTCTATGACAGAAGCACCTAAAGCAACTGCAGCAACAGGAACTTCTATCCCTAATGTATGATCCGAGTATCCAATTTCTGTCCCGAATTCCTGCTGGATAGAAAGCATCGCTTTAAGATTCACATCAATCATCGGCGTTGGATATTCTGTATTGCAATGAAGAATGGTGATGTCCTCTTTTGAGATGCCTTCCGCTAAAAAAACATTGATTGCCGCCTCTATATCTTCCATCGTACACATTCCGGTAGAAAGAATAACTTTTCTAAACAGCAGTGCCGCTTTTCTCAAATAGGGAAGATTGGTAATTTCTCCCGAAGGAATTTTCACCAAATCCAAACCTATTTCTTTTAAATATTGTAAAGATTCTAAATCAAAAGCGGTTGAAAAGAATTTTATATTTTTCTGTTGGCAGTAGTCAATTAATAATTCGTGATTCTCGTGAGAAAGTTCTAGTTTCTTCAACATTTCATATTGAGAATCTGTTGAATTTCCGGTATTTTGAATTTGATAATCTGCTTTTTTGGCAGATTTAGCAACTAAATTTTCAGATTTAAATGTTTGAAATTTTACATAATCCACACCGGCATCCACTGCTGCATCAATCAGTTTAAAAGCATTATCCAAACTTCCATTATGATTAACACCAGCTTCGGCAATGATTAAAACTTTTTCCATTTCTTTTAATTTACTTTAGTTTTTTTGAGGGATTTCCTGCCCAAATTTCATTGTCAGGAATATCATTAATCACAACACTTCCGGCTCCAATTGTCACCCCTCTTCCAATATTAATTCTTTGTTTTACAACAGAATTAGCTCCTATAAAAGAATTCTCACCTACAGACACATTTCCTGTTAAAACTGCACCTGGAGCAATGTGTACTCCCCCTTCAATAATGCATTCGTGTTCAACGATACATCCGGTATTTAAAATGCAATTGTCCGCAATTTTTGCAAAAGCATTAACGGTAACATTTGCACCAATGAAGTTCCCTGTCCCAAATGTCGCATAATCACTTAATATTGACTTTGGATGAATAATATTTAATAACGTCTTTTTTTTAGATAAAATTAAATCTGCTACTTTCTGACGAATTTTGTTATCTCCTATTCCTAAAACAAATTCATTAACCGAGTCCCAGTCAAAAGAATCACTTCCTTCATCTCCCAAATAACTGATCTCAAAAGGATTGTATAGAGATTGCTTCCTTTCACAATAATATTGTATATCCAAACCCATTTGTTTTGCTGCATCTAAAACAACAAAAGAATGCCCGGAATAGCCAATTACTGCTATAGAATTTTTATCTCGCACTACTTGGTATATTTACGATTCTTTCTTCTAAAAATTCGGCATTTTTTTGTGAATCACGCTGACAATGTACATACATTGGCAAGCGGTACATCAAGTTCCAAATCGGACGCGTCATCACGCCTTGATCGTTTGTGTTTTTTAAAAAATCTTCTCTTTCTGCTTTATTATTAAGTTCGACACACATCAACCAGTAATTTGCTTTGGTATCAGGTGTTTCCTGTCTGAATTTGATTCCTGACGCTTTAAAAAGTTCAGCATATTTATCCGCCAAAATTCTTTTATCTGCAAGAAATCCATTTAATGATTCTAGTTGAGCACAAACCAGAGCCGCATTCAAATTAGGCATTCTGAAATTATATCCCAGCTCATCGTGAAAGAATTCATAAGGATGAGGTCTTTTTGCAGTTGTGGTAAGATATTTTGCTTGGGTTCCCAATTCAATATTATTGGTAATAATTGCTCCGCCTCCTCCGCTGGTTACGACTTTGTTTCCGTTGAATGAAAATCCACTGATCAATCCAATGGTTCCAGTGTGTTTGCCTTTATAAAAACTTCCCAGAGATTCGGCAGCGTCTTCTACTAACGGAATTTGCCATTTGTCACAAACAACCATTAATTCATCTAAATGAACCGGAAATCCGAAGGTGTGCATTGGCATACAAGCAGCAATACGCCTTCCGGTAGATTTATTATAACAGCCATCTTCTCGTAATTCACCAAACTCCTCCAAAAAATCTTCAAGTGCTTTAGAAGAAAGTCCCATCGTATCCAAATCTACATCAATGAAAACAGGAATTGCATTATTATAAGCGATTGCATTGGCAGTCGCAATAAATGTAAGTGCTTGTGTAATTACCTCTTCATTTTTCTTGACACCTGCGAGTCTTAAAGCAACCTGAAGAGATGCCGAACCATTTACTACTGCAATTGCTTTTTCTGCACCAGTAATATCCTGCATCATGTTTTCAAATTGATCGACAAATGCTCCTACTGAAGATACAAATGTAGAATCAATTGTATCTGTCACATATTTTTTTTCGTTGCCTCTGAAACGTGGTTCATGAAGCGGAATGAACTTATCTGTATTAAAATGATCTCTTACAAAAGAGACCATATTTTGAATGTTATCCATGATTACATTTTAGAATCTAAATATTTCCCTGTTTCTTTGTGACCGAAATCAGGAATCATTTTAAAGAATAAATCCACGATCTCTTCTTTATTCCATTTTCGTGCATCCTTTAATTCTTTAATCGTTTCTTCGAATGCATTGAGTTTATCTTCCTCTATGTTCAGTTCGTTCTTTATCACACCTAGATTTTCGAAACGATCCATATCCAAAGTTTCTTTATCGGTAAAGAATTCTTCAAAATCTTTTTCTCCCGTCGTATCGCTTGATGTAAACAAACAAGGCCATTTTCCTTCTTGGGGTAATGTTTCAACTAAAACCCTGGCTTCATCTTCATCTTTACATAAATATGGTTCGTAGCCAATTTCATTAAGATATTTAACAGCGATTTCAGCAAAAGTAATTAAATGTAAGTTTTCACTAAGTTTTGGAAAGAAAATATCTCTGTTCTCACCGAAGATACAAGACATTAAGCAAAGTTCGCCAGATTCTTTTGGAATTACGAAATAACGTTTGATATCATTTGGAGCAACGATTGGTTGTTTTTTTTCTATTCTTTTATTAAATCCGTGTAATAGTGAACCATCGGAAAATGCTACATTAGCAAAACGTGCAGTGGAGATTGTTATTTCTTTGCTTTTTCGCATTAAAAACATTTCCATAATACGCTTTGATGCGCCCATCATATTCACTGGATTGGCGGCCTTATCTGTTGAGACGCAGAAATATTTTTTAACTCCTTTATCTATAGATTGTTGCAACGTTTTATCTGTATTAAAAACATTCACGTCAATCATTCTCATTAAAGTATAAGGATCTTTTTCGCTTCTTACATGTTTTAATGCAGAAAGGTTTAAAACATAGTCATAATCGCCGTCTGCTTGCCAAAATGCATCATATTCAATAGAACCGATATCTAGTGCAAAAGTTTGGAAATCTCCGTCAATGTACCCAAAAGAACTTCGGATATCACGTACCAATTCAACCATATTGTTTTCACTGATGTCTACAATATGAAGTTTTTTTGGATGACGCTTAAATATCTCCTTTGTTGTGGCAGATCCTATAGAGCCTGCGCCACCTATTACTAAAAATTTAGAATTTGAAACAATTGTACGGAGTTCTTTTTCATTAGATTCTATATCACTTTGAAACAATTCTTTTTGTCTTCCTATAAGATTTAAAATATTCATATTAACTTTTCAACAACGATAAAAACTGATAAAATTACTTTCTTCCCTTTGGGTCTGAATAATATCCATATCCATATTTATTGCCATAACGGCTATCTTCAGGCATTACATTATTGAGTACAAAAGAAATATTATCAACCTCGTGCGACATTTGGAATTCTTCCGCAAAATCCAACATTCTGTAATCCGTATAATTCGACTTTATAATATAAAGAATGATATCAGAATTTTTCATTAAATGCAATGTATCACTTACCAACATTACTGGTGCTGAATCTAAGATAATATAATCATAAGTCTCCCTAAGCATAATGATCATATCATCAAATTTCTGCATATCTAATAGGTCGTTTGGATTTGGTGCTATAGCTCCACTAAATAAGACATCCAAATTATTATGATACCCAGATGCTACAATATAAGAATCCAGTGATACATCATCTGATATCAAATAGTCTGTCAGTCCTCTTTTATTTTCTTTAACAAAACGATGCAATTGTGGATTACGAATATCTGCACCAATAATGAGCACTTTAGAAGATCCAGCCAAGGTAAGTGCCGTATTCATAGCAATCGTTGTTTTGCCTTCTCCCTTGATGGAAGAAGTTATGAGAATTACACCTCCTGAGCGAGGTTTTTCTTTGGATCTAAACAAAAATTTAAGATTAGAGGTCAGAATCCTAAATGACTCTGCAAAAACTGTAAAATCATTTGGCGTTAACAGTGCCAAGTCGTCATCTTCTTTTACCGGGATTTCTGCTATAACCGTTGCATTTGCAATATGTGACTGGATCTGCTCTCTAGTGTGTACTTTGGTATCTGATGCATTTTTTACAAATATGATAACCAACGGCAAAAGCAAACCTACAAGCAGTGCACCTAAAATAATCTGCTGTCTATCTGGTTTTACAATACCAACTGTGTAAGCGGGATTAAGGATTTTGGCTTTTGGTGCTGTAACTGCCAAGGTAATGGCATTCTCCTCTCTTTTCTGCAACAAATAAAGATATAATTGTTCTTTTAGATTTTGCTGACGTTCTATACCACGGAAAATTTTCTCTTGTGTTGGATATTTATAAATCCTTGAACGATCCGCATTAAGCTGGCCTTGAAGCTGTGCAATCTGGAGCTGTAAGGTAGTTTTAGACTCCATTAAATTTTGGCGTATTAATCCACGAATCTCTGAAATATCTTTATTTAAAATTATTACCGATGGATTTTGGCCTGTCGCCTGCTTAAGTGTTTTGTTCCTCGTTAGCAACATATCGTTGTAACGGGCAATATAACCTTCTGTAGCACTTGTCAAACCCATGTTAGAAGGTAATAGCCGGTCTGTATTGCTAAGATCAAAAATAGAATTGACTAAATCTAACTGTGTAGAATAGGTTATAAGTTGCTTGATATTATCATTGGAATTTGTGAGCGCCATAGTGGCTTGCGTATCAAGATCAGTGATCTCATTACTGCGTTTGAAATTTTCTTTTGTTCCCTCAATCCCTGAAAGATCATTAGAAATAATTTCTAATCTTCCATTGATAAAATCCTGAGTGTTCTGAGCCTCTAAATTTCTATCCTTTACGCCTTCTACGTTATATTGTGCTGTGAGAACGTTTAGAATATCTTCTGATTTTCCAGGAACTTCACCTGTCAAACTTAATTCCATTAAAAGCCCTTTGTTTGGTGGTAATACGACTATTACTGATTTCTCAAGATATGAGACTATACTTCTTGTACTTTCAAAAACCACCTTTACGGCTTCAAATGATTTCCTACCTGGTCGGATGTTCAATATAACCTTACCTAATGGAAGGTCTGCAACCTCTCCAAGGCGAAATGTGCTTTTCCCATTTAATAACGGCCCTTCTGATAATTGATACATACCATTACCAGTATATGTTACTGTGTAAGATGCTGAAGAAAAATGAGCATCAGAAATGGAAACTATTTTGCCAACTAAAGGCGATGATGTATATAATTCATTTTCTTTTATCGCTCCAACACCGAAAAAACTCACATTCAAATTAAGAACACCAACTACCTTTGAAAGAATAGGTTTGGAAAGAATGGCAGTTGTTTCTCCTTGCAATTCACTACCTTCTGAAAGTCCATTACCTAATGTAGCGAGATCTGTGAGCGGAATGTTTCCTTTTGTATTTGTCTGAGGAAACTGCAATGTTGTTTTTGAGAGGTATTGAGGTGTAGCATAACGAAGATAAATTTTTGCACCAATGAAGAATACCACAATGCTTAGCAGAATCCAATACCAATAACGCAGGTATTTCAGAATCTCTTTCTTAAGATTCAGTTTTGTTTTTTTAACAGCCATTTGGCTATCCATAACCTCCATATTTATTTGGATATTGCAATTATAAGGGTAACTACAGCTATAGCCGACCCCAGTACTTGTAACATAAGTACGCGGTTCGGATTTGCATTAGCCGCAATTTGTTTATTATTATCAGGCTCTACGTATAAAATATCATTTTGCTGCAGATAATAATATTGTGAATTAATGACTGAAGCTTCGGAGAGATCCAAAGCATAGGTAATATCCTTACCTGTTTCTTCGGAATAACGAATCAACTTAACCTTAGTACGGTTAGCAGAATCATTCATATCACCAGCAAGAGCTAAGGCTTGAAAGACATTTAAACGCTCCGTACTGCTTGTTTTCTGTCCTGGTGTCCTTACATCACCTAAAACGCTGATATTAAAATTAACCAATCGAATAGTTAGAACAGGATCTGTCAAATATTGTTTAAGGCGCGTATCAAGATCAGCCTTCAATTGCTGCTTTGTCATTCCTTTGCAGAAAATATTTCCTACTACGGGAAAGGAAATATAACCATCGGACGTAACCTGATACTCGTTATTACCTAAAACAACACTTCCTGAACTACTTTCGTCCCCGGTTTTCAGCATTGTAGTTTTATTAAAAGGCTTAACAGCCAAATCGTCTAAAGCAGTCACCACTATTTCCAATACATCACCCTCCTGAATGCGGAGACCTTCATAACGCGCCTGTGATACTTCTTTTTCAAAGTTATCGTTGCTCATATATATCATATTTTGTTTTGGCTTACAAGAAAAAGCTAACAATATGATAAGCAAAAAAAATAATGGTTTTTTCATTGGAATCCTGCAAAGATAATCAATATCTATTACAGTTTATAAAATATTAATCTATGCTACCGATATAATAACTAATACCAATACCTAACATTCTGTTATAAGTTGTATATTTTGTATAATCCGGATAAATTTTTGAAAAACCTCTGTCAAATCGGATAAACACATCCCACTTTTCTTCAACTTTAACTCCAACTCCCACAGAGACACCATAACCGAAACTTTCAATTTTTTGTTCCTGAAGTTCTGTGTATGAGGGTGGACCAGATCTTTTATCTGACATCAAAAATTCTAATCTTGGACCAGCCATAAAGTATATATCACCTTTGTAACCTTGGTTTCTCATGAAATATTTTATATATAAAGGCAATCCAATATAATTATTATGAAATTGCTGTTTTTCCATTTTAGGGATCTCTGCATTTTCTCCTTGCATAGCAAACTCTAACTGCGGCGTAAAATAAAGCCAGGCAGAATCATAAATATCATTCGGCACCAATGCTATATCTGCAAAAATACCTATGTTAGCGCCAAATATCCCTTTTGACCGATCGTGGATTCCCACAATAGAGGTCTTATGGAAATTTCCTGTAATACCATATTTAATAAACTGTGCATTTGCTACTCCAAATATCAAAAGAGAATATATAATAATTAGTTTTTTCATGAAATGTAGTTCTTCAAATTTGGGACGAAATTAAGAATTTTTTATTTATTTTAAGAAATTATTTTCAATATCACTATGTATATTTTATATTAATTTAATTTAATGTTGGATTTAATTCATCTTTTAAAATCTCTACAACAACGTCATACTCATAACCTTTAGACAAAAGATGCCTTATTGTTTTGCTTTTTTTCTGGTAATCTTTCAGCCCTTTTTGAGTAGAAAAATAATTTTGATAAAGTTTGATAAGCGCTTTTTCATAGTCAGAATCGTCAATTTCATCCATACTACTCGCAATCAGTTTTTCATTGATGCCTTTTTGCTTCAGATTCATCTTGATTTTATTCCTTCCCCAATGTTTGATATAGAATTTCCCTCGGATGTAACTTCTCGTAAAACGCTCTTCATTAAGATAATTTTCCTTAATCAAATACAAAAAAATCTCATCCTTCGCTTCCGGAATCAACAGAAAATCTCTCATCTTCTGCTCCACTTCAGCGTGACATCTGTCTTGGTAAACGCAATAGTTTACCATTTTTTGCTTGATCTCATCAAAAGTATAAGATTTTTTCTCCATCGGATTCAAATAAAAAAGAATGAACGAATTGTCCATTCTTTACATTATTATAGTTTGATTTTATTAATAATTGAAAAGAGCGTGACCTTCCATTAATTGGTTAACTTTCTTTTTAACAGAACCCAAAACCTCCTCATTTTGAATATTGTCAACAACTTCAGAAATAAGATTTGCAATAGTTTCCATATCGTTTTCCTTCAAACCTCTTGTCGTGATGGCAGCAGTCCCGAGACGAATCCCGGAAGTTGTAAATGGCGATTTGTCATCAAACGGAACCATATTCTTATTGCAAGTGATATCTGCTTTTACCAATGCTTTCTCAGTTTCTTTTCCGTTTACGTTTTTATTACGAAGATCAATCAGCATCAAGTGATTATCCGTTCCTCCACTTACGATTTCGAAACCATTATCTACCATTGCTTTAGACAAAGCTTGAGCGTTAGCTTTAACTTGCTTAGCATAAACCTCGAATTTCGAATCAATTGCTTCTGCAAATGCAACCGCTTTCGCTCCAATCACATGTTCCAAAGGACCACCCTGAATTCCTGGGAAAACTGCGCTGTCCAGAACTGCGCTCATTAATTTTGTTTCGCCTTTTGGTGTTTTATGTCCATAAGTATTTTCAAAATCCTTACCCATCATAATCATTCCGCCTCTTGGACCTCTCAAAGTCTTGTGAGTAGTAGTTGTAACAACGTGGCAATGTGCGAAAGGATCATTAAGCAAACCTTTTGCAACCAAACCGGCCGGATGTGCAATATCCGCCCAAAGTGTGGCGCCAATCTCATCTGCCACTTCACGGAATTTTGCATAATCCAAATCTCTGGAGTAAGCTGAAAACCCTGCAATAAGCATTTTTGGCTTTTCACGAAGAGCTACTTCTCTCATTTGATCATAATCAATCAAACCGGTTTCTCTCTGCACGCCGTAAGAACAAACCTGATACTGGATTCCAGAAAAGTTAACCGCAGAACCGTGCGTGAGATGTCCGCCCATAGACAAATCCATTCCCATCACTTTGTCACCCGGTTTCAGGATAGAAAGGTAAATAGCAGCATTCGCCTGAGAACCGGAATGTGGTTGCACATTCACATAATCTACCCCGAAAAGTTCTTTTGCTCTGTCGATCGCCAGATTTTCTACCTCATCTACCACTTCGCAACCGCCATAATAACGTTTGCCCGGATAGCCTTCTGCATATTTGTTTGTGAGTACACTTCCCATCGCTTTCATCACATTTTCGGAAACAAAATTTTCCGAAGCAATGAGTTCTATTCCGTGGGTTTGTCTTTGTCTTTCTTTTTCAATAAGGTCGAAAATCGGATCTTGCATTTTAGATTTATTTTTGCCAAAAATAAGAAATTCTGAAGATATTTTTATAACTTTCGCCAATTAACATTTATATAATAAAATCGCTTTGTATTGGAAGTTAAACCCCCAATTAGTATCAAGCGATAACATTGACCTTTGAAAAATAATAAATATCTACAATATGAATTCTAAGAAAAAATATAAAAAAGAACTCCTTAAATCTTTGAAATATATGGAAGCTGCCGAAAGCACTTCTCTGAAAGTAATGACCAACCTGATGCTTCTGAAAGAGCTGAAAGAAAACAACATCAGTTTCAAAAAAGGTGATGTCTTTTCCTTCGAAGACAATATCTTTGATTACAGCGAGGACAAAAACGTCCGCATCCTTGCAAAACTTCGTAAGAAAACGATGAAAGCGATGCATAAGTTGGTTGAAAAAAATAATTTTAAGGATAAAGAGCTGAAGTTTTTGGCTTAAGAACAAAGTCAATTTTAACAATAAAAAAAGCCGGACTCTTAATCGTTCCGGCTTTTGCTTTTATTATTGTTTAATAATCTTCTGCGCTTTATTATCATTAATTTTGAGATAGTAAGTTCCTGATGTTAGATTTTCAAGATTGATTTTATCTGTATCATTATTAGATTTCTGCTCCTTGACAATCTTTCCTGAA
Source organism: Chryseobacterium sp. TB1-D10 (assembly GCF_059803555.1). Lineage (NCBI taxonomy): Bacteria > Pseudomonadati > Bacteroidota > Flavobacteriia > Flavobacteriales > Weeksellaceae > Chryseobacterium > Chryseobacterium sp. TB1-D10. The sequence goes on along the minus strand of NZ_JAPFHB010000010.1, from coordinate 89,218 downwards.
ACATCAATAATGGTAACTGAATTAATCTTTTCCTGCCCTTGAATATTCAGGATATTTTGTACCGGATTTGGATATACTTGATAAGTTTGTTTTCCAATTTCCGATGTAGACAGCAGATTTGTATTTCTAAAATACATTTTGTCTCCCGCTGGATTTGTAATGGTCAAATATTCTATATTATTACTTTTTGAATAGTCGTAGCTGTATTTTTGCCCTACATAAAGTCTATAGAAATCTAACATTCTGACATCATAAGCATTCACAGCTTCACTGTTTTCGCCGTCATAGATGAACGGAAACTGGCTGTATTGATAAGTAAAAGAATTTTCATTGCTCGTGAAAGTCATATAGCAGGTTCCTGCATTGTAATATCTTGGATAGAAATAATATTTCTCATTACTATAAAGCATTTGGGATTGTAGAATGGGCACAGTTGTCGGTGGCAGATATTCGGTTGAGCCTGAAGTAATTTTGAATAAACGCCAATCTCTGCCAACAAGGATTTGCGGATCAGTAATTTGAGCATAATGGAATAGACTTACGAAAGCCAGGATCAAAGTGTAGAAATGTTTCATTTTATTTTTCAAGCAATACTCAAACTATATGCGACGAAAAAAGAAATATGTTAAAACAATTTTTAAAAATAATAGGTTATTATTTGATTTTATTTAAAATAAAGTAGGCTGACCGTCTGCCATTGTAGGAACGTGAATATCCGTTTTCCATTCTTCATTCATTTTCTCAATCAAATGTGCTGATAAAAGTGGCGAAGCTTTCTCAATATTTTGATGCACGAAGAAATACAGGTTTTGAAGTCCTTCTTTCTTCCATTTGGTCAATCGTTTCAGCCAGTCTTCCAATCTTTCATAATCGCTGTCTGCGTTGGCACCAACGTATCGGATAAAAGCATTTGGTGTGGTGAGTCTCATATGGAGCATATCTCGTCTTCCAGCAGTATCAACAATGATATTGGTGATTTGATTCATTTCGAATAATTCACAAACGGTGTTGAAAACTTCTTCGTCCGTAAACCATTTCGTATTTCTGAGTTCAATTGCTAATGGAACTTCTTTTGGCCAATCTTTTACAAATTTCTCCAATCGCTCATAATCTTTCGGTTTAAAATTATCGTGAAGCTGAAGAAAAACCATTCCCAACTTTTCATCGAAATTAAGAACTGCCGAAGCGAATTGCGTGACAACATCTGTGATATTTAATAATCTCCGGAAATGGGAAACAGTGTTGGTAATTTTCGGAAAGAATTTGAAATCTTTCGGCGTTTTCTCCTTCCAGGTTTGAACTTGTTCCGCAGTTGGCATTCCGTAAAATGTGGCATTCAACTCAATCGAATTGAACTGCGTGGAATAATAAGTCAACTCATCTTTTGTTCCTTTTGGATAAAAACCTTTGAGATCCGTCTTGTTCCACTTTGCACAGCCGATGGAGATATTATCAAGCCCTTTTTTATTCTGCTCGAGAATAAATTTGGTCTGAGGATGGTCTTTTGGCAATGTAAAATCTATCTGCGAAGGATCTGCAACTTGTCCGAATTTCATTGGAGTTCAAAGTTTTTGATTGGAAGCTTAAAGTTATGGAAAGTTTTCTGAAATCACGATTGATATTATTAAAAGAAGACAATTAAACTTTGAAGTGTACTATTCCAACTTGAAAAATGTATTTTCTGAAATGTATTGGCAATGAAAGTCCAGATCCTTAAAAATCTAACATTATATTTGCCAGTTGGAAAAAATATTATTTTAGGATTTAACAATTCTTGTATTTTCGATCTAACTCCCAACAACTAATTATCATATAACTTTCACTAAACTACCTGAATGAAGAAATTTTGTTTCCTTTTTATTTTTATAATTTTAAGACTGAACGCCCAAACCTACAGCATCAGTGGGAAAGTAAATGATGACACTAATAATCCGATAGAAAACGCAACAGTTTCTCTCATCAAACAAAAAGATTCCTCCATCATCAACTTTACCGGAACCAATAAAAACGGAAGTTTCGAAATCAAAATTCCTCAACAAAAAGAACCTTCTTTTCTTCAAATCTCAGGCGATAAACTCAGAACTTATTCTAAAAAATTCGATATCATTAATAAAGATGAAAATCTTGGGAATATTAAATTGATAAAAGATCTGGTGACGAATATCGAAGAAGTTCAGATTACAGTTTCGCCTGTCAAAATCAAAAAAGACACTGTTGAATACACAGCATCTTATCTGAAAGTAAAACCTGATGCGAAAATTGATGAATTACTAAAAGAAATTCCAGGTGTAGAAACTGATGAAGACGGAAAAATTACCATCAATGGGAAACCTGTCAACAAAATTCTCATCAACGGAAAACCATTTTTCAATAAGGACGGAACAATCGCTTTACAGACTTTTCCGGCAGATATCATCAAGAAAATCCAATTCACAACGTCGAAAACCAAGGAAGAAGAATTCACCGGAAGAACGCCGAAATCCGATAGTATGACAGTCAACTTCAACATTGATGAAAAAAATAACAAAGGAAATCTCAACAATCTGAGTCTCGGCTACGGAAGCAACAAACGTTATGAAGGCAATCTTTTTATGACGAGATTCCAAAAGGACAGAAATATCGCTTTGATTGCGGCTTCCAACAATATCAACACAACAGGATTTTCCGTCGATAGTTTTTTTGACAGCGGAACCAAGAGTAAAAATTCTGCTGTGAATGGTCGTGCCGTCAACACGGGAATTATGCGAACTTCGATTATTGGAATTAATTATGCAGATAAAATCGGTGACAAACTGGACTTGGAAAAACTCAGTCTGCAATACAATGACAGCAACCTGGAAACGTATTCCAAAACCTCGAGGACCACTTTTCTGCCGGATTATAAATTAGATAAAAACTCGGAACGAAATGGGAATTCTGACACGCGGAAATTCAATGCGAGTTCGGACGCCAATATTAAAATTGATTCGCTGACAGACGTTACGATTTCTGCCAATTTTGCAAATACTTCGGTTGATAATGTTAGCGACAGTAATACTTTTACGTTGAGAGATGACGAGAATCTTAACAGCAGCAAAAGTTCTGTGAGAGGAAATTCTGAGAATAACAACTTCAGTCCGACGATTGGTTTGACGAGGCGATTCAAAAATGAAAGACGGTCACTTTCGGCGTCCATCAATAATACATTTGCGCAAAGTGTGAACCGGAATTACAATCTTCAGGAAACTTTATTTTTCCAAACGCCGGAAGATAATGATTATAGAAATCAGTTTTCTCAAACCAAAAATTCCAGAAATACGTTTGGAGCCGATTTTAAATATTTTGAACCGATTTCTGACTCAGCGACGGTTTCTTTGGAAATGAATTTTGACCACCAAGATTTGAGTAATGAAAGAATCGTGAATGATTTTGATACCGATTCAAATCAATATTCAAATTATAATTCACTATTATCTAATACATTAAATCAAAATAATGATTTCCTGAATACTGAAATCAATTATAACCTCAATAAAGAAAAACTGACTTTCCGTGCTGGTGCGAATCTTAATTATTCAAAGCTTGACCTTAATTCCATTTACAATCACGAAAATATTCCGCTCAAAAAGAATTTTGTGCTTCCCGAATATAGTTTGATTTTTCAATATAAATTCACGAAAAGCAAGAGCCTGAGAATTACGAACAACGCCAATTACATAATTCCGGCGGCAATGGAACTAAATCCGTTTATTGACATTTCAAATCCATTAAGTATCGTCCAAGGAAATGAAAATTTGAAAAGTACTTGGCAAAACTCTACAAATATTAATTATAATTCTAATGACGTTGCGAGAGGAATTAACTTTTTCGCTACGATGAATTTCAGTTATACTAATAATGATATTGTAGATTTTTCTAATTTTGATGTTGCGTCTGGAAAACAGTTTAGCACATTCGTAAATATCAGTGGAAACAAGCGTGCAAACTTCAACACGTCGTTTTCAAAAAGCTACAAATGGAACGGGAACCGTTTGAGAATTGCGCCAACTTTCTCCACAAGTTACAGCTATAGAAAAGGGTTCGTAGATGGAACAATGTTTACAAATGATGTTTACACCGTTTTTCCGAGATTGAATGTGACGCTCAATTGGAAAGATATTATGGATGTTCGTTCGTCATTCGGAATCAATTATTCCTATTCGCATTACACCAATTACAGTCTTGATAAAACGAAAATTGCCAACCAAACGGTCAATATTGGAACAACCAATTATTTCCTGAAGAAAGACCTTTTCTGGGAAAATGACTTCCGGTACGCGAACAATTCGAACATTTCTGCAGGATTCAACCGAGCTTCTTATTTCTGGAATTCAAGTCTGACTTATCAGTTTTATAAGAAGCAGATGATGCTGAAATTCAAAGTTTATGATTTGCTGAATCAGCGTCAAAATATCACACGAACGATTGGCGACAATTATGTGGAAGATAAGGAAGAATTGATTTTGAGACGTTATTTTATGCTGACTTTGATTTTTAAATTCAATAAAATTGGTGGCAGTAAATCTTAATACAAAACCTCTTTCGTCAAAATACTTTCAATATTATCCGGATAATTGACCTCAATCAAATTCTCAGAATTAATCCAGTTTCTGATTTTTGTCGAATCCAACTTGGCCGAATTGGCAACGCCCATTTTGTCGAGCGCAAAAGCATTACATTCCTGTTCGTACTGATTTTCTATTGGGATTACGTATAGTTTTTTATCCATAAACATGGCTTCCGCAGGTGTTTCGAAGCCGGCGTTACAAAGGATTCCTTCGCAAGATTCAAACATTTCAAGATACTTCTTCTCATCAATCGGGAAAATCTCCACATTATTGAACTTCTGAATTTGTTTCGCATATTTGGAAAAAACCTTCCACTGAACATCAATTCTCGTTAGGAAATTAGTAATCACTTCATCCGAAAAACTTGGAAGATAAACCAGATAATGTCCTTGATTTGTTGGATTCAGATTGCGGATTTTTTGCCTGATAACAGGCTTTTTGATGTGTGAATTATAGTTCTCAAAATGGAAACCGATTTTCTTTTTGCACGGCACATAACTATTCAAAATCAAACTTCCCAACCAATCTTTCTTCTCAGGTTTCGGTGTCTCTTTAAAAGTCAAAGAAGCCTGATGACTGAGTTCCACAATTGGAAGATTCTTCAGTTTCGCCGCCCAACCTGTCAATGGTTCAAAATCATTGATAATCAAATCATAAGCAGACAAATCCAAATCTTTGATAACCTTCGCCGCTTTGCAAAAATTGTTTTCCAGAAACGTCTTTTTATAAGACAATCCGCCTGTTTTATTATAAAGTAAAGACACGCCTTTGAAACGGTAATCGATATCAAAATCTGACTTCAATTGCGTCTGATGTCCGCTAATCAAAGTGTCTACCAATGCGTGTTTTTTGAGGATTGGAATGATTTCCTGAGCTCTTGCGAGATGTCCGTTTCCAGTGCCTTGGAAGGCGTATAATACTTTCATTAATTTGTGTTTTTTTATATAATTTGAGTCACGATTTTCATCAGTTCCTCACTATTCATTTCTTTTAATTCTTCTGGTTCCTCATCAGTTAGAGTATGTTTTTCATTTTCATAGACAAAGAGTTTCCATTCACCATTTTGATATTCCAAAGCGGATAGATTTTCCACCCAATCGCCGGAATTCAGATAAGTACATTTTCCTTTTTTGCCAATCACTTCTCGGATTTGAGGTTGATGAATGTGGCCGCAAATAACATAATCGAAGTTATTTTCTATTGCCAGTTCCGAAGCCGTCAGTTCAAAATCGCCGATATATTTCACGGCTTTTTTGACATTATTTTTAATCTTTTTTGAGAATGAATATTTCTCTCTACCAATTTTCTCAAGAAACCAATTCACGAGATTGTTGATGGCAATAAGCAAATCGTAACCTTGTCCGCCCAACTTTGCAATCCATTTGGAATGTTGAACCGACGCATCGAAAACATCACCGTGAAAAATCCATGCTTTCTTGTCGCCCAATTTCAGAACGTGTTTGTTACACAACTTCAGTTTTCCCAATTCAAAATCGGTGAAATTCCGGAATGCTTCATCGTGATTGCCTGTGATGTAAAAAACTTCCGATTCTTTGGTCGCAAATGAAATCAGTTTTTTGACAACCTTGAGATGAGACTTCGGGAAATAAGATTTCTTGAACTGCCAGATATCGATGATGTCCCCATTCAGAATCAAAGTTTTCGGACGGATGGAATTGAGATAACGCAGCAATTCCTTCGCCTTGCAACCGTAAGTTCCAAGATGGACATCAGAAATAATGACAATTTCAACATCTCTTTTCATATTTAGATTAAGGGCAATTTCATTCACAATCAGATTTATACAAAGAACGATTTCTAATTTGAACTGTGCGTGAATGCTATTTTATATTTGATGGTGCGAAACGGATGAATTTTCTGATTGTCTTAATATTAATTTAAAAAATAAGCGGATATTCTCTCAAAAATATTAGTTTTGTTCAGTTACAATTTACATTGAGTCTTTCGATGTTGGAATTTAAACACTAAGCACACAAGGATTTTTTGAAATTGAAACTGCTTTAGGGTCACAAAGTCGCTTCGCTAAAAAGATTTAAATCGCCATGAACTTTGTACTCAAAATATTTAAAAATTATATAAAAAGTTATGAAAGGTCAGAATAAACTGTTTATCGCAATTATCATTGGATTGGTTTTGGGCGTCACTTTAGGAGGAATTGTCCACACCAGTTACCCCGAATCAAAAGAGGAATTCGCTAAGAATATCAAATTGCTGGGAACGGTTTTTATCCGATTGATTCAGATGATTATCGCACCGTTGGTTTTCTCAACTTTGGTTGTAGGAATTGCAAAAATGGGCGACATCAAAATGGTCGGACGTGTTGGGACGAAGGCGATGCTTTGGTTTATAACAGCTTCATTAGTTTCCTTGTCAATTGGCTTGGTTTTGGTGAATTGGCTGGAACCTGGTCACGTGACACAACTTCCAATTCAGGATGTGTCGTCCGCTTCTGACATTGTGAAAAACAGCAAAGGATTTTCTGCGGAAGACTTTGTGACGCACATCATTCCGAAAAGTTTATTCGAGGCTTTTGCTACTAATGAAGTTCTGCAAATCGTGGTTTTCTCCGTGATGTTCGGGATTGCGCTTTCTGCGATGGGCGAAGATTATGTGAAACCAGTTATCAAAGGTTTGGATATTATTGCCCACGCCATTTTGAAAATGGTAGGCTACATTATGTGGGTGGCGCCGTTGGGTGTTTTCGGAGCTATTTCTGCGGTGGTGGCAACGAATGGTTTTGAGATTTTCAAAGTTTACGCCATTTATTTGAGAGATTTCTTTTTTGCGCTCGCCATTCTTTGGCTGGTACTTCTATTAGTTGGATATATGATACTTGGCAACAGACTTTTTGAATTATTGAGAAGAATCAAAGAGCCTTTGTTGATTGCATTTTCCACTACGAGTTCAGAGGCTGTTTTTCCGAAATTGGTAGAAGAATTGGAGAGATTTGGTTGCAACAGCAGGATTGTTTCTTTTATTTTGCCTTTGGGATATTCCTTCAATCTGGACGGAAGTATGATGTATATGACCTTCGCCTCGATTTTCATTGCACAGATTTACGGCATCGATATGCCATTAGGACAACAAATCATAATGCTTTTGGTTTTGATGTTGACCAGTAAAGGAATTGCAGGCGTTCCGAGAGCAAGTTTGGTAATCATCGTCGCTGCTTGTGGAATGTTTGATATTCCAGTAGAAGGAATCGCGTTGATTTTACCAATCGACCATTTCTGTGATATGGGAAGAAGTATAACGAATGTTTTGGGTAATGCTTTGGCTACTTCTGCTGTGAGTAAGTGGGAAGGGCAGTTGGAGAATTAAGCATCAATTAGATGAAAACAATCTTATCTTTTTTCATTTTAATGTTATTATTCGGTTGTCAGAAAAATATTGAGCCTGATGAATTCGTTGGAACTTGGATTATAGATGGAATACCATATTCTAAAGCTAAAATCACTTTCTCTAAAAATCACACTTTTGAATATGTTGAAAAAAATGACTTTTCAAATAGTAATTCCAATGGGAAATGGGAAATTCGAGAAGATACTTTGATTTTAAATTCTGTTTTTCCGAACGAGTGTTTGTATGTCAACAATTTTTTACAAAGTTGTAATGACGAACAAGCAATTTTGGTAAAACCTTTTATAGAAACTACAATCATAAATTGTCGGCCAAAAACATCAAAAAATTTTTTAGGAAATTCGACGATACTAAGTTTGTAAAAGATAGTAATTCTTTGGTTTTTATTCCAAAAGGAAACTGCAGTGATTTTGATTTTAAATTTAATATTCATAGATAAATTCTAATTTAGGTTCTTTAACTAAATAGAAGTGGAAATCCCTAGCCCTGATGGTAGTGGAAATCCCACAGCAAGCTATGGGAAAAGCAAGGCGCGAGGAATTGTAACGGACAGCAGGTTCCCGGCTCCTGAAAATTCAAATCTTAAATTTTTCGAAATTAGATGTAATAAATCCAAGGTCAGAATTGTCCTTATGTCGTAAACCGATAACTAATGAAACAATCTTTCTTAATTCTATTCTTTTTAAGTCTTTCATTTTCAGGATTTTGCCAAAAAACAGAACAAACAAAATCAATCGACAATTACCTGACCGAAGTGATGAAAACTTACGAGATTCCGGGTTTGGCGGTTGGCGTTGTAAAAAATGATAAAATCATTTTTCAAAAATATTACGGCAGAGAAAACTTGGAATCTGATAAAAAAGTGGATTCAAACTCTCTTTTCAGAGTTTATTCTACCACAAAACTGATTACCAATGTTGCTGTTTTCCAACTGATTGAAAAAGGACAACTTTCTTTAGAAGACAAAATTTCGAAGTATGTTGACAATCTTCCAAAAGAATGGCAAGATGTGAAAATCAAGAATCTGCTGTCGCATTCATCTGGCATTCCGGATTTTGAACGAAACAACCTACCCACCAATCTTTCCAATGCTGAAGTTTTTGAACGACTATCCAAAGAAAAAATGGAATTCGAGACGGGAAATCAGTATAGTTATAATCAGACCAATTATCTGCTTTTGGCGATGACTATCGAAAAAATTACTGGACAAAAATTTGAAGATTATGTTTTGAAAAATCAGTTTTCTGATGCTACGAATAGAATCATATTCAATTCCAATTCTCTTGAAGAAATCCCGAATCGCATTCAGTTTTACAGATATAATGATTCTCTGAAACAGTATAAAAAATCCACGCACGTTGGAGGTTTGAGAGCTCACCCTGCGAATGGACTGGCAATTTCCCTTCCCGATTTTCTGCAATGGAGCATCCATTTGGATAAAAATCAATTCCTGAAAGACGAGATGAAAAAGCTGATGTGGAAACCGTTTGATTACACCAATAAACAAGATGTTTTTGCACACGGCTGGGAAATCACCAAAACAGGAAACATAATGTCTTACGGTTTTTCCGGCGGAAATGTAAGTGCTTACAGTCTATTTCCTGATAATGATTTGTCTATCATTTTTATGTCAAACGGTTACAAATACAATGCTTTCCCGCCTCTGTATTTTATCGTCAACCACATTGCAGGATTGATTGATAAACAATTAGCTAATCCGTATTGGTCAAGAGAAGAATCAGTTTCTTCAGATATTATAAAAAAGCTTGATGTCAAAAAGGAAATTTATGGTTATCACATTGAGAAAGATAAAGTGATTTTCACGTACAAAATTCCTAAAGATTTAAACGCCAAAGCGATAACAAAGATGGCTGTTGCTGGTTCATTTAATGATTGGAATTCTGGGAATACAGCTTATCAAATGGTTTTAAAGGACAAGAATACGTTTGAATTGGTTTTGCCAAAATCTCAATTCGAGAAAGGAAAAACGTATGAGTTCCGATTTGTGATGAACAAAAATGGCTGGCTCTCCACGCCTTACAGCGCACTCAATACCAATGGAAATCCTAATGATAATAATCTGACAATCAAAGTTGATTAAAAGCAATTTTTTAACTTTGACTCCGATGCTTTGGTAACGTTGGTAATGAGTAAGTAGGAAGGACAGTTAGCGTTGGGAAAATTAAATAATTACAATTTTTATTGTCATAAAATTTACTTTAGACTTATTCTTATTTCATTAATAAGTCTTCACTCTTCATAATTCCATATTAGGATAGGACTTAAAAACAAAAAAGCATCTCATAAAATAATGAAATGCTTTTACTCTGTGGGTGAATGAGGGGTCTCGAACCCCCGACCTCCGGAACCACAATCCGGCGCTCTAACCAACTGAGCTACAATCACCGTTTTTGCGTGTGCAAATATAGTACTTTATCGTTTAATTGCAAATAATTCCTTCAAAATTTTTGATTGCTATCAATTTTTCTGTCGTGAAACCTTCTGCAAATTCGACCCCAGACAACCTACCCAAATCCTGTGCTCTGTAGGTCAGGCTTTCTAAGAAATCTTTTGTTGCAATAGGTGTTATTGGTTCTTTAGATTCCGGATTATAAAACTGTGTTTTGTAAGCCAAACATGCTTCTATTTTCTGATCAAGAAATCCTGTAATATCCATTACAAAATCTGGCACAACATTTTTCCACTGGATATAATGGAAGATATGTTTAGGTCTCCAGACGCCCTGCAATTCTTTATTATCAAAAGTTTCAACTTTCTTTAGTCCGGCAAGAAAACATGCATCAGAAATCAGTTTTGCTGCTTTGGCGTGATCTGGATGTCGGTCATCTATTGCATTAGCTAAAACAATTTCCGGCTTGTACTTTCTTATTTTTTCTACAATTTTCAGTTGATAAAGTTCGGAATTGTTCAAGAAACCGTCTTTGAGTTTTAGGTTTTCCCTTACACTTATTCCCATTATTTTTGCTGCATCTGTAGCCTCCTGAGCTCTGGTTTCGGCAGTACCTCTGGTTCCCAGCTCGCCCTCGGTAAGATCTATAATTCCAATTTTTTTTCCCTCAGAAATTAATTTGATGATAGTTCCGCCACAGCCTAACTCTACATCATCCGGATGCGCACCAATAGCCAATATATCACATTTCATATTCAAAATATTTATACAAAATTAATAAAACAAAACTTCCCAATTTTATGGATTGGGAAGTTTCAGTTGTTCAATATTTTAGATTATTGATTAAGTGTCTTTTGTAATGCAAGTGCATCAGCATAAGTTGGATTAAGTGCCAATGATTTTGCAATATTAGCTTTAGCCTTTTCTTTATCGCTGTCTTTTGCTATAAAAGCAATAGCAAAGTAAGCATAAGACATAGTCTCTTTATTAGCTTCCTGATCGGCTGCTGGTTTTGCCATCAAAGTGTCAATATACTTCTGGTAAGCCGCTGAAGCTAATTCCTGACTTCCCGATTGCTGATAAGCATAACCCTGGCTATAATAAGCCGGCTCCCAAGTTGGAAGAAGCGTAATCATTTTTTGCCAAGTTAAAATTGCACCATTCCAGTTTTTGATATCCTGATAAGCCTGAGCCAATTTATAAAGTGCATCTGTATCCTGCGCATTTGCAGCTACTTTAGCTTTCAAAGCTTCAATTTCCGGAGATGTTCCGGCTGCATCGGCTGAAATACCAACTAGTCCGCCTTTAATTTTTGCTAATTCTTCGTCCCAGTTTAGAGTTTCATCTTTAGCAGTTTTTGCAAATGCTACTTTTTGTTTAGAAATAGCTTCCAATTCCGCTTTTTTAGCTGCATCTTTTTCGTCTTTAGCAAGTCCGGCTGCAATCAAACCTTGTAAACCCTCGTCTGAAGCTTGTACTCTGGATTTATCTGCCTGAGATAAGAAAGTATCCATACTTTGCTTAGCTTCCGCATATTTCGCTTCTCCGTATAAAATGTAAGCTCTTAATTTGTGCTTAATAGGATCGTTTACTTTGTCAAAAACAGAATCTAAAGTTGTTTTTGCATTAGCATAATCTTCATTAGTAAAATAAAGTTTTGCAATTTCTAACTGAGTGTAAGGATCTTCATCCGCATACTTTGTATAGTTGATCAAATTCTGAGTTGCTTCAGCATTCTTCTGATATTTGATATTGAAACCTGCCAAAGCTTTGTAAGCCGGAGCATAAGTTGGATCTACAGCAATTGCTTTATCGATGTTTGTTTTCGCTTGTTGCCATTGTTGAGCAGCAATCCAAAGTGTTCCTTTTCTTGTATAAACGGAAGCTTTATTTTTTGCTACAGCTTCTGCTTTATCGTATGCAGTCATTGCATTACCCGGATCTTTTTTGATTCTGTAAGCATCCCCTAAAGCATAATAGTAATTAGCTGGAACTCCTGCTTTTTGAGATTTCTCAACCGCTTTATTCAGGTAGGTGATCGCAAGATCAGGAGAACTGTTCTTTTCGAATAATGTCAAAGCCTCTCCAGCTCTGAAAAGTACCTCTGCATCTTTCTCTCTTGAATCTTTTACGATTTGCTGGATTTCTGTAATTGCAGCTTTATCTCCTTTTCCTAATTTGACAGCAGCCAAACCTAACTTGTTCAAATAACTTTTAGGATCAGCAGCAAGACCTTTGTTAAAACTCTCTGTTGCAAGATCAAAGTTCGGGTCGAATTGTGTTAAATATGTATTACCTAAGTAGAAATAATTGCTTGCTTCTTTAGGATTTTGATTAATAAGGTCTGTGTAATTTTGTTTTGCCTTCGCATATTTTTGGCTGTCTACAAAGTTGATCCCATCTTGTACAGATTGTGCAAAACTAAAACTAGTAAAAAAGCCTACCGCAGCTGTAACAACAATTTTTTTTGATAAATTCATTCTATTCTCTTTTTTCATTTTCTTAACTGATAAATTTTGGTTTTATCGACAATATTTAGACCAAAATATAAATTAAACTTTAAATCTTCTGTTAAATATATATTAAAAATTCAATTATTTCATGCGAACTTCTCTCTTGAAAATATTGTAAGGCTGAAGACCTTCTTTTTCAACAACGATCTGACCCAGTTGCTGGCAAGAAAACCTAATGAAACCATTCCCCAAACCGTAGTATGCCTCATTTGAAAGGAAATACAAAACTCTGGTAAATGGATACGTCATATCCTTCAAATTTTCGTTGGAAACGTCATAGATTTTATTATTCTTGACTACTTTAAGGACCTTCAACTCGCTTCTAAGCTTTTCTGCTTCCGTTCCGAATGGTCTGCTAATCGTATTATAACTTATAACGCCGATCTTATCAGGATAATTTTTAAGCTGTTCAGCTACATTTTCATTACCATTAATGATAGAAAATTTTAATTCTGACGGATCCTTTTTAAATTTTTGTGCAATGAAATTAAGATTACTGGAGTTGGTTCCGTCAAAAATTAATCTTTTTTTATCCGAATTCAATTCACTATAAATCTCTTCCATCGAAATTGATTCTAAGGGAGAATCCTTTGGAACTACAAATAGAACAGCATCTGCCGCAAATTTCCCCGGGAGCCAAGGCAAATCTATTTTTTTGTCGTAAGCTTCTTTTTCTTTCGTAGAAAGTTCTCTGGACATCACGACAACTCTTGCTTTTCTGTCCAGCAGATCCAATAATCCAAGATCTTCTTTCTTGATGACAACATTGATTTTTGTATCCGGATTGAGAGCGGTATATCTTTCTGCTAAAGCTTCTATAACACTCTTGAACGATTCATCTGTCTCGATTGTTATTTCTCCTTTGCTGGGAGTATCAATTTCTTTTGGCTTTTCTTTGGAACACGAGAAAGCAATAGCAAAAGCTGCTATAAATAGAAAAAGGATTTTTTTCATTTTAATTATTATTTTTAAGTGACATAATAGCCCTTACAATACGGAAAATACCATAAGCTATTAATAATCCACCTAACGGATAAGCCACATTAGGTTCTAAAATGACGATGAAGAATTTATATACGATAACGACAATTCCTAAAACAATGTAGAAAAGTCCGGTTATCAAAGAAAGCCAATTAAACATATCACAAATTTAATAAAAAAAAGAGAAGTTGTAATAACTTCTCTTTTATATAATATGTTACAAATTAAATCCTTATTGGAAATTCATTGTAACCGGGAATCTAAATCTAGATCTTACAGGCTGTCCATTAACTTTACCTGGAGTCCATTTTGTTTTGATACCTTTTACTGTAGATTCAGCTTCTCTGTTGAAATCTGAGTTAGGACCGGTTGCTTTTACTTGAGTCAAAGACCCATCTTTCTCAACAACGAATGTAATTTCAGTTTTCAAAGTACCTTCTCCTTCCAAACTTCCAGAATCAAAATTGTTACTGAACTTGGTTCTAAAAGAGTTAGTTCCTCCAGGGAATTCTGCATTTTGATCTACAGATTCATAAACCTCATTAGTTACAGGTTTTACTTCTGCTGCAACTCCTTTACCTGTTACAGGTGGTGGAGGTGGTGCATAAACCGGAGTCTTTACACCTTCCTGATTATTCAATCCTGTTGTCGTCTCCAATTGTTTTGTAATTGGCGGCGGTGGAGTTTCAATCTTTGGAGCCTTCTTAGGTTCCGGAACAACATTCTGAATTACTTCCTGTTTTTCCTCTTCTTTTGGTGGAGGTGGTGGAGGTGGTTCTTCTTCTTTTGGTTGCTCTATAATCGGTTCGTCTTCTAAAATTTCAACTAAGTTTGCATCTACCTCCACTTTATCTGCAGCATTCATTTGCTGAATCTTAAGATAAATAAGCGGGGAAACTGCAAGAAGAAGAAAAAAAGCTGTTCCAATCAAAAAAGACTTAGTAAGCATCCTGGAATATGCAGATCTTAGGTCATAAGCTCCATACTCTTTATTTCTATTTTCAAATACAATCTCATCAAGAGTTGGATTATATTTCAAATTATCTTCTGCCATTTTTATATTATTAAATATGTTACTTGTAGAGGATTATTCTCCTACTTTCTTTTTGTAAATAGCCTCTTCCCAAGGTTTGATATCGGTAACCCCATATCTTTCGTTTTTGGTAATAGCCATCTCATCAAGAATATCTACAAAGTTTTTATATACTGCATCGTCCGTCGGCTTGATAATTACTGTAAATTTTTCTTTATCAGATGCTCCGGCTTTTGCTCTCTCTATTACTTTCGTAATCCCTTCTCTATCAAAGTTAGTCTCAATAAGTGTCTGATCATTAAGACCAGCCTGATCCTGCTGATGATAGAATATCTTATTGTCTTTACCAATGATAAGTGAAATTGAATTATTCAATTTGATCTCTGTATCTGGTGGTTTCTGGTTTTCCTTCGGTTTTGCCGGAAGACCAAGATCCATTACATTAGGTTTACTAAAGGTTGTGGTAAACATAAAGAATGTAATCAAAAGAAAACCTAAATCTACCATGGGCGTCATATCTACGCGGGTGTTCTGCTTCTTCGAACGGACCTTGCCGCCTTTCCCGCCTTCGTCTTTTACTTGAACTTCTGCCATTTCTAAATAGAATTAATTAGATTTTTCTTGTGATGTGATCAACCAGAATTTAAGAAAATCAATATCTCTTAAACCTTCAAACAAACCTTTTACTTTTGGATACTTTGTAGTTACATCTCCTTTAATTGCTAACTTATAGTTAGGATTAACGGCTAAACTCTGCTGTACCCAATCGATTAATTGTTTGTTTGTACTATCCATTGGAATACCTTCTTTGGCTTTGAAAGATTTTTGTTTATCTTCTGGAAGATTCAAATAACTTTTAAGCTGTCCAATTGGTACTCCTATCGCCTGTACTTTTGTAAATGCTACTTTTTCCTGATTTGAAAATGCAGGAAGTCTGTACTTCGCAGCCATTTTATCAAGAAGCTGAATTCTTTCTGTCCCGTTTTCTACAGGTTGGAAATAGAATGTACCAGCTGGTGTAACATTTATCGTCATAAGACTTGCATCAGGAAGTAATTTCTCTGATATAGAAGAAGGCGGTTTTATTGACTCCACATCCGGTTTCTTGAACTGTGTGGTTAATATAAAGAATGTAAGTAGTAGGAACGCAACATCACACATTGCGGTCATGTCCGTAACTACTCCATGTCTTTTTGGTTTAATTCTCGCCATTATTATAAATGTCTTTGTTAACTAATTTATGAATTTGAAAATATAGTTTAAAATTATATTTTCGAAAATTTGTCTTGTAAGAATTTCTTAGTGAAATTCAGCAAAAGACTGTTGGATGCTCATAGAGATCTCATCGATCTTGTAAGTCAATCCGTCAATTTTAGACGTAAAGAAGTTATAAAGGATAATTGCGATTGCAGAAGTACCAATACCTAAAGCTGTATTCATCAAAGCCTCGGAGATACCGATTGATAATGCAGCAGCATCAGGAGTTCCACCTCCACCACCTAAGGCAGCAAATGCTCTGATCATCCCGATTACCGTTCCAAGTAGTGCTACCAAAGTTGCAACTGTACCTAGTGTAGAAAGGATCATCATGTTTTTCTCCAACATTGGCATTTCAAGCGTAGTAGCTTCTTCGATTGCTTTTGTAAGCGCAGCCATTTTTTGTTCTTTGTCCAGTGTAGTATCTTTAGCTAATGCTTTGTAAGTCGTAAGACCTTCTTTTACAACATTACCTACAGATCCCTGTTGTCTGTCACACTCTTCTAAAGCTTCGTCAACTTTGTTTTGGTTTAGCAAACTTCTAATTTTCAAAACAAAATTATCAACGCTACCATTTCCAGCTGCTTTGCTTAAAACAAATGCTCTCTCGATAGCAAAAACAATCACTGTGATCATGAATGTAATAAGGATAGGAACGATAAATCCTCCCATATATACCATTCCCAGACCATGAGGATGCAATTCCTTACTTTCGATATCTGCGAAAGCAACAGAAGGCACACCATCAATACGTGGATCAGCAGTAAAGTTTGATGGGTTACCACAAACAAATAAATAAATGGCAATACCTATTAATAATAAAATAGGAATAATTACCGCAGGATTAAGACCTCCTTTTTTCTTAGCAATCACTTGCTCATCCGTGTTTGAAACATTCATTTCCATATTAAAACTAAATTATAATTGTTAAATTTTATTTTGTAAAATAAAGTCAAATTATTTAAAAATGCAAACTAAATAATCTTACTTTTTGTTTTTTTTGACAATGCAATCGAGACCGCATTCATATATTATTAAAATTAAACTGATATTTTATGAATTTATTATCAATTCTTCCAATCAATAGAAAATAAACATAAAATTTAAGCTTTATTTTTATTTTAATTGATTTAATAATAACCAAAGTAATATATAATAAATTTTTGTTAAATTTTTAAAATCCCCCTTTTCATTGCTTACTTATGAGACAATATTAATGATTTTCTTGGGAACAAAGATGAAATTCTTAACCGTTTTTCCATCCAAGTGTCTTTTTGCATCCTCATTTTCCAAAATAATTCTCTCCACCTCATCTTTTCCAAGGTTAGCGGCCAATTTTATCTTGAATTTCATCTTTCCGTTAAAACTTACAGGGTAATCTATCTCATCTTCTACAAGATAAATTTCATCAAGAATTGGAAACTTCTCGAATTCGATAGACGAGTTATTTCCCAGCAAATTCCATACCTCTTCGCAGATGTGTGGCGCATAAGGCGAAATTATTATTGCTAATGGCTCAAGAATCGCTCTTTTATTACATTTTAATTTCTGTAACTCATTGACTGCTATCATAAATGATGACACCGAAGTATTGAAAGAAAAATTCTCAATATCAAAAAGCACTTTCTTGATTAATGTATGGAGAATCTTGAATTCCGCTTTCGTTGGCTCTTCATCAGAAACTTCAAAAGTATCACCGTTGAAATACAAGTTCCAGAATTTCTTCAGGAAACCGTAAACGCCGCTAAGACCTTGCGTGTTCCAAGGTTTGGATTGTTCTAATGGACCAAGGAACATTTCATATAATCTTAGTCCATCGGCTCCATATTCATTACAAATATCATCTGGATTGACGACATTGTATTTTGATTTGGACATTTTTTCGACTTCACGGTCTGTGATATATTTTCCATCTTCCAGAATAAATTCTGCATCCGCATAATCTGGCCTCCAAGTTTTAAAAGCTTCAGTATCTAATTCGTCGGTTGTTCCTTTTAATAAAGAGACATCGACGTGAATTTTTCTTATTTCAAAACAATCAAAAATGAACTTATCATTTTCAGAATAAATTATCCCTCTTGCAGAACAAAACTTTTCAATAATATAATGTTCAACAACCTTTTTTAATTCTTCTTCTGATTCTTTTTCAAATCCTTTACTTAAATATACAACTCCATCATCAATTACAAAATCCTCCTCATTAAGTCCTGTAAGATTTATATTCCCTATTGAAATTTTACCATCAAACTTGATTTCATTTACAAACGCACTCATCCCCAAAATCATCCCTTGATTAATCAACTTTTGGAAAGGCTCGTTTTGCTCAATATATCCTCTGTCTTTCAAAAACATATTCCAAAAACGGGAATATAACAAATGTCCTGTTGCGTGCTCGCTTCCTCCGATATACAAATCCACTTGTCCCCAATAATCGGTCAGTTCTTTTTTAGCAAAAACTTCGTCATCATTTGGATCCATATATCTAAGGAAATACCAAGAACTTCCTGCCCAACCTGGCATTGTTGATAATTCTAATGGGAAAACTGACTTATCATCAATCAAATCTGTATCAACCACTTTCTGATTCGCCTCGTCCCAAGCAAATGTTTTTGCATTTCCTAGTGGCGGGTCGCCGTCTTCTGTCGGTAGATATTTTTCAACTTCAGGAAGTTCCAAAGGCAAAGCGGAATTTGGCAAAGTGTAAGGCATTCCATCCTTATAATATATAGGAACAGGTTCTCCCCAATATCTTTGTCTTGAGAAAATCGCATCACGCTGTCTGTAATTCGTTGTGCCGTGACCGATTCCTTTGTTTTCGATTTCAGTAATTATTCTTGCTTTCGCATCATTGTAATTTAGACCATTTAGAAAATCAGAATTCACGCAAACCGAATCCTTAGAATCGTACGCTTCTTCCTGAACATCCACATCAGATTCTACAACCTTGATGATTTCCAAATTGAATTTCTTCGCAAATCTATGGTCGCGCTCATCGTGCGCAGGAACCGCCATCACAGCGCCAGTTCCGTAACCCATCAACACATAATCCGAAATATAAACCGGAATATTCTTCCCAGTAAACGGATTGATAGCGTAACTTCCCGTGAACGCACCACTCACGTTTTTCACGTCAGCCATTCTATCACGTTCTGTTTTTTTGGAAGTTTCTTCTATATATTGGTCAACCTCAGCTTTTTGTTCCGGAGTTGTTAAATTCTGAACCAAAGGATTTTCCGGCGCCAAAACCATAAAGGTTGCTCCGAAAATAGTGTCAGGTCTTGTGGTGAAAACTTCAATGGTTTCTCCATTTTCAGTTGCGAATCTTACCTGCGCACCCTGAGATTTCCCAATCCAATATTCCTGAGCGTCTTTCAACGGTTGTGGCCAGTCCAAAGTTTTCAACCCTTGCAACAATCTTTCCGAGTAAGCAGAAATCCTCATACTCCACTGCATCATTTTCTTTTGAAAAACTGGATAACCACCTCTTTCGGATTTTCCGTCTTTTATTTCGTCGTTCGCTAAAACAGTTCCCAATGCCGGACACCAGTTTACAGTTGTTTCCGCACGGAAAGCGAGACGGTAATTTAATAATATTTCTTCTTTTTCAATTTCAGTTTTATTTTTCCATTCTTCTGAAGTGAAAGCTAATTCCTCATTTTGATTGGCATTCAAACCTTCCGTTCCTTTTTCCTCAAAATGTTTGATTAAGGTTTCGATAGATTCCGCCTTGTCCGTATCTTTATTGTACCAAGAATGAAACAACTGAATGAAAATCCACTGTGTCCATTTATAATAAGAAGCGTCCGAAGTTCTCACTTCCCTGCTCCAGTCAAATGAAAAACCAATTTTTCTTAATTGCTCTTCGTATCTCGTAATATTTTGCTCAGTTGTAATCGCCGGATGCGTTCCGGTCTGAATCGCATATTGCTCAGCAGGAAGTCCAAAACTGTCATAACCAACCGGATGCAAAACATTAAAACCCTGATGCCTTTTGAATCTCGCATAGATATCCGACGCGATATATCCCAGCGGATGACCCACGTGAAGTCCAGCTCCGGATGGGTACGGAAACATATCGAGGACGTAGAATTTCGGTTTGTCGGTTGAGTCGGAAGTCTTGTAAGTTTGGTTGTCTTCCCAGTATTTCTGCCACTTTTTTTCTATCTGCTGATGGTCGTAAAACATTCTATAAAGTAAGAATTAGTAATGAATAATTTTTTTAAGATTCACAAAGTTAAGATTTTGGAATAAATAGACAATTTTAAATTTTTACGTTCACTTTCAACAATAATAATTATTTGGGCGCCTTTATCCGTCCTCCGTTCCCACTTTTTTATTTTTTCCAAGCCTTTGCCAAAGCAAAAAAAATAAAAAGAGCTCCACTCAGGCCGGGGCGCAGATTCAATCTTCGAATCAACAGTTGTTGTAAGAATGAAAATTTAATTCCGAAAGAAATCATTTTTGCATATAAATGATGTGTAGAAAAGTATCGCTTCTACGGAGCTCAATGCCATTTTACTCTAAATTTCTACAAACATCTCGCTCCTCTGGAGCATACATTTATTAAGACTACATAATACAGATTGAACTAAAGCATTGTTTAATATAAAATCCTCAAGTTTAATGAGTAAGGAAATATTTACTCCGTAGGAGCAAAATGTTTGTAGTAAGATAATATACTACCATACATCAGAGCTCCGTAGGAGTTCAATCTCTCATAACCAATTTAAATCCAAAATTCAGTTAGTTGCGGAATTTCACAGGCAATGCAAATTATTTATCTTTGTAAAAAATCGCAAGTGCCGGAAATCTCAATCATCACACCGAGTTACAATTCTTCAAAATATCTGGATGAAACCATTGCTTCTGTCCTCAATCAAACTTTTCAGGATTGGGAATGGCTGATTACTGATGATTGCTCGACTGACAATTCTGTAGAAATCCTACAAAGGCAAAACGACCCGAGAATCAAAGTTTTCAAAGCGGAGAAAAATGGCGGTGCGGGTCACGCAAGGAATATCTCTTTGGAAAATTCTACCGGAAGATTTATCACTTTTTTGGACGCTGATGATTTTTGGGAACCGAATTTCCTCGAAGAAATGGTTAGCTTTATGAAATCTGAAAATGCAGAATTAGCCTATTCAACTTATTCACGTTGCGACGAAAATCTGAATCCTACAATTGGTGATTTCGAAGCGGACACAATTGTTAATTTTAATAATCTTTTGAAAACCTGCAGATTGTCTTTATTGGCGTCGATGTATGATTCCAAAAGAGTGGGGAAATTCTACTTTCCGGAAGGTACAAAACGAGAAGACCACGTAATGTGGCTGGAACTTTTGAAAAAAATACCGCAAGGAAAACCTTTGAAAAAAACCTTATCAAAATACAGAATGTTGCCAAACAGCGTTTCCCGTAAAAAAACGAATATTATGAAAGACCAATATTTAGTTTACAAAGATTATATGAAATTCTCGACTGTAAAATCGTTGTATTACACGGCGAATTGGGCGTTTAACGGTTTTATCAAATATTCAAAAATCTTCAATTAATGGAATATTCAAAAGAATTCAAGCAGGCTTTGAGCGAGTTTTTGCCGGCCGAAAAAGACAAATTGATTTTCCGATTGTTGAAGAAAGACAAATTGCTTTCCAAGAAACTCTATTTCGAATTAATTGACCTTGAAAAGGTTGATGAAAAACGAGATGCGATGGAAGAAAACATCCGTGAGAAAGTTTCGTTGGCTTCAAAATACATTGCGAATCAAAAATATTTCCTTGTCCTCATCAGGAAAATAAGTGCGGAAATCACAGAGCACGTGAAAATCACGACGGACAAATTCGGTGATGTTTCTTTGAATTTATTTTTAATCAATGAAATCTTGGAATACAACGAGAAACTTGGAACTCAAAGATTTGACAACGTTTACAAACTTTACATTTATCTCATCAATAAAATCTTCAAAGCCTTGACCTTAACCAAAAAACTGGATGAAGATTACTGGATGGAAATCGATGAATTCTTGGAAAATCTGAATGAGAAAATCGATGGGAATATTTATTTTCAGAAACTTTGCACCAACAACGGCTTAGATTTCAATTGGCTGAAATGTGAGAATATTCCTGACCATTTTGAATTGATTGTGAAAGGAATTAAGAGTGAAGGATTTTTGAGGTAATCTTTTAACCACAAAGACACCAAGCTTTCCACAAGGAACACAATTAAGCTTTTTAGAATCAAAATAGCGAGCCTTGTACAAAAACTTTGTGAACCTTGTGTTTAAGACATAATTTTCCTCAAAATAATCTCCGTAGAATTTGGCTGAGACTTCACAAAATCCCCTGCATTTTTCGACATTTCTTTGAGGTAGGAAACTATGCCTTCTTCGGCTGACAAATCTTTTTTCATCACTTCCTCGATGAATGCGGCCGCAGTCACAAAATCGTCAAAATGCTTCCCGCCTTTTGCTGTAACCAAATCATCTGCCTCCGGATTTTTCTGATATTGATTTCCGAAAATTACGGGAACAGAATAAACCGCCGCTTCCAGAATATTGTGCAATCCAGCCGAATGAAATCCACCGCCAACAACCGCCAAATCTGCATAAGAATACAATTTGGAAAGTTTCCCGATGCTGTCGATGATTAAAATTTGATAATTCGAAGTTTGAAGCGTTTGAGAATTGGAAAGTGAACTGTAAAGAATCGCATTTGGAAATAATTTTAACAAATGTGGAACACGTTGCAAATCGTGAGGTGCGATGGCAAACTTGATTTCGGGAAGTTTTTTGACCAAAAGTTGGGCGATATCTTCCTCGGTTTGCCACGAACTTCCAAAAACAATCAATTTCTGACTGTCTTTGAAATCTTCTATGAAATCCAGATGATTGTCTCTGTCCAAAAATTGTTTCACGCGGTCAAATCTTGTGTCACCGGAAACTGAGGAATTTGTCAATCCAATATTTTTTGCCAAAGCCGAAGATTTAATTGTTTGATGAAAAAACCAATCGATGTTATTTTTCAATTGTTTCGCAAACCATTTTCCGTAGTTTTCAAAAAAGATTTGATGTTCGTAAAATAAAGCCGAAATGACGTAGATTTTTGTCCTTCTATTTTTCAGTTCGTTTAGCAGATTGTACCAATAATCGTATTTTACGGTGAAGAAAATCTGACAATCGAAGCTGGAGACAAATTCCTGAACGTCCTTCTTTTTATCGAAAGGCAAATAACAAATCGCATCCGCTATATGTTTTTTCTTCTTCACATTTTCGTAACCAGATGGCGAGAAGAATGTGATTAAAACTTTATTATCCGGGAATTGTTCTTTTAGTTTTTCGAGAACTGGCAGACCTTGCTCGTACTCGCCTAAGCTGGACGCGTGCATCCAAAGCACTTTATCCTCGGGAATAAAAGCATTTCGCACGATTTCCACAGATTGTTTCCTGCCTCGGATTCCTTTTTTGGTTTTGGAATTGACGATTGAAAAGACCTTCATCCCGAAAATCATCAGGCGGACGAAAAGATTGTATAGAGATTTCATCTTTTATTTTTCTACTGCAAATCTATCATTATTTGTGGAAGGATTGGATATGACCAAGAATTCCAAATCATTTTCTGTATCATTTTCTATCAGATGAATTTGATTTGGCAAAATGTGAAACCCCGAATTTTCAGACACTTCAAAAATATTTCCGTCTTTGTGAAATTTTGCTTTTCCTTTGAGAATAAAGAAGAATTGTTGTGCGTTTTTATGAAAATGTAATTGTTCTTTTGTTTTTGGAGGCATCATTTCCTGTTTTACAGAAAGGTTTTCTGAGTTCAATAAAACCCAGCTGTCACAATTGTTTCCCCAAATGTAATGCTCGGAATTTTCTTTTGAATTCATCCAGTGTTTGTTTTTTGATTTAGACAAATTTAAAAATTAGAAATTACTAATACGTATTTTTGTCATTCTGAAAGAATCTCAACAGTATAGATTCTTTCAGAATGACAAAATATTGTGTTTCTATGTCGAATGTTGATTCGAAGTTGAAACCCGCAGCCCGACTTGAGTGGATCTCTTTTTTGGATTGGGAAAGGCTTGGCAAAAAAGCGGGAACGGAAGGCGGATAAAGCTGCCCAAATCGTCATTCTCATTAATTGAAATCTGCCAAATTCTAACTTGTTGAAAATTATTGTAAAAAAGTTTTCAAATACTTGTGGAGCAAAATAAAAGCTGTATATTTGCAATCTGAAAATTTAATAGTAATTACGAACTAAATATATTAGTGATGAGTAAAAGAACATTCCAACCATCTGAGAGAAAAAGAAGAAACAAACACGGTTTCCGTGAAAGAATGTCTACACCAAACGGAAGAAGAGTGTTGGCAGCTAGAAGAGCGAAAGGCAGAAAGAGCTTAACTGTTAGTGCATCTCGCGCTAAGAGATAATTTCTTCAAAAATTATCATATACAAAAAGTGTCTGAACGTTGTTTCAGACATTTTTTGTTGTTAAAATTTCCCAAAAGTATAGCCAAAAAATAAGTTTTTGCTATTTTTGATTTTCACAACCTTCAACTTGAAATTATGCCGCACAGAAACGACCCGGGAGTAGATATTATAGATTTGAGCAACGCAAAGATTGTTCAGAAAAACTTCACAGTCCTGAATGATGTTGACCTTCATATCAAGAAAGGAAAATTCTGCTACCTTATCGGAAAAACTGGCTCTGGAAAGAGCTCTCTTTTGAAAGTGCTTTACGGACAATTGCCTCTACAAGGTGGAAGCGGACAGGTTGCCGGTTTCGATTTGAAGAAATTGAAGCAATCTGAAGTTCCAAACCTGAGAAGAAAATTGGGAATCGTTTTCCAGGATTTTCAGCTTTTGCCGGACAGAAATATTGAGAAAAATCTTCTTTTTGTTTTACAAGCTACTGGCTGGAAAGACAAATTGAAAATGGAAGCAAGAATTGATGAAGTTCTGTCCAGTGTTGGAATGAAAACCAAAAAGCACAAAATGCCACATCAACTTTCCGGAGGTGAACAACAGCGTGCTGCGATTGCCAGAGCGCTTCTGAATCATCCAGAATTAATCCTTGCGGATGAGCCGACTGGGAATCTTGACCCAGAGACTTCAAACGATATTATGACGCTTCTGAAGAACCTTGCGGAGGAAAACCATTGCGCTGTTGTGATGGCGACGCACGATTATCATATGATTCAGAATTATCCTGGTGAAGCGATTCGTTGCGAGAACGGACAGGTTTCTGTTTTGGATACGGCGGAACTTTTTGAATAAAAAAAATCGAGGTCTAATTTTTATTAGACCTCGATTTTATTATCATATAAGACAATCCCAATCCGATTCCGGCTAGCAAAGCCAATTTAGTTTTGCGTGTAGGAACTGGCAAACTCGTTTCTCCATATATTCTATGTGGTTTTGGTGATGGCCACATAATATTACCAGGTGTAGGATCTGCTTTTTTTATTTTCATCATCATTCGCATTCCTGCTGATGCGGTGTTCATAATTGTCTTTGGAAATATACCATACAGATTTTTGATGATCAAAGACTGGACATCGGGGAACAAACCTTTCCTTGGATTTTTTGCCAGATCTACTATTTTTGAGGCTGTATCTCTTGGATCTGCTGCAAATGGCGGTACTTTGAAATCCAAGCCCGAGAATTTTGCTGAATGTGCATTTCCTGTCGATCTTTGAATTTGAGGAAATAAATTACAAATATGAACATTGGCGAAATCTGAAATTTCCCCTTGCAAACCTTCCATCATTCCACGGATTCCGAATTTTGTTGAGGAATAAACTGCGCTATATGGTGCAGGCATAAAGCCGCCAATTGAAACATTATTGATAAGGATTCCTTCCTCTTGTTTTTTGAAAATCGGAATAACACTGTAAGCACCGTGCATATAACCGAAAAGATTAGTTTTGATAACCTGCTCATTGATTTCCATTGGGATTTCCTCGAATTTTCCGCTCGACATCACACCGGCGTTATTCACCCAAATATCAATTCGTCCATTGAATTGCAAAGCTTCTTCAGCTAATTTTTGAACGTCTTCTGCAACTGAAACATCAGTGGGAATTCCAAGGGCTATTGCACCCAAATCCCGACAAAGACTTACAGTTTCATCCAGTGCCTCTTTTCCTCTCGCAGCAATTACGACATTACACCCTTCCAAAGCAAAAGCCTCAGCTGTCGCTCTACCAACTCCACTACTTCCCCCTGTTATGACTACTGTTTTGCCGGCTAAACTTCTTGTTAAATTATGATTAGAGTCCATATTTGAGATTTAATGATTTTTAAAATTAGTACTTAACATCTTACCATTCAATTCTAATACCAATATAATTATGATTGGATTTGCTATAAATAATTATTATTAGAAATATAATAAATTCAAAAAAGGCACAGTATGTGTATAGTGAAATGAAAATAAACAAAATTTAAAATTATGAGAAATCTATTATGGTTAGTAGCAGTGATTTGTATCGTGATCTGGCTATTAGGAATGTTAGGCGTTGTGCCAGGAATGAGTACAGGATATTTGGTACACGTTTTATTAGTAATCGCAATTATTGTAGTTCTTTACAATCTAATTTCAGGCAGAAGACCGCTTGATTAAATCAATACCAATTACATTACAGAATTCTCTTCTGTAAATGAAAAAACTTAAAACCCACTTTTTGTGGGTTTTTTATTGCCTTAATCTTAATATAAGTTCTGATTTTAATCATTGACCAGACAAAATATAAAGCTTTATATTTGTATTAATATTAATCCTTGAAAAGCATATTTACCCTTATAATTATTTTAACATTCGCATTACGTCCGCTGATGCCGTTGGTGGATTATGCGGTAAATTATGATTTCATCACCAAGAATCTTTGCGAGAACAGAAGCAAACCTCAGCTTTTGTGTAACGGAAAATGTTATCTTAAAAAAGAAATTGCAAAGACCTCAACAGACCAGTCCAAGAATGATTCCCGAATCAGCATTTCCGGTTTTACCGATACTTTTATCATTAATGAAAACTTCGCATTCATTAAAATAATTAATGATTATTCTCAAAGTTCAAATTTTAATTCTGAACTTAATTTTTCTTATAAATTCAATTTATTCTCAAATATTTTTCATCCGCCGTTGGTTTGATTTTAATACGATAATTCTCTGCTAGAAGAGTAATTTTTAAATTTTATTAAAATTAAAATCAACACTAATGAAAATATTCATTTTAATGATACTCCTTTCTGTATCTGCATTTTCCTGCGCTCAGGAAACACCAAAGGTAAAACACGTTTCCAAGATGAAACCTGCTGCTGACCTCAAAAATATCAAAGTCGTCAACTCAGAAGATCCCGTTTGCAAAATGAAAACTGCAGACTTTCTGAAAGATACAGCAGACTACAAAGGAAAAAAGTACGGTTTTTGCAGTGACCACTGTAAAACTGAATTCAAAAAGAATCCTGAGAAATATGCGCAAAATGCCAAATAACAAAAAAACAAAGCAAAATCCCAAAAGCAAAATCATCATTCCGATTATTGTTTTGGCTTTGATTTTTGTAACGATTGGTGCCGGAATGAGTTATTTTAAAAAGAGTCTTTTCACGGTAATGAAAGTTCCAGATTTTGAACTTACAGACCAAAACAGCAAAAAAATCAGCAACAAAGATATGCTTGGAAAAGTCTATCTGGTGGAGTTTTTTTACAGCAAATGTCCGACGATTTGTCCCGTGATGAATTCCAATATGAAATATATCGAGGAAACCATCAATGATAAAAATTTTGGAATCATCTCAATCAGCATCGACCCGACAAATGATACGCCGGAAGTTTTGAAAAACCACGCCAGAATGCTTGGAACCAAATCGCCTAACTGGCATTTCCTAACAGGAAACCGAGATTTCATTGATAACTTAGCAGACCAGTTCAACATATATGTCGGCGATAAGGAAGACAAAGCGGAAAGCCTTAATCACAGCGGAATGATTGCACTCGTAGACCAGAAAGGAAATCTCCGTTCCAGATTTGATGAGAATAACAGTCCGATTTTATACTACTCTGGCTTGAATTATGAAGATAAAGAAGGTAAAACAACTTCACTTGTCGGAAAATATCATCCCGACCGTGAAAAATTGATAGAAGACATTCAGAAATTATTAAAACAATAAATATTAATCTAAATCAAAATTATTATGAAAATCAAGAAAATATTCCTGGCAAGTGCGCTTTCTGCAGCCACTTTTGCAATGGCACAATTCAAACAAACGCCGCTTCCGTATGCTTATAACGCATTAGAACCTTATGTTGATGCGCAGACAATGGAAATTCATTACACAAAACACGCAGCAGCTTACGTTTCCAACCTGAACAAAGCCATCGCCGGAACACCTTTGGAAAAAGAAAGCATTACCAAAATTCTTTCCCACATTTCCAAAGAAAGTCCAGCAGTTAGAAACAATGCTGGCGGACATTACAACCACGAATTGTTCTGGACTGTTTTGACGCCTGAGAAAAACACACAGCCTTCTGCAAAATTGGCAAAAGCTATCAACGATTCTTTCGGGAGTTTAGAAGCTTTGAAAGAAAAAATGAGCAAAGCCGGTGCAGACCGTTTCGGTTCTGGTTGGGCTTGGTTGGTCGTGACGGTTGACAAAAAATTAGCCGTAACTTCCAGCGGAAATCAGGACAATCCATTGATGGATATTGCCGAAGTCAAAGGAACGCCAATCTTAGGAATCGATGTTTGGGAACACGCGTATTACCTGAAATATCAAAACAAAAGAGCCGATTATTTGACCGCATTCTGGAACGTTGCCAACTGGAAAGAAGTGAGCAAACGTTTCGAAGAAGCTACAAAATAATTCATTAATGAAATTAATTTGCAACATATTCCTCATCCTTTATTTGGTGTGCAAACCTGCATTTCCACTGGCGGAATATGTTGTAAATTATAATCAAATCCAGGTTCTCTGCGTCAACAAAGCGCGACCGGAACTCCATTGCAACGGAAAATGCTACCTCGGAAAAGAACTGGCAAAATCCAGCGAATCCGATTCTTCGCCACTTTCCAAAGGTAAAAATCAAGTCCAAAAAGTATTGGACTTTTACATTCCGACTGAGATTTTCAAAGCCTCAATAGAGAACAATTTCTCCCTCCCAAACCTGGCTTTCACGTATAAAACAGGTTACACATTCCTCTTTCTGAAACACATTTTCAGACCTCCAATTTTTAGTTGAACATATTAATTTGGGCGATTCCCTCTCCGACGCTAATCCAGCACCTCGGGTCGGGCTGTCCACTACTATCTTTTTGTCTTATCACATTGAGTCTATAAAACAATGTTTGCTCAAAAGACAAAAAGGATATCCGCTACCATCCCTATCGCGGGATACATCATAAATCAACGTTTCAACTAAAAAAATCATTATTGTCAGATAAACTTAAAATACAATTATCAGATCACTCTTCTAGAGCTTTAATTCTATCGATATCTATTTACTATTAACAGTTCGCTTCTAACGAAGCTTTGCAAAGTCCAATCGGGACGTACTGTTAGTAGAAAAAAAGAAGTCCCCAAAACAAAGCTCCATAGGAGCGAACTGTTAATTTATCTTATAAACATTGAGTTCTTCAATTTGTTTATATTTTTTATCGGACAACCATAAAAAAATCATATGAAAATCTATAAATTTTTATCATTACTCCTTATTGCCTTCACACTAATAACCATTTCATCTTGTTCCAACAACGACAATGATGATGTTCAAAACACAGAACCAGGAAATATCCAAATCAAATTCGAAAACGGATTTAATAATTTAGGCGATATTGTTTTAAATCAAACAACGCAAACCTCGTCGAACGGACAAAAACACCAATTCTCCACGTTGAAATATGTCATCAGCAATATTTCACTCATCGATGAAAACGGCAACGAGTTCAAATACAATTACAACAATCCCGACAAAGGCGCCTTCATCATCAGCCAAGCCGAAGCAAAAGGTGGAATTGTCTACGCCAACCTCACAGAAATCCCAAAAGGAAACTACAAGAAAATCAAACTCGGATTGGGAATCAGTCCAACGGCTTATTTGATTGGGCAAGATGGACAAGGCATTTTCTGGGAAAAAGCAAAACAAGAAGGAATGGCTTGGTCGTGGTCAGCCGGCTACATTTTCGCAAAGCTCGAAGGAAAATACGGTACAACTTCAGCCGACACAGAATTTATGAATCACACCGGAAATATGAGCGACACGACAGCTAACGGAACGGCAAATCTTTACAGAGAAGTTGTTTTAGACTTGCCAACAATGGCGAGAGTCAGCAAAGAAATCACACCATCGATTCATATTTTGGCAGACTTCAATCAATATTTAAGCGGAAAAACAGCTTTAACTTTGAATTCCGAAAATAATATGGCAATGGGAAGCAGTCCGCATCTTTTGAGCGTGAGCAACAACTTAATCCAAATGTTCAAAGTTGATCACGTTCATAATGATTAATCCATTTCAACAATTCCAGAGGGGACGATTGCGTTCTCTCTGGATTTTTCTTGTTTTCACTTCAGGACTTTTAACGTCTTGTTCCAGCGAAATTGAAGGTGAAGTTTTCGAGGAAGACAAAGCTTACAATCTGGAAATCCCAACATATTTTCCGGCTTTGGCTTTTGATACAGATAAAAATCCGGTTACAGTTAACGGCGTTGCGTTGGGAAAGAAATTATTTTATGAAGGAAAATTATCACGAAACAATACGATTTCCTGTGGATTCTGTCACATTCAGGAATATGCTTTCACGCATCACGGACATCCGGTAAGTCACGGCATCGATGATAAATTGGGAATGCGAAATGCGCCCGCGATTCAAAATATGGCCTGGCTTAAAAATTATACTTGGGACGGCGTGAGTCATAATCTGGATGAGCGTTCATTAGTTCCAATCACGACAGATTTTGAAATGGACAGCTCGATTCCGGAAGTGATTTCGAAATTGAGTGCAGATGTGAATTATAAAAAAATGTTCAAATCGGCTTTTGGCGATGAGAATATTAATGGCGAAAGAATCCTGAAAGCTTTATCGCAATTTATGGTCACAATGATTTCTGCAAATTCCAAATACGACCAGGTCAAAAATGGAAAAGCGAGTTTCACGATTGAAGAATCTCAGGGAAAAACTTTATTTCAAAACAAATGTTCAAGCTGTCATTCAGGTGAATTATTCACGGATGAAAGTTACCGGAACACAGGAATTTATTACAATTCACAGTACGATGACCGCGGAAGATATCGTGTGACTTTGGATTGGAATGACAATATGAAATTCCGGGTTCCGAGCTTGAGAAATGTAGAATTGACGGCACCTTATATGCACGACGGCCGATTTTATTCTTTGGAAGCCGTTCTCAATTTCTATTCGGACAATGTTGAAAACCAACCAAACCTCGACCCAATTTTAAAACAAAACGGTCACATCGGAATTGCAATGACAAACTTGGAAAAACAATACATCATCGCTTTTCTGAAAACTTTGACAGACCAGAATTTCATCAAAAACAAAAAATTTGCAGAATAATGAAGAAGTTTATTTTAATTCTATTTTCAATCCTAAATATTTCAATTTTAGCAACGAAAAAAGATAGCCTTTACATTCCAAAATATGACACTCAGAATCTTTTGAAGACTCAGGAATTCTTTTGTGATGCTTGTGGTTGCTCAGCAGGAAATGGTTCTTCCGGCTTCGAATCTCTATTGAATCCGCAATTCATCGGCATTAAATATTTTTCGCAACATTATAAAGCGAAAGAAAATCTCTTCACGAATGAGTTGACTCAAGACCAATATTTCAATACCATTCAAATATGGGGAAAGATTCCGATTACCGAGAAACTGAGTGTTTATGGAAGTCTTCCGTTTCAGTTTCACGAGAAAAAGACTTTGCAGGGTGACATTAGAATCAATGGAATTGGTGATGCTAATTTGATGGGCATTTATCAAATCCTTAATTCTAAAAATACGTTTCATCAACTGAATGGTGGTATCGGCGTGAAAATTCCGATTGGGAAATTTGATGGGAAAGGAATTTCGGGCGTGAATCCAAGTTTTCAGTTGGGAACAGGAAGCTGGGATTATCAGCTGGCACTTAATTATAAATTTCAGAAAAACCTTTTCGCGTTGCTCATCAATACAGATTATACCATCAAAACAGAAAATAAGAAACATTATCAATTCGGAAATCAATGGAATTATGCGATGACTGGATTTCAAAGGATTTGGCGAAATGAAAACAGTATTATTTCAGGAAAATTAGGATTGCAAGGCGAAGTTTACGACTGGAACAAACAGTTTGGCGAAGTGATGCCGAGAACTGCCGGAAGCGCACTTTACGGAAAAATCGGTTTCGAAGCTTCCTATAAAAAATGGAGCATCGGAAGTGAAATAATGTTGCCTGCTTACACAAATCTTGCAAGCGGAGATATTGAAGCTAAATCGAGGTTTGGAATGTTTGTAAATTTTGGAATATGACCATTCGTTAAAAACAAAATATTCTCGCTGATTGAGCAGATTTGGCAGATTTTAATCATTAAATAAAAAAGGAGGCGCTTATAAAAAGTGCCTCCTTTAAAAAAAATATAAATTAATTGATGTATCGTTTTGCAAACCATTTATCCAGAAAATCTATGCTGATATTGAGCATATGATAATTCTCTTTGATGGCAATATTGCTAAAGGCACCGCGTTTTCCGTAGCCGTAACCAATGTTCAAAACTATTTTGTTCATCGGAACGCCAACACCAACGGTTGCTTCCAATTTGTTGATTTCCCGATTATTAACTTTATAATATCCTGTATCATAATTAAGACCAAATCGATAAATCAAAGCTTCTCCAACATTCTTTGGATTTTTGCTTTCCGGAAGAAGTTCGAAGCCTAAACCGTAGACATTTTGTTTGTAATATTTCTCATTAGTCATCGTGTTTTTGACTTCATTCCATTGGCTTTGTGTGTAATCAAAACTGAAGCGATATCTGTCATTCTTCAAAACACTGATCCCAATTCCCATTTCCAACGGCAACGTAGAATCTTTGGAAGAAAGCTTTGTCGTGATGCTATTTGTGTAATCTTTATTCTCTGAATAGACTGTTTCTCCTTTCGCATTCAGATTGCTTTTGAAATTGGCTATTGCGCCTAAAGTCAACTGGAGTCTTTCTTTTGCAAAATATTTATTAAACTGTGTTCCCAGACCGTAACTGAATCCTGTGTAGCGTATATTCCTGCTGATTTCCAGTTCAGAATTCGTAGTGATTGTTTCTACCCTGCTGATGGTCCCGAAGTTATTTTTCACTTTTCCGCCAACACTCCAATTGTTATTAATCTTATAACCTGCAGTGACACCAAGGTTTGTAATTCCGCCGCTTCCTTCATAAGTTATTGGATATGTGCCGGAGGTCCCTTCGATTGGAATGGTAGAAACAAATTTATAATCTGAGGAAGTTGTAGGCTGAACGCTTGCGCCAATGGAAACCTTATTGGAAATCCTCATTGCCAAACCGAGGTTGGTGAAATTTCCGTTGATCCGCTTGTCCGATCCCTGATTGCTGGAGATATTGTCGTACTTCAAAGTTCCGCCAACATCGTAGATGACATTGTGCATTCCAATAGTTGTAATGGCCGCTGGATTTTTAGAATTAATATAATCCGGAGACTGGAGAGCAATCCCCGTATTCCCTAAAGAAATATTTCTGGCATTATCGACATTATTGAAAGTTCCAATTCCGAAATAAGAATATGGAGAAGAATCCTGCGCTGCTAATTTCTGCGTGAAAATGACTGCAAAAACTATTATCATTTTGATTTTCTGATACATATAATTCTGAATTAATAACCTAAAAGGTAAAGTCTGAGCTTAGCCGGATTTGTTGCATTTTTCTGATCTCCAAGAACTGCTTTTCCCGATAAGACATCGGCATACGATGAAGGATAAAGCAAAATATTATAATTGGAGGTAGAGGTCTCCGCCAGGATGGTATTGACGTAATTCAACATATTAAAATTGTATCTGTAATCACTTTGAAACTCGCTATCAGCTGACAGGCTGACTTGTATCTCCGTTGTTCCGTCTGATTCCAAAAAAGTGGATGTAATATTATTTTTCTTGTCTCCTGCGTAATAGTAAAGCGGCGTTGGGTTATAAAATGATTTGGAATAATAGCCTGCCACCGGACTTACCGCAAGATCTGCACTGATGATTTTATAATTGGTATAAAGATTCTTCAGAGATTTCAGATAAGGGATTTCGACTTTTGTGTAAACGCCAATTCCTGCCATCAGATAAGATCGGTTTCCTATATTTTTAGATTCAATTGGATTTGTTGGCGTGAGACCAGCAAGATCGGAGCCTGTGAAATCACTTTTGATTTTGTTGTATTGATAGCCTGTACTTGGATTCAGATCCAGCGTATATTTTACTTCTTCCGTTCCGTTTACAGAAGTTGTGTGGTAATACATCCGGACAGTATTTGATACTTTTTCTTTTGTAGCATTGCTAATCTGAGCCTCATAAGAAGAACTGATCCCAAAACGTAGCATTGCATTATTGTCATCAGATGGAACCAATGCGAGACCTTTAAAAAAATTAAGAAAATATTCCTGACTCGTTGCATCTTTGCTCTTAAGAAGATTAAAGATATTAAGACCGTAAGATTGATCTAATTTTACTTTTACAAAACTACTGTCTGTATTCGGTCTGGGAAGAAACTCTGCACTCCCGATAGAAGTAGATGAGTATTTCCGATCGCTGTTATTGTAAAGATAACCATTGCTGTTGAGTTTGATCCTGTCGATCATCGGATGAACATCCAGCTTGAAAGTCTTCAGTGTATCGCCATAATAAAAATCTGTATTGGTGAGATACATTACGATAGAATCAAAAACCACATTGGTTGTAGCAGCCAAAGAATAATTTGTAGGAGTAAGCTCAAACATTGATGTCGAATTTACCTTTCCAAATGTGTGATCCTTAATATTCCCTACTAATATGGCGCTTTTTCCAGATGTGGTCACAGAATCCTTCATGATGGTGGACATCTTCAGTGTGAGTGTGTCTACCATTACAACTTTGGATTGGGAAGACATCAAGGAATTTCCTACTTCATAGGTGTTGCTTTCTCTTTCGCAGGAAAATAAAAGGAGAACCGCAACACACAACAATACATATTTGTACATTTTTTTCTGTAAACATACGCTGTGAGAATGGTAGAGGTAAAACATTTTCTTCCTTTAGCCTTTAGTTTTCGACAATTCAGCCTTTTATGTAGACCGATTCGGTTTTAAAGAATTAATGTCAAAGTATCGAAACAATCAGACGGTTTAACGACAAAAAAAGCGTGTTCGTCTAAAAAATTTTCAGATACCCTCAGAATGAGATTCATTTGCATCAAAAAATAAGAATGGATAAAAAACTTTCGGTTTTACTTCTTGCTTTTGCAGGGATGTTTTTATTATCAAGCTGTAATAATGACGATGATGATGATGAGTTGGTAGGAAATTGGGTAAGGGTTTCCGATCTGGATGGTAAACCACGTTCCAATGCTTCTGCTTTTGTGGTAAACGGCAAAGGATATTTAACCGGAGGATACGATGGCGAATATTACTACAACGATCTTTGGAGCTACGATCCCGATGCTAATTCCTGGACACAGAAAGCAGACTTCCCTGGCGTGAAGAGAAGTTCGGCGGTTGGTTTTGCAACCACATCATTTGGCTATGTTGGAACAGGATATGACGGCGTCAACAAATTAAAAGATTTCTACAAATACGATCCTTCCGCCAATTCCTGGGTTCAGATAGATGATCTTCCGGGATCAGAAAGATATGCTGCACTTGCCTTCGGTGTTGGTAATAAAGGTTTTGTAGGAACAGGATACGACGGCAGTGAATTAAAGGATTTCTATAAATATGATGAATCTGCTTCTGCCTGGACCAGCATTGTAAGTCTTGGCGGATCCAAAAGGAGAGACGGAGCTGCATTTGTGATCAATGGCATTGCTTATGTTGGATTCGGAACCAATAACGGAAGCCTGGTTTCCGACTTCTGGGCGTTTGATCCTTCTGCAGAAACCTGGACAAGGAAAGCTAACACCAGTAATGATGACGATTCACAAAACAGATCTTCCCCGGCAGCTTTTTCGGCCAATGGATTGGGCTACGTTTCCACAGGATCTGTAAGTGGTGTTTCCAGTTCTACCTGGGAGTACGATCCTTACACAGATGACTGGACAGAGAGAACAGCCTTTGAAGGTTCCTCAAGAGAGAGTGCCTGCGCATTTTCATTCGGGACTTATGGTTATGTGCTGACGGGAAACAGCGGCTCTTCTTACTTTGATGACATCTGGGTTTTACACCCGACAGAAACTGAAAACGAAGATGACTAAATCTTTTGGAAACTTACTTCTGATCTTTGGATTGCTAACCATTGGATGTCAGAAAAACAATGATACGCTTGATATAAAGATCACCAAGGAGAAAACAGGCTATGGTTATCAGATTATAAAAGATAAAAAAATATTCATCACTCAGCCCTATATTCCGGCAATTCCTGGAGAGCAGGTTTTCAAAGACAGTTTGCAGGCTCGCAAAACGGCTGAGCTGGTGGTAAGAAAAATAGGGAACTCATCATTTCCTAGGATCTCGATAGATGAACTGGACTCAATGAAGATAGAATTCGGGATCCAAAAATATTAATAATAATTCCTTCGATACTTTTTATCGGAGGAATTTTGTAGTTAAAAAAAAGAATAAATTAGCATTATGAAAAGCCTCTTCAAAAGAATAAAAACCATCTACATCTACCATTGTGTGATTTGGATTATTCTTATCTTTTTCAAACTTATTGTAGATTATTCCGTCTTCGGAAGTTTTCTCATTTTTACAAACATAAAGCTTTTCTTCGCTTTTATTTCCATTTTTTACATCAATTACGGTGTATTGCTTCCTTTTATTATCAAGCAAACACCAAGAACAAGAGTCACGATTGTTATCACTTTTATCATATTCTACATTGGGTCGTTTGTTTTCTTTATGCCAAATCATCCACCTTTTCCGCCAAAAGATTTCCCTCGACCCGGGAGGATGATGAAGCCATTTGAACATGGACTCAGTTTCCATGATATTTTTTTCAAAATAGGGCTTTTCTCTATCATTTTCAGCACACTGCTTTTCTTTGTAGACAAGTGGCTGGAGAATCAGAAAATGATCAAAGCACTGGAGTTTGAAAGACAGTCCAGCGAACTGAAAATCCTTCGGGAACAGATCAACCCTCACTTTTTCTTTAATGCGCTGAACAGTATCTATTCTCTCTCCATCATTCAGTCTACAGATACGCCAAGGGTTATATTGATTTTGTCTGATATTATGAGATACGTCCTGAACGACAGGAATGGACAGAAAAATAATCTGAATGATGAGATCATTAATATCAAAAAATACATCGAAATCCAATCCATTCGATTTAATAAATTTAATAATATCAACTGGCAGTTCTACGGAAACTTCGAAGCTTACAAGATCGAGCCACTGCTTCTCCTGACCTTTGTGGAAAATGCTTTCAAATATGCAGATTTCAAAAAAGGACCTTTGGATATTTTGATTAATCTGAAAGACAATGAGCTTAACTTCAATGTCAAGAATTTCTACGAAACGAAACCGAGTGAAAGAACGGACAACAATAAACTTGGTATCAAGAACACCAAAATGAAACTGGACCTGCTATATCCCGAAAAATATAAATTAGATATAAACGATAATGGTTCTGAATACGAAATTAACCTAACCCTTCAACTGGACTAGCATGAATTGCATAATTGTAGATGATGAAGAATTAGCACACAATGTAATAGAGGAATATATCTCAAGAATACCTTTTCTGAATCTTGTGGCCAACTGCTACGACATCCAGGAAACCATTAGTATTTTACAGAACAAAAGCGTTGATTTAATTTTCTTGGACATCAATCTCCCCAACATTTCCGGCATTGAGTTTCTGAAAAGCTTCAACAAACTCCCGAATGTCATCATAACAACCGCTTATGACAATTGCGCTATCCAGGGATTCGAAATGGATGTGATAGATTATCTATTGAAACCCTTCTCTTTCGAACGGTTCCTGAAGGCGGCTTATAAAAGCTATAATCTGACAAATAATAAAAAACTGTTACAGGAAACGACTGCTGCTGTCAGAGAATCTTTCATCTTCGTAAGATCCAATAATGAAGATGTAAAACTGAATCTCGAAGAGATCACAAGAATCAATGCGCTGAAGGATTATATCATCATCTACACCAATACCCGCAAGCTGATCGTGCATCAAACGATGAAATCGATAATGGAAAAGATCAATTATGAGAACTTTATCCGGGTTCATAATTCTCATATCGTGTCACTTCGGCATTTGCAAAGTGTGGGGAAAAACAGCATTATGATCGGCGACGAAAGGATTCCTGTGAGTGAAAAGTACAAGCCTTTTTTAACAGGAATTATTGAAAGATATAAGTAATCAAATTCACTGATTTTCGGAGAAATATTCTGCTTGATTCGACCTCGAATTAATGCCTTCTGTAAGTCTCTCTGGATCGGCCGTCACACCGGACCGCCCCCGATGAGTCACCAGACCGCCCCCGTGACTTGACGAGACCGCCCAAGTGAAGTGACCGAACCGCCCGCGCCCGGAATGCGATCCAATTTTCTTAAAAATCGGTTTCAGTAATCGGAATATAAATTTTATATTCACGGTCTTAAAAAATCATTGAATATGAGTGTTCACATTAGTGCTAAAAAAGGAGAAATCGCGAAAACCGTTTTGATGCCCGGCGATCCGTTGAGAGCTAAATATATTGCTGATAATTTCCTGATCGATGCAAAACTGGTAAGCCAAACGAGAAATATTTTTTTCTACACAGGACTTTACAAAGGCAAAGAAATCACCGTTGGCGCCAGCGGAATGGGATTCCCAAGTATCGGAATCTATTCTTTCGAATTGTTTACAGAATATGAAGTTGATACGATAATCAGAATCGGAACTTGTGGGGCTTACACGCCGGACTTGAAATTATTTGACATCCTGAACGTAGAGAATGCCGCAAGTGAAAGTACTTACGCGAAATTTGCGTGGGGAATTGAGGAAGATATCATCGCCAACCAAGGCTCTGCTTTTGATAAAATTAATGAAACCGCGAAAGAATTAGGACTTGATGCAAAGGCAACAAACATCCATTCCAGCGATATCTTCTACAGAAAAGATCCTGCTGTTCCGGAAATTGCCGTGAGACATCATTGTCCGGCAGTAGAGATGGAAGCTTTTGCATTGTTTGCCAATGCTAAACATTTGGGTAAAAATGCAGCAACGATTTTAACTGTTTCTGATATTATTCCTACTAAAGAATTTATCTCTGCAGACCAGAGAGAAAATGCTTTGAGAACGATGATGGAGCTTTCACTGGAAACAGCTTTGAAGTTTTAATGAACTTTAATAAATGAAATAAGAAAACGCTTATGAGATTCATAAGCGTTTTTTTATTGGTTAAAGATCTTGAATTATTTCTTGATCACTTTTACAGAGTTGCTTTCTGTTTCTGAGTTGACTTTCAGGATGTAAGTTCCTTTCTGCAATTGGCTCATATCCAATGAAGCATTCTTAGCATTATTCACATTGAATTTTTGGATCAACTGTCCTGCAACATTATAAATCTCGACATCTTTCAGGTTTGAGTTTTTACTGTTCTGAATCGTTACAAAACCAGAAGTTGGATTTGGATAAACCTGGATTCCGTTTTGTTTCTGAGCATCTTCCACAGCAAGTGTAGAACAGTTGTAAACATAGATCTCATCTAAATACCAGCCTTCAATTCCGTTGCAGCCATCAGTTCCCAATTCGAAACGAAATTTGATATTAGATCCTGAAACCACACCGATTTTTGAAAGATCGATGACGCTTTGTCCCCAGCTTCCGCCAAGAGAACCGCCATCTGTACCTGTGAAAGCACGTTGACCTTTCAAAGGATTATCGTTGCTGGATGTTCCGTCCAAAGTGCTATTATATCCATTTTGAGTAAATGCCGCTATCGGAAGTAGTGTCCAAGCACCGCCATTTAAACTGTACTTAATATTTCCGCCATCCCACGTTGATTCTGTTGCCACATAGTGGTTAAAAGCCATTTCATATTTTCCGCCAGAGAAAGCCGGAATCGTAATCTGTGGACTTTCCAGACGAAGAATACCGTTTTGTAGGTTTGATGCACAATCTCCGTTGATAGGATCTATACCGAAAATTGCTTTTCCTGTTCTTCCTTTTGGTAAATTATCTTTAACAGTCCAGTCTCTTGCTTCCCAAGTTGAAGGTTTTGTAGGCACATTAGAAACCGTCCAGTTTCCTAAACCGTTCTCCCACGTTTCTTTGAACAAAGGATTAGAAGTTGCGCTTGCACAAAGATCCGGAACTGGTTTCAGAAGCGGTGTATAATTACATTGCGTTGCAGGAGAAGATCTCAACTGCACTGCCAGAATTCCGTTTTTGATGTTTTGCAGGTCTGAAGCATTAAGAATCTGTCCGGATAATCCAGCGGCCGTACCGGTAGTAGATAATCCCTGAAGATTGATTCCAATTAAATCATTAGCTGCTGCTTCCAAAGCATCTGCAAAATTTGCAAAATCACTGGTAGCCGTCAAATAATTCTTCTGAGCTCTCCACCAAAGATGAGCTGCTTTTACAAATCCAAGCGGTGTCATTGTATAGCCATTGTAAGTTCCTCCATCCACAAGAAGTGAATAGAGATGATTGGTTACACCAGACGTTGTATGTACGCCACCACTATCAGCAGTTCCACAATAATAGTAGTTCGAATCCAGAACTCTCGCCGGATCGCCATTACAATTAGGATTCCACATATCACGGATTGCGCCGCCAAAAGCCGATGCATCTTCTCCAATTTTCCAACGTTGAGATCCTGTGCAGGAAGAGGTTGTTCTCACATTTA
This sequence comes from Chryseobacterium sp. TB1-D10, assembly GCF_059803555.1. Classification (NCBI taxonomy): domain Bacteria; kingdom Pseudomonadati; phylum Bacteroidota; class Flavobacteriia; order Flavobacteriales; family Weeksellaceae; genus Chryseobacterium; species Chryseobacterium sp. TB1-D10. The sequence continues at coordinate 48,030 of NZ_JAPFHB010000010.1, read as the reverse complement.
GATTTTCGCCTTCATCCTGATAATTATTAATCAAGTCGATAGTTTCTCCCCAAACATCGGAGTAAGACTCATTGAGCGCGCCGGATTGGTATTGATAAATCAAGCCACTTGTATATTCTGTATAAGCGTGTCCCCATTCGTGAGCAATCACATCATCTGTAGCCGTGCCGTCACAATACCCAGCATAGGTCCCATTCCATCTTGCATTAGGACAAGAGATCGTAGGATCATTATTTACCGTTATCATCGTGTGATCTGCGGCATCATAAGAAACATATCCGAATGCATTTTTGAAGAAATTGTAAACGTGCTCAGAAGTAGTCACTTCATTCTGCTGCCAGATGCTGAGTGCTCCCGGAAAAACATCGCCTTCTTTCCATTTGAGATTTGCAGCATTGGTATTGGTTTCATAAAGTTTTCTATCGATTGGGTGAATTCCTGTAAACTGCTCTACCAATTCTCCGGTATGAGCATCTATAAAAAGAAATTCTCTGACATCTACTTTATTGGTAACTTCTACTTCGTAAGCAAGATAAGAAGTTACAACGCCGCCTTGAACTAAGTTTTTCGGGAAGATTAGCAAGTTGTTCTTTGCAGTTTGCAAAGGCTTGTTAGACTTATTAAGATCCTGTTTTGAAACTAAACTTTTTGCGATATTTTCTGCTTCTGCTGCAGAAATGTCCGGCGTCACATTAACTTTAATATTCGAAATTGCATTTCCGTTGACGGATGACAATTCTTCCTTTTTATTAAAATGAAACTTCAGAACACCGTCATAAACAGGAATACCTTGGTACTGCTGTCTGTATGTCACATTTTTCAATCCATAATTATCTGTAGTTTCTTCTACAAAAATCAAATCATTAACTGATTTCAGATTAAAAGCCTGAAAATTTTCTGTTAAGAATTCCGCAGTTTTTGCTTTCGCACCGGAAGCTTTCAACTGGAGCGCATTGGCATTTCCGAAAAGGATAAAGTTGGGATTAGAAGTACTGTTACTAATTGTAACGTTAGCGTTTGTTTGTTTTTTGAGCTTTGCCAATTCTTTAGATTCCTGAGCGAAACCACAAGTATAAGCTAGTGCAAGGAGTAGAGTTACTGTCTTCTTCATTTTTAAATTTTACTGAAAACAAATATACCCATTATTCTATGCATTATTACTAACGATAAATGTTAAATAACAAGAAATTGCTAAAAACTCAATCCCGACACATTCATTTGCAACTGCGCTTTGGTATCTATAATGATCGTAATATATTTTTCCGAAAGTAAAAATTGTGTCGGTTTCAAATCCAGAACATTTCCCTGCAATTTGATGCCTTTCACATATTCTTTGTTGAAATTGTCCATCATGCTTTTTCTGGAAGAATTCTCGATATCGAGAAGTGGAATGCCGTAATCATTTTCAATCATTCTTCGGATTTTGCCTTCAAACAAAACGGTCAAAGCTTTTTGAAAGAAATTTTTGGTTTTAAGATTGAAGTCTGTGACATCCAATTTGATTTTGTGATTCGCAGCATCATAAAACGGTTTTCCTTTGATGAAAGCGATTCCGTTGACTTCGCCTGTCGTATGAGCCTCAATTACCATATTTTCTTTTTCCTGATAAACCGAAATATCCGTAATCTTAACCTTTTTATCTTCGCTGCTCATCGCAAATTCTTTGTTTAGAAATTGTTGTTTAGCGATCCTAGTGGCTTCATCGAAACTAATATGAGCAGTAGTCTGTAGATTGAAAATGTTTGGAAGATTTGGGTTTAATGTAAAATTCGGAACCGTATTGACATCTCTTGTCGCCAACGGAACTTGGCCCACATACGTTTCGGAATACAGATCGATTCCAATTGTCATTTTGATTTTATCCTGAAAAACCTGCAGTGGTGACATATAAGTGCTTTGAGGCGATATCTTCAGCCAGGTATTGTATTCTTCCGAAACATTAATTGGTTTTGAAAATTGATTCCAGGCCATCACCAGATATGGCTGAAGGTTGAATTGGGATTTAATCTGCTGATCGATAATTGTTGTGAATTTATTCTGTTGTTCTTTCAATGTACTCTCAATCAAAGGTGCAATCGGAATTTTAATTTTCCCAAAATCTAAAACAGGTTTTTGAGTCCAGGCAAATCCTGCCGTCGTGGTTTTTGTATTCAATCTCCAATCTGATGCTGCTGAAATAGTCGTAATGAAATTCATTATCAAATTGAAATTCGTGTCTTTGTAAGCATAATACCCAAAAGTTCCGTAGCCTTTGTCTGCCCATATTTTTAGCGGAACAGAGATCATCAATCGATTTCCTGTCAAAGCTTTTATAGCAATATTGCCTTGCTTCTCGACTTTCACTTTGAACTGATCGTTGTTATTATCCGTGTAAGACTGATCTTCATACAAAACACCTTTCACGGATTGATTGATCAAACTATTGATTTCCGAAATGGGAAGCGAAACGGGCAAAGTGATGTTTGACTTGATCTTGGGTAAAGTATAAACTAGCTTTTCTGCCTGAGAAAAGGCGATGAAACTTACCATTAATAAAAAGATGGCGACAAACTTTCGAACTGGATTCATAAATGTTTTTAATGAAATTTAAAACGCAAAATTAATGGTTTTATTGATGAGAAAAACAAAAGAGAGCCGGGAAATCCTACTCTCTTTTTTGTTGTTTTTATAATTTTTTTAATTGAATAAAATGACCTCCTGCAAGTCCGATGAATAGGACGTTTGCAAAGGCTCTGTAAAAGACACGTGTGTTTTAATGAAAACTCTCGTGTCTTTTGAACAAAACTCTCGTGTCTTTTTATGATAACACACGAGAATTTTTTACAGTTCGCTCCTCTGGACCTTAATTTATATTTGTTCGGTTCTTTTCTATTAACAGGTTGCCACTCTGTGGCTTTCCCACTTTAAAATTTAATATTAAAGCTTCGTCAAAATAATCGCAACACCGCCACTTCTCGCCAAGTCAACTGACAAGATAGTTTTGCTGTCCACTTCTTTCTCTTCGATGATGATTGGATAAGGATTCGTTTCGTAATCTGCACCTTTTCCATCCCGGAAGATCTTGGCTTTGTATTTTTTATTTGAATCCAAAAACTTCAAATCTAATTTTACAGTTCTCGCATCTTTGTTGGTGATGCTTCCTAGGAACCAATTGTCAGTCGCTTTGTCTCTTCTGGCAATTGTTACAAACTCTCCAATCTTCGCATCGGGAACTACCGTTTTGCTCCAATCTGTCGGGCAAGATGTGATGAACTCAAAAGCAGGGTTGTTCTCATAACTTTCAATCATATCAGAGGCCATCTGCAAAGGGCTGTAAATCACAACCGACAATGCCAATTGCTTGGCTAAAGTAGTATGAACTTTCGTATTGGGCAAAACCGTATTGGTAAAGTTGAAAGTTCCGGGCGTAAAGTCGATCGGACCAGCCAAACCTCTTGTAAAAGGGATGATGGTCGTATGTTCCGGTGGATTGCCACCACCTTTGGACCAAGCGTCCCATTCCTGACCTCTCACGCCTTCCTGCGTCATCAGATTCGGAAGTGTTCTCTGCAAACCTGTTGGCATTACGGGTTCGTGATTGTCTATCATTATTTTGTGCTTCGCTGCTTCTTCAATGACTTTTCTGTAATGACGAACGCCGTATTGGCTGCTGTGTGGTTGTTTGCCATCCAATTTTCCGCCAACGTAACCGGTCTTCACGACATCAACACCATATTTTTTGTAATAATCAAAAGCGTCGCTCATTTGGTTTTCGTAGTTCACAGTGTTTCCAGCAGTCTCGTGGTGACCTATCAATTTCACATTTTTAGACTTCGCATAATCTGTGATTTTCTTGATATCAAAATCCTGATATGGTTCTGTAAACTTGAAATCTTTCCAATCTTCCCAGCCTTTGTTCCAGCCTTCGACCAAAACGCCTGAGAACTTATGTTTCGCAGCGAAGTCGATATATCTCAAGACATTCTCAGTATTTGCACCGTGTTTTGATCCGGCTTTCCAAGTGTATTTTTCCATATGGATTGCCCACCAGATGCCGATGTATCTGCCAGGTTTGATCCAGGAAACATCACCAAGTTTGTTTGGTTCGTTGAGATTTAGCATCAATCTTGAAAGCATCAGGTCACCTGCAGAATTCGCAATAATTATTGTTCGCCAAGGTGTGTTGAAAGGCGCTTTCGCAAATACTTTCTCGCCAGTCGCCCAAGGTGTGAGATAACTTTTCAGTTTGGTTGAATTTCCAACTTTCGCAAGATTCATTGAGGCGTAATCCGTTAGGTTTGCTTGATGAACGGTCAGAAATAAGCCTGACTTGGTTTCCATTGTCAATGGTGTCGCAACTGTGTCTAACTTTGAAATTGGATTGGACTTGAACAAGCCTTCATAGAATTCTGTATTGTAAGGAATTGACCAGGTTTTGTGATCTTCCGGGAAGTTGAATTCCGTGAGTTCATCCATTATGACAAATTCCTTCAGATTATTTTGCTCTGGAAACTCATATCGGAAACCGAAACCATCATCAAACACTTTAAAATCAATAATGAATTCTCTTGAAAGCTTTGAATTGTCCTTAACCAAGACTTTCATCTCGTTGTAATGATTTCGTACCTCGATCTCTTCGCCCCAAGGCTGCTTCCAAGTCTCATCAAACTTAGAATGTGAAATATTTTTGACCGAAAGATTGTCCTTAAGCGAACCATCTTTCAATTCAAATCCTAGAAATGATGGATTTAAAATCGATTTTCCTTCTTTGGAAACTTTGTAATAGATCTTGGATTTGTCCAATCCTACTTCCAAGACGATTTTCCCATCGGGTGATTTGATTATATTATTCTTGAGTGTCTGTGCGAATGTCATCGGTGAAAATCCGAACAACACGACAAACAGACAGAAGATCTTGAGCAGATCTTTGCGGTGTAATTTCATTAATACTATTTTTAAGGTTTGTATATATCTACAAAAATACACTATTGAAATTACTCCATAAAAAAAACCATCCCTAAAAAGAGATGGTTTTATATTTAAAAACTTAGAATTCTTATTCTTCAGTTTTTTCTTCTGTAGAAGTTTCAGCAGCGGGAGTTTCTTCAACTTTAGCTTCAGTAGCTTCAACAGCAGCAGTTTCCTTTTTAGGAGCTGCAGTAGATCTTCTACTTCTTCTTGTTGTTTTCTTCTCTTCTGCGTTTGGATTGTAGATTTCGTTGAAATCTACCAACTCGATCATTGCCATATCGGCAGCATCACCAAGTCTGAAACCAGTTTTGATGATTCTTGTGTAACCACCGTTTCTTTCAGCGATTTTAGGAGCTACAGTTCTGAACAATTCAGTCACAGCTTCTTTACTTTGTAGGTAAGAGAAAACTGTTCTTCTATTGTGAGTTGTATCTTCTTTAGCTTTTGTAAGGAGTGGTTCCACGTAAACTCTTAAAGCTTTCGCTTTAGCAACAGTAGTGTTGATTCTTTTATGTTCAATTAGTGAACAAGCCATATTAGCAAGCATTGCTTTTCTATGCGGGGCTGTTCTCCCTAAGTGATTTATTTTCTTTCCGTGTCTCATTGTAAGGATTATTTATCAGCGTCTAACTTATATTTTGCAACATCAAACCCGAAATTAAGTCCTTTTGAGTGAACCAATTCTTCAAGTTCTGTTAAAGATTTTTTACCAAAATTTCTGAATTTCATCAAATCAGATTTACTGAAAGATACCAATTCTCCAAGAGTTTCTACTTCAGCAGCTTTCAGACAGTTTAGGGCTCTTACAGAAAGATCCATATCTGCTAATTTTGACTTAAGAAGTTGTCTTGTGTGAAGGGTTTCTTCATCGTATTGGATAGAAGCTTTTACAGCTTCAGTTTCAAGTGTAATTCTCTCATCGGAGAACAACATAAAGTGATAGATCAAAATCTTAGAAGCTTCTGTTAAAGCGTTCTGAGGAGTGATAGATCCATCAGTTTCAATATCCAATACTAATTTTTCGTAATCTGTTTTTTGCTCTACACGGTAATTTTCGATACTATACTGTACTTTCTTGATAGGTGTAAAGATAGAGTCAATAGCAATAGTCCCAACAGGAGCATTGTTTGATTTGTTCTGATCAGACGGAACATATCCTCTTCCTTTTTCTACGTTGAAAGTAATTTCAAACGTTACATCTTTAGCTAGAGTTGCGATAACCAAATCTGGATTAAGGATTTCAAAATTAACGATTGAATCTCCTAGATCTCCAGCAGTTACAACATCCTTACCAGAGATTTTTGCAGTAATCTGCTCGCTTCCCGGGTTTTCAGTTTTCGCTTTAAGACGAAGTTGTTTAAGATTAAGAATGATTTCAGTAACATCTTCGATCACTCCTGGTATAGTTGAAAATTCGTGCTCTACGCCTTCTATTTTGATAGATGAAATAGCATATCCTTCCAGAGAAGATAATAAAACTCTTCTCAATGCATTACCGATTGTAAGCCCGAAACCTTGTTCAAGAGGTCTGAATTCAAATTGACCTTTAAAATCAGTCGAGTTTAAAAGGATTACTTTATCGGGTTTTATAAATGTTAAAATTGCCATAGTCTGGTTGAGCAAAAATTTGAAAAAATTATTATTTAGAGTATAATTCGACGATTAACTGTTCTTTGATGTCCTCAGGAATCTGAATTCTCTCAGGAGCAGTCGTAAAAGTACCAGTTTTTTTCTCGTCATTGAATTGTAACCACTCATAATTTGCTTTGTAAGCTAGAGCGTCAGCAATTACTTCAAGAGATTTTGATTTCTCTCTTATTGCAATTACATCACCAGCTTTTAGCAAATAAGAAGGAATGTTTACCAGCTCTCCATTCACAGTGATGTGTCTGTGAGAAACTAGTTGTCTAGCTCCAGCTCTGGTTTTAGCAAAACCTAATCTGAAAACTACGTTATCCAATCTTGATTCGCAAAGTTGCAATAGGACTTCACCTGTTACACCTTTACTTCTATGAGCTTTGTCGAAAAGGTTAGCAAATTGTTTCTCAAGGATACCGTACGTGTACTTAGCTTTTTGCTTTTCCATCAACTGTACTGCATACTCAGATTTCTTTGATCCTCTTCTTTTGTTTGCACCGTGTTGTCCAGGTGGTTGATTTTTTCTTTTCTCGAAGTTTTTATCATCTCCGAAAATTGCTTGACCAAATTTTCTAGCAATTTTTGTTTTAGGGCCAATATATCTTGCCATTGTTTTAGATTTGAGGTTAAAAGATTATACTCTTCTTCTTTTAGGTGGACGACATCCGTTGTGTGGCATAGGCGTCACGTCAACGATTTCGCTTACTTCAATCCCTGAGTTGTGAAGAGTTCTGATTGCAGACTCTCTACCAGCACCTGGACCTTTTACAAACACCTTAACTCTTCTAAGACCAGCTTCGAAAGCGACCTGAGAACAGTTTTCTGCAGCCATTTGAGCTGCGAATGGAGTATTCTTTTTAGAACCTCTGAAACCCATTTTACCGGCAGAAGCCCAAGAGATAACTTCTCCTGCTTTATTTGTTAAAGAAATGATGATGTTATTGAAAGAAGCTTGAATATGCGCTTCACCAATAGCCTCAACTTTTACTTTTCTTTTCTTAACTACTTTAGTTTGTTTTGCCATAATTCCTAACGATTATTTACTTGCTTTTTTCTTGTTAGCAACTGTTTTTCTCTTTCCTTTACGGGTTCTCGAGTTGTTTTTCGTTCTCTGGCCTCTTAAAGGTAGTCCTAGTCTGTGACGTATTCCTCGTTGGCATCCAATGTCCATCAATCGCTTGATGTTCAATTGCACTTCAGAACGCAATTCTCCTTCAACTTTGATGTTGTCCAAGATATAAGTTCTGATTGCTGCCAATTCATCGTCATTCCATTCGTTGACTTTCTTGTCTTCGCTGATTCCAGCGCTTTTCAAAATTTCTGAAGCTGTTCTTCTTCCAACACCGTAGATGTAAGTAAGACCGATAACGCCTCTTTTGTTCTTTGGTAAATCAATACCTGAAATTCTCGCCATAATTTAATTTGGTTCTTAACCTTGTCTTTGTTTAAATTTAGGGTTCTTTTTGTTGATTACGAAAAGCACGCCTTTTCTACGTACAATTTTGCAATCAGCACTTCTTTTTTTGATAGATGCTCTAACCTTCATTTTGTTATTTTTAATATCTAAAAGTTATTCTCCCTTTAGTTAAGTCATAAGGAGAGAGTTCGAGTCTTACCTTGTCTCCAGGTAAGAGTTTAATATAATGCATTCTCATTTTACCAGAAATATGGGCAATCAATACGTGCCCATTTTCCAGCTCTACACGGAACTGCGCGTTCGAAAGTGCTTCCGTGATCACGCCGTCTTGTTCTATATGTTTCTGTTTAGCCATTTATTCTATTAAAGGTTTGATGATCTTGATAATTTAGATTGCATCAACCCATCATAATGATGGTTCAGCAGATATGTGTTAATTTGTTGAACGGTATCCAAGATAACGCCAACCATAATTAACAACGATGTTCCCCCAAAAAACAGGGCAAATCTATCTGTCTGAACAAACGCTCCGTGCACTACTGCCGGAAGGACTGCAAAGATAGATAAAAAAATTGCACCTGGCAAGGTTATCTTGGACAAAATATCATCCAGGTAATCTGCCGTTTCTTTTCCGGGTCTTACTTTCGGGATCAACCCACCATTACGCTTTAGATCATCAGCCATCTGATTTACAGGAATGGTAATTGCCGTATAGAAAAATGAGAAAATTATAATTAATAATGCAAACAATACATTGTACTGCCAGCTAAAAACATTTTTGAAACCTGCTAAAAATGTATTCGATTCGTCTACTTTTGTAAGCAATCCAGGAACAAACATCAATGCTTGTGCAAAGATGATCGGCATTACACCTGCTGCATTCACCTTCAATGGAATCCATTGTCTGGCTCCGTCCATCAGGTTTCTGCTTACGCCACCTCTTGCCTGAGCTCTACTTACATACTGAATTGGAATCTTTCTTACTGCAACCGATAAAATAATTGCTAAAAGAACTACCAATAACCAGAAAATAATTTCTACCAAAATCATGATGCTTCCCAATCCACCTTTACCATTCTGTGTCAAAACTTCCTGATAAAAAGCTGTTGGAAGATCCGCAAGGATACCCACCATAATCAAAATAGAAATACCATTACCAATCCCTTTGTCCGTAATCTTCTCTCCTAGCCACATCGCAAATACAGAACCTGCTACCAGGATAATGATACTTGGCAACCAGAACATCACAGAGTTTGGATCTATGTAATATGCTGATGCAAATTGTGAATAAGGTAAGAAAAACTGCGTTACCGAGGTTAAGTAAGAAGGTGCCTGTACAAGACAAACCGCAATCGTTAACCATCGGGTGATCTGGTTCAAAGTGTTTCTTCCACTCTCTCCGTCTTTTTGCAACTTCTGAAGGTAAGGGATTGCCATACCCATCAGCTGTACAATAATAGAAGCAGAGATATAAGGCATAATTCCTAATGCCATAATAGAAGCACGGCTAAATGCTCCTCCTGTGAAAGAAGACAATAAACCTAAAAGGCCGGCACCTTGTTGGTTCCCGCCTTGGTTTTTGTAATGTTGTAGTAAGTTTCCTACTTCTGCAGTGTTGATCGCAGGAAGAGAAACGTACGATGCGAATCTATACACAAGGACCAACAAAAGCGTCAAGACAATTTTATCTCTAAGCTCCTTTAGACTCCAAATGTTTTTAAGTGTTTGTATAAATTCTTTCATTAGTCAATAATTAAAGAGTCGTGATTGCTTTACCTCCAGCTTTGTTGATTGCTTCCTCAGCAGATTTAGTAAATTTATCAGCAGTGATAGAAATACCAGATTTCAAGTCACCTCTTCCTAAGATTTTTACTAATTCGTTTTTAGATGCAAGACCATTTTCTACCAATACGTCTCTAGTGATTTCACCAGTGATGTTTTTAGTATCGATCAAAGTTTGGATTGTATCAAGATTGATTGCTCTGAACTCTTTTCTATTAACGTTTTTGAAACCAAATTTTGGTAATCTTCTTTGCAAAGGCATCTGTCCACCTTCGAAACCGATTTTCTGAGAATAACCAGCTCTGGCTTTTTGACCTTTATGTCCTTTTGTTGAAGTACCACCGTATCCACTTCCCTGGCCTCTACCAATTCTTTTTGTGCTGAATGTAGAACCAGTTGACGGTTTTAAGTTATTTAAATTCATTGTTGTATTGAATATTATGAGATTAAAAGATTTGAGGTCTGAGATCGAAGACCAAGTCTCCAATCTCTTATCTCATTATCTATTATTATTTTTGAACTTCTAATAAGTGACTTACAGAAGCAATCATTCCTAAGATGGAAGGAGTAGCTTCGTGCTCGATTACTTGGTGAAGTTTTCTAAATCCTAAAGCTTCAAGCGTTCTTTTTTGGGTCTTAGATCTATTAATAGCGCTTCTAACTTGTTTTACTTTGATTGTTGCCATTATTATATTTATTAACCGTTAAACACTTTATCTAAAGAAACTCCTCTCATTCTTGCAATTTCTTCTGGTCTTCTGATGTCCAACAATGCGTTGAAAGTAGCTTTCACAACATTATGCGGGTTAGAAGAACCTTTAGATTTTGACAATACATCGTGTACACCTGCAGATTCTAGTACTGCACGTACTGCACCACCAGCGATAAGTCCTGTACCGTGAGACGCAGGTCTCAAGAAGATATCAGCACCACCGTATCTTGCAGAAGTCTGGTGAGGAATTGTATGGTTGATTACAGGAACTTTAACCAAGTTTTTCTTAGCATCTTCTACCGCTTTCGCGATTGCAGAAGCAACTTCTTTAGATTTACCTAGTCCGTAACCGATGATTCCGTCCTCGTTTCCTACAACAACAATTGCAGAAAATCCGAAAGCTCTACCACCTTTGGTCACTTTAGTTACTCTGTTAACATCAACTAGACGATCTTTTAATTCTAATCCTCCAGGTTTAACTCTTTCTATATTACTATCTACCATGTTTTCTGAATTTTTAAAATTAGAATTTAAGACCAGCTTCTCTAGCACCGTCAGCAAGAGCTTTCACTCTACCGTGGTACACGAATCCGTTTCTGTCAAATACAATACTCTCGATACCAGCTGCTTTTGCTTTTTCAGCAATCGCTTTACCTACTGCTGTAGATACTTCTGTTTTTGTACCCTTAGCGTCAACTCCTTTATCTCTAGAGGAAGCAGATACTAATGTTTTACCTTCTTTATCATCTACCAATTGTGCGTAGATTTCTTTATTACTTTTGAATACAGACAATCTTGGTAATGCAGCAGATCCTGAGATCTTACCTCTTACTCTTCTTTTGATTCTGTTTCTTTTCTCAACTTTTGTTAATGCCATTTTCTTAAATTTTATGCAGATTTACCGGCTTTTCTTCTAATGATTTCACCTACGAACCTAACACCTTTTCCTTTGTACGGCTCAGGCTTTCTGAAAGATCTGATCTTTGCAGCCACCATTCCAAGAAGTTGATTATCGTAAGAAGATAATGTAACGATAGGGTTTTTCCCTTTTTCAGTCAATGTTTCTAGTACCACTTCTTTTGGAAGTTCTAGAACGATACCGTGAGAAAATCCAAGAGCCAATTCTAATCTTTGACCGTTGTGAGATGCTCTGTATCCAACTCCTACCAATTCTAATTTCTTAGTAAATCCTGTAGTAGTACCAACAATCATGTTGTTGACAAGCGCGCGGTATAAACCGTGAAGCGCTTTGTGTTCTTTTGAGTCAGAAGGTCGGCTGAACGTAAGTACGCCGTCTTCTTGTGTGAAGGTAATCCCTCCTGTAAGTTCCTGGATCAATTCGCCCTTTGGACCTTTAACTGTGACAATGTTATCTTTTTGAGAGATTGTAACACCAGCAGGAACTTCTATAATTGCTTTACCAATTCTTGACATTTTCCTTGTTTTAAAAAATTAATATACGTAGCAAATTACTTCACCTCCTACTTTCTCTTGTCTCGCTTTTTTATCTGTCATTACTCCTCTGGAAGTAGAGATAATAGCTACACCCAGTCCGTTAAGTACTCTTGGAAGTTCTGTAGAACCTTTGTACTGTCTTAGACCTGGTCTAGAAGCTCTTTGGATAGACTTGATAGCCGGCTTGCTAGTTTGCTTGTCGTACTTAAGAGCGATTTTGATCGTTCCCTGAACCGCGCTTTCCTCGAACTTGTAGTTCAAGATATAACCTTGGTCAAAAAGAATTTTCGTAAGCTCTTTTTTGATTTTTGATGCAGGAATTTCCACCACTTTGTGGCCTGCGCTTTGTGCGTTCCTTACTCTTGTTAGGAAATCTGAAATTGGATCTGTTACCATTTCTTTGTTTTAAATTATTGGTTAATGACAACCAGTATTGAAAAGACTTGAAGATTAAAGACTTATATGGATCCGAATATTTCTTAACCTGATCTCTTTACCTTCAGTATCTAAACAACTTAATTGTCACTTGATTTTCTTAATTTCATTTTATTCTAATAAACAAAGTCAAAAAGAATAATAATCACCCAGAGAAATAATAATTTTTCCGAGCGGGTGCAAAAGTACAAAAAAAATTAATAGTATTTATTTTTTTCTTTGCCCTTAAATCAATTCAATCTATTCTCTATTTATTAAAATACAGCTGACTTATAAAAATATAGAAGTCAGCTGTAAAAATTTTAATTGCTTACCAACTAGCTTTCTTAACGCCTGGGATAAGTCCGTTGTTCGCCATTTCTCTGAAAGTTACTCTGGAAATTCCGAATGTTCTCATATATCCTCTAGGTCTTCCTGTCAATTTACATCTGTTGTGTAATCTTACAGGAGAAGCATTTTTAGGTAACTTCTGTAGTGCATCATAATCTCCAGCTTCTTTCAAAGCTTTTCTTTTTTCAGCATATTTAGCTACAGTAGCTTCTCTTTTGCGCTCACGCGCTTTCATTGATTCTTTAGCCATCTTAGTTCTTTTTGAACGGTAAACCGAAGTGAGTTAATAATGATTTTGCTTCTTTGTCAGTTTTCGCAGTTGTAACGAAAGTGATGTCCATCCCTTGGATTTTTTTCACTTTGTCAATTACGATCTCTGGGAAGATAATTTGCTCAGTAATTCCTAAGTTGTAATTACCTCTTCCGTCGAAACCATCAGCTTTGATACCAGAAAAATCTCTAATTCTTGGTAGTGCAGAAGATGTCAATCTGTCTAAGAATTCATACATTTTATCAGCTCTAAGAGTTACTCTAGCTCCGATTGGCATTCCTTTTCTTAGTTTGAAAGCAGCCTCATCTTTTTTAGATAAAGTACCTACAGCTTTTTGTCCAGTGATTGCAGTCAATTCTTCTACAGCGTAATCCACGATTTTTTTATCTTGAACAGCTGCACCAAGTCCTTGGCTGACAACGATTTTCAATAATTTAGGAACCTGCATTACAGATTTGTACCCAAATTCTTCCATCATTGCAGGAACAATTGTGTCTTTATATTGTTGTTTTGGTCTTACTATATATTCCATCGTAAATTTTAATTATAAAGTTTCGCCGGTAGTTTTAGCTACTCTTACTTTTTTGTCTCCTTCTACTTTGGTTCCAGTCTTAGTAGCTTTCCCGTCTTTGTCAACAAGTGCTACGTTTGAAATGTGTAAAGAAGCTTCTTTTTCAACAATTCCACCTTGAGGGTTGGAAGCAGACGGCTTAACGTGTTTTTTCACGATGTTGATACCTGCAACGATCACTCTTGGATCTTTACCTTCTTTTCTTATTACTTCAAGAACTTCACCTTTGCTACCTTTATTTTTTCCAGTAGTTACCAGTACGTTGTCTCCTCTTTTTATTTTAACTTTTGTCATTTTTTCTAAAATTTTAAAATTAAAGTACTTCAGGAGCTAATGAAATAACCTTCATATATTCTTTGTCTCTCAACTCACGGGCAACCGGTCCGAAAACACGTGTTCCTCTCATCTCTCCTCCAGCGTTTAGCAAAACACAAGCGTTGTCTTCGAATTTGATGTATGAACCATCTTTTCTTCTGACTGCTTTTTTAGTTCTTACTACTACCGCTTTAGATACCTGACCTTTTTTTGCGTTTCCTGATGGTGTAGAATCTTTGATAGTCACTACAATTTTATCACCAACAGAAGCATATCTTCTTCTAGTACCACCTAGAACTCTGATCACTAGTACTTCTTTAGCACCTGTGTTATCAGCAACTTTTAATCTTGATTCGGTTTGTAACATTATTTAGCTTTTTCTATGATTCTTACTAATCTCCATCTTTTGCTTTTACTCAAAGGTCTAGTTTCAGTAATCAAAACTGTATCGCCTTCTGTGCACTCGTTGTTCTCATCGTGTGCAGTATATTTTTTCGTTTTCAAAACGAATTTACCGTACATTGGATGTTTTACTCTCGTAGTTTCACTAACAACAATAGTCTTTTCCATTTTATTGCTGGAAACTATTCCGATTCTTTCTTTTCTTAAATTTCTGTCCATTGTAAAAAGGAATTATTGTTTGTTAGTTAACTCTGTGTTAAGTCTTGCGATTGATCTTCTCAAATCTCTGATTAAGATCGGATTCTCAAGTGGACTGATTTTGTGAGCTATCTTCGTTTTTGCGTAGTTAGCTTTAGCTTCAGCCAATTGGTTTGTCAAATCCTCTTTGCTTAAATTTTTGATGTCAGCGTTTTTCATTTTAATAGAGATTATAGAGGTTTAACAAAATCGTTAGCAACTACGAACTTGGTAACGATTGGTAACTTCTGAGCAGCAAGCCTAAGAGCTTCTTTTGCTACTTCGTAAGGTACACCACCAACTTCGAACATAATTTTACCAGGTTTCACTACGGCTACCCAATATTCTACAGCACCTTTACCTTTACCCATCCTTACTTCGGCTGGTTTTTTAGTAATAGGCTTGTCCGGGAATATTTTGATCCATAACTGACCCTCTCTTTTCATATATCTTGTCGCAGCGATACGCGCAGCTTCAATTTGTCTTGCAGTAATCCAAGCTCCTTCAGTAGCTTTGATTCCGAAAGTTCCGTAAGCGAGTTGATTACCTCTTTGGGCAATCCCCTTCATCTTCATCTTATGAACTCTACGGAATTTGGTTCTTTTTGGTTGTAACATAATTTTAAATTTTAGATTTTAGAATTTAGATTTTAAAAAAGTAACGGTCATTTAAAAACTGGCCTCTAAAATTTTATTAATTATTTCTTCTTGGTTTTCTGTCTCCTCCTCTGTTGTCTCTGTCGCCCCCTCTGTCATTTCTGTCATTACGGTCGTTTCTTCCTCCAGACGGAGCTTTTTTCTGTTGTCCTACAAGTGGAGTAAGGTCTCTTTTACCATACACTTCACCTTTCATAATCCAAACTTTCACTCCTAGTTTACCATACTGAGTCAATGCTTCACCGATGTGATAATCGATATCTGCACGGAAAGTAGATAATGGAATTCTTCCGTCTTTGAAGTTTTCAGAACGTGCCATCTCAGCACCATTCAATCTTCCAGAGATTTGAACTTTGATACCTTCTGCACCCATTCTCATTGTAGAAGCGATTGCCATTTTCACAGCTCTTCTGTAAGAGATACGGTTTTCAATTTGCTTAGCTATACTGTCAGCAACAAGTACTGCATCTAGCTCAGGTCTTTTGATCTCGAAGATATTGATCTGGATATCTTTTCCAGTCAATTTTTTCAACTCTTCTTTTAGTTTGTCAACTTCCTGTCCTCCTTTTCCGATAATTAAACCTGGTCTAGCAGTTGTGATAGTTACAGTTACTAATTTAAGTGTTCTCTCAATATATATTTTTGAAATACCACCTTTAGCTAATCTTGCCTCAAGATATCTTCTGATTTTGTAATCTTCAGCGATTCTATCACCGTAGTTTTTACCTCCATACCAGTTAGAATCCCATCCTCTGATGATACCTAATCTGTTACCGATTGGATTTGTCTTCTGTCCCATACCTTGAATTAATTTTTAGTACCTAAGATTAATGTAATGTGGTTAGATCTCTTTCTGATTCTGTAACCTCTACCTTGTGGTGCTGGTCTTAGTCTCTTCAATTGTCTTGCGCTATCCACAAATATTTCTTTTACAACTAGGTTTGCCTCCTCGATGTCAGCACCTTCGTTTTTTGATTGCCAGTTAGCAATTGCAGAAAGTAATACTTTTTCCAATTTCTCAGAAGCACCTTTCTTAGAATATTTTAGAATAGACAAAGCTTTTTCTACCTCTACTCCTCTAATGATATCAGCAACTAATCTCATTTTTCTTGGAGAAGACGGGCAGTCGTTGTGCAACGCTTTTGCCACATCTTGGTTTGCTATTTTACGTGCTAATGCACTTTCTCTTTTTCTTGATCCCATGATTATCTACCTCCTTTATTTTTGTTACCACCGTGACCTCTGAAAGATCTTGTCGGAGAAAATTCGCCTAGCTTGTGTCCTACCATGTTTTCTGTAACATAAACCGGGATAAAGGATTTCCCGTTGTGTACTGCGATAGTCTGACCTACGAAGTCTGGAGAGATCATAGACGCTCTAGACCAAGTTTTGATTACAGTCTTTTTATTAGACTCTATATTTGCCTGAACCTTTTTATCTAAAGTATGATGAATAAATGGTCCTTTTTTAAGTGATCTTGCCATAATTATTTACGTTTAGATATGATATGACGGTTAGACGCTTTGTTTTTCTTTCTAGTTTTGTAACCTTTAGCCGGCATACCGTTTCTAGATCTTGGGTGACCTCCAGAAGAACGTCCTTCACCACCACCCATTGGGTGATCTACAGGGTTCATTACTACTGGTCTTGTTCTAGGTCTTCTTCCTAACCATCTGCTTCTACCAGCCTTACCTGATACAGTCAACTGATGGTCTGAGTTAGAAACAGATCCAACCATTGCATAGCACTCAGTAAGGATCATTCTAGATTCTCCTGAAGGCAATTTAACGATTGCATATTTACCGTCTCTTGAAGTTAATTGAGCGGATGATCCAGCACTTCTAGCAAGAGTAGCACCTTGTCCTGGCTTCAATTCGATACAAGAAATTACAGTTCCTAGTGGAATGCTTTTCAGTTTCATTGCGTTACCAACATTTGGCTCTACGCTTTCTCCTGAAATGATTTTTTGATCTACTTTGATTCCGTTTGGAGCGATGATATATCTTTTCTCTCCGTCTGCATATTCAACTAAAGCGATGAAAGCAGTTCTATTTGGATCATATTCTACAGTTTTTACCGTTGCTTCAACATCATGTTTGTTTCTTTTGAAGTCGATAATTCTGTATTTCTTTTTGTGTCCACCGCCGGTGTAACGCATGGTCATTTTACCAGTTTGGTTACGTCCACCTGACTTACTAATACCAACCGTTAGAGATTTCTCTGGTTTGTTGGTAGTAATTTCCTCAAAGTTGTTTACAACTCTGAATCTCTGTCCCGGGGTGATAGGTTTTAATTTTCTAACAGACATTACTCTTATTTATAAATTAATTAATTAGTTGCGAAAATATCAATAACTTCTCCAGCTGCCAATGTTACAACAGCTTTCTTTAATTTATTGGTTTTCCCAACTTGAAGTCCTTGTTTAGTGTTTTTAGTAGAAACTTTAGGCGCATAAATCATCGTTCTAACGTCCGCTACTTTTACACCATAATGTGCTTCTATTGCACTTTTGATCTGAATCTTATTTGCTTTTGGAGCAACTAAGAAAGAATAAGCACCTCTCAACTCTGTAAGATAGTTTGCTTTTTCTGAAATGATTGGTTTAATAATAAGTGACATGATTTATTTCTTTAAGTTTTCCTGAAATTTTTCTACTGCATCTTCCAAGAAGATAATCTCACCTGCGTTGATCAAATCATAAGAAGAAATCTCGTTATAATTCAAAACTTTAGTTTTAGGTAAGTTTCTTGAAGATAAATATACATTCTTGTTAGACTCAGGAAGTACGAATAATGATTTTTTACCTGTAAGAGTCAAAGCATCCAACAATGTGATGAATTCTTTTGTCTTAGGCGCATCAAAACTGAAATTTTCCAATACTCTAACGCTGTTGTCTTTCAATTTTTGAGAAAGTACAGATTTCTTAGCTAATCTTTTCAAAGATTTGTTCAATTTGAAACGGTAATCTCTTGGTTTTGGACCAAAAACTCTACCTCCACCTTTGAAAGTTGGCGACTTGATATCACCATATCTAGCAGATCCAGAACCTTTTTGCTTCTTAAGCTTTCTGGTAGAACCTGTGATCTCGCTTCTTTCTTTTGATTTGTGAGTACCCTGACGCTGAGCAGCAAGATATTGTTTAACCTCTAAGTAAACCGCGTGCTGGTTTGGCTCAATTCCGAAAACTGTTTCGTCAAGAGTTACTTTTCTTCCGGTCTCTTTTCCTGATGTATTTAATACTACTAGTTCCATTTTCTGATAATTACATAAGAATTTTTCGCTCCCGGAATAGCACCTTTTACTACTAAAAGATTTTGTTCCTCATCTACTTTTAACACCTGAAGGTTTTGAACAGTTACCTGCTTACCTCCCATTCTGCCTGCCATTCTCATCCCTTTGAATACTCTAGATGGATCTGAACCCGCACCGATAGAACCTGGAGCTCTAAGTCTGTTGTGCTGTCCGTGAGTTGCCTGCATTACACCTCCAAATCCGTGTCTTTTAACAACACCTTGGAAACCTTTACCTTTTGAAGTACCTGTAACATCTACGAATTCTCCTTCGCCGAATAATTTTACAGTTACATCTTCTCCCACTGTTACTTGGTCTACGAATTCTCTGTAGAACTCTACCAACTTAGCTTTAGGAGTTGAACCAGCCTTTTTAAAGTGGCCGGCTAACGCTTTACCAACGTTCTTCTCACTCTTGTCATCGAAACCTAACTGAACAGCTTTATAGCCATCTTTTTCTACGGTTCTGACCTGTAAAACCGAGCATGGACCTGCTTGAATAACGGTACAAGGCAAGTTTTTGCCGTTCTCGTCAAACAGAGATGTCATCCCGATTTTTTTTCCAATAATACCTGACATTATTTATATATATCTATTATATTAAAACTTAACATTTTAGTGGTTTTCGTAATATACTATGTTTGAAATAGGCATACTCCTTCCCTAAAATGAGTGTGCAAATGTAAGAATATTTTTTATATTGACAAATAAATATTCGGAAATTATTTGATAATTTGTGAGTTACGTGATTTTGGCAAAATATTCTCCGGAAAACTGAGTTTTGAATAGCGGATTTATAATTCCTGACTTTTTTCCTGATACTTATTCTTGTGCTTTTTCTCAGCAGCGTCTATCGAATAACACTTATGAATATTCTCTGATTGTTTAGACAATTCTGCAATCTTTACGAAATAATCGTGAAGCTGATCCAATTCCTTTTCCGTAAGGTCTTCGATATCAACCATTCTGTTACTCGCCTGTTTGCTGGCTGCGATGAGTTCGTTAAGCTTTAACTGGATTGCCTTCCCATCTTTGTTCTGCGCTTTTTGAATTAAGAAAACCATTAGAAAAGTAATAATGGTTGTCCCAGTATTGATCACAAGCTGCCACGTTTCGGAGTATTTGAAAACCGGACCTGTTACCGCCCAAAGAATCACAATCACTACCGCACCAATGAATGCGTAAGAACTACCTGTAAAAGTAGTTGCCCAGTTGGAGAATCTTTCAAACAAATTTTTGTTGTGCATCTTTTTGTTTTCAAAGTTAAACAATCAGGAATAATCCAAATTTGGATTTTATTTTCAGAGAATTCCTTTTATTTTTTCTTTTTAATGATTAATATTAATGATCCTTAATAACAGATTTCTATGAAGAGAACTTTTCAACTGCTCATTTTTATTTTATTTATGACCGGCTGTTCCAAAACTGACATCAATAATGACCACGGATTTTACTATTGGCGATCAAAATTAAACTTAACCAAAAACGAACAACAACTCCTTAATAATAGCAAAGCCTCAAATCTCTACACCAGATTTTTTGATGTTGTAAAGCAAGACAATCAATTTTTGGAAGTCGGCGTGATTTCTATTGACAAAGACTTTTCCATTAATAAAAAGATCGTTCCCGTCATCTTTATTACAAATGAAACCTGGTTCGACATCAAAGCAAACGAAATTGAGTTTTTGGCTAATAAGATCAATGATCATATTAATAAAATCAAAGCAAATCACAAACTCAATCTGGCAAACGAGATCCAGATCGACAGCGACTGGACAACTTCTACAAAAGATGATTATTTTAAATTCATGCAAACACTTAAAATGGTTTCTAAGAAAAATGTGACTTGTACTTTAAGGCTTCACCAAGTCAAAGATAAATTGCAAACTGGAATTCCGCCGGTTGAGAAAATGTACCTTATGTGTTACGCTACTTCTTCCCCATTGAAAAACCAACAACAGAATTCTATCCTGGATGTCAAGACTTTGAAATCCTATCTGAAACACATTGACGATTATCCTGTGAAACTGGATGTGGGTTTGCCGATCTACTCTTGGGGAATCGTGACCAATCACGTTGGAAAGAAAAAACTCATCAATGCAGTAACGGCAGAAGAATTGATGCAAAATAAAAACTTCAGGAAGATCAATGAACATAACTTCGAAGTTCTGAAAGACGATTTCTATTTTGGAATGTATCTCAACAAAGGTTTCAAAATCAAAGTCGAGGAAATTCCGGAGAAAGGCATTCTGGAAAGTATTAATTTTATCAATGAAAAATTAGATTACAAACCTCTCCTCATATACTATCATCTCGACGAGAGATTTACCAAAAACTACAATATCCTTTTCCAATGAAAAAACTAATTCTGACCGCCGCTTTATTTTTAGGTTTTCAAGAAAGTTCAAAAGCTTGTTCCTGGTATGACCCGGATTACGAATACTTCAATCTGTTTGCACAAGAGATCATTCACAATAAAACCTATGAACCTTTTCTATTGACTTACAGCAGCCATTTCTATGGTTATGATTACAACGGAAGGCTGGACAAAAATATTCCTGACGAGAACATCGAATCCTGGGTCAAATATTTCGACAACAAACTAACCTACGAAGAAACCAATGCTTTAGTTACAAAGGTGGACATCAAACATTTGAACAGTCTCAAGAAAGGTCAGCTCACACATCCATTATTTCAAAAACTCGGGAAAGGTTTTTATATCAAATATCAGGAAGCAATGGATTACCTGATCCAGGCAAAATATATGGAACCGTATATGCGCATCAATTATGTTGAAAATCCTGACTCTTATTATTATCGTGATGAAAAAACCGATACTAAGAATGCGACTCAACTTAATTATGAAAAAACTAATGCGGCCTTAATCTCACTTTACAAAGCGGCCACTAATCCTGAGATCAAACTACGATATGCGTATCAACTCGTTCGTTTCAATCATTACTCCAGAAAATACCAGTCGGCAATCAATGATTTCCAAACTTACGTGGAATCTTTAAAGCTGAAAAACCATATGTACTACTACGCATTGGACCAAAAAGCAGGCGCAGAACGTGGATTGAAGCAGTTTGACAAAGCCAATTGGGATTTCTTCCAGGTCTTCAAAAACACCAAGAATAAGAAAGAAAGCGCTTACAATTCTATGTTTCTGGCAACGGATAAGGACTTTAATAAAATCCTTGCTCATGCCAAAACGCCTGAAGATAAAAATATGGCGTACTTTCTCTTGGCTTACAACTCCTTCAACAATCCGGTTCCGATTATGAACAAGATGATTGAGAACAACACGGAATCTGACATTCTAAAAGTTCTTACGGTTCGAGCCATCAATCAATTGGAAAGAAATTATCTGGTCGTAAATCCTTATTGCAATGATAAAGACTGTGACCATTTCCGAAATAAGAGATTGCCACTTTATGCGCCGGACAATTATGCAAAGGAAAGCAAAGATTTTGCAAAAGAGCTGGAAGCAACGGTTGTCCTTGCAAAAAATAAAAAAGGGGCGGACGAATTCTGGCAACTCTGCGAAGCCTACATCAAATTTCTGAACACGGATTACAAAGGAAGCCAGAACACTCTATCGCAAATCAAAACCACCGACAAAGAATATCTGGCTGAGATTGAGAAATTCAAAATGCTGAATGAGATCGTTTCCCAACCAACGATTACGCCGGCATTTGAGAACTCACTGATGAAAAAATATGCACAGGTTTTTGAAGAGAAAGGCGATTACAGCAATTGGGCATATCGGCCTGCGACCAAAGATTTTGTAATGGACATCCTTGCCAACCGCTATTTCATAGAGAAGCAGGACGCCAAATCTTTCCTGATGAACAACAACCTTTCCGATCTGCAGTACAATCCGAATTCTGACCTTGTAAGAAAAGTAGAAGAATTCTATAAAAAACCCAACAAGACGGCCTTCGAAAATTATCTGGTAAAGAAAATGGAAGATATTGCCGATCCGGAATCGTTCTTCAATGTGATCTATGGCGACTGGGCGATGCGACTGGCAGATTTCAAAAAGGCAAAAGAATATTATCAGAAAGCCAAAAACTACAAAGGCATTCCGAGACTAATGAGAGAATGGAAAGACGATGGTAAAACTTACACCCAAAAACCAATGGTCTTTGAAAATGGTGTTTACAATGGTTTCAACAATATCTCGTCTCTGGTTTTCGGTCATAGTGTTTGGGAAAGCTTCCAAAGCAAACCCGAAGAATCTATGAAGGCGGAAGGTCTTTCCAATTTTCCATTCATCAAAAACAAAATGAACAAGATCGAATTGGCAGACGCAATGATTCAACTGGAAAAGATTGGAAATGGAAAAGATGACAAAGCAAGACTGGCGAATCAACTTTTAGGAAATCTGCTTTACAACACTTCGGTCCTGGGTTATTTCCGGGAATTGTTTGTGATGGATGTCGATAACTCCAACGGTCCTAAGTTCCAGTTTGGGAATGAACTGCAGTCGCCGTTTTACCTGTATTACAAAAACTTCTCGAGCAGAAGTTATGTGGAACCAGACAACTTTGATCTTGCGATTAATTATTACAAGAAAGCCTTAACCTTATCAAAAGACAAAGAAAACCAAGCCAGAATCCTTTTTCAAATGGCAAGTGCCGAGCAAGGGAAATATTACCAGTGGGAAGCCAACAATCCTTTCAAGGTAAATTATGACGATCCTAAGTATGAAGAGAAATCCAAACAAAACGAGCTCTTTGCCAACAAGACCAAGAATGAAAAATTCCGGACATCGTTTGCGCAGTTGAAAGCCAACTACATCCAAACAGCAACTTATAAAAATCTTCAGAGCAGTTGTCTGTATTTTGGATATTATACGAGTAAATGATTTTGAATTTAATTAATATAAAAGCCGCTTCATATTATGAGGCGGCTTTTGGTTTTTATGAGTATTAAACTGATCCTGAATGAAACAATCACAGACCTGACCGCAACGGAAAGCCGGGTATTACTGATCTTCGCCCGGTCTCCCAACGAAATCATAGAGCGAAGCCGGCTGCAAAAGGAAATCTGGGAAGATGACGGGGTGATTGTGGGGCGCAGCCTGGATATGTTCATCTCAAAACTTAGAAAAAACTGGAAATAGATCCGAATATCAAAATTGTTGTGATAAGAAGCAAAGGATACAGGCTGGAATTTGCGGTTTAGATTCAAATGTTAAAACAATCCAAGCCTTTTAAAGGCGGCCTGTTAATAGAAAATCAAACAATCAAAATTAAAAGCGCCGTAGGTGCGACCTGTAAAACATCATATTAACAGGACATCTACGGTGCTGTTTTCAATATTTCATCATCTTATCTATTAACAGTTAACTTTGATGAGGTCAAAAGACCTTTTAATTACATAAAAAAAGCAGTAACGGATGCTACTGCTTTTTTTTATTAAAAATATTTAAGACAATACTGTGCCTTATTTATTATACTCATAAAAATCTGTACTCGTACTGTTTAGCTGATTGCTCGCATTATACTGATTGGTAATAATCTGGGTAGGATATCCGGCAGCAGAATAGGTAATTGTATTAACATTTTTATATTTTGAAACACTACTTCCTACAGGTGTATTTGTTTGATTTTTGACCAGCAGATTATTTCTGCCGACCGTGTTTTCATCACCGTCAAAACTATATATCATAATTTTATCAAATCCCAGAATGTTTTTATAAGCGTTATTTTTATCGTCATAAGTGTACGTTGCAGAAATCTTACCTTTCAAAGTACCATTTACATAATAATTCATCTCCTCAGAAACAACATTGCCGTTGTCCAGTGTATAAGTTATCACATCTTTGTACACAACTGGAGAACCTTGAGATGTAGAAGTTCGAGTTACAGTCGCATTGACGGTGTTTGTATTGGGGTAAGAATAAGTAGTAGTCTCATTGACGTTGCCTTCTACAAATACAACTTTTATCAGTTTATCATTGCTGTAAGTGAAGTCTGTAGTTGTTTCCTTTGCTCCTGCAGCGTCATAATCAATCATTCTGGTAATAAGATTCCCGGTGTATTCACAAACGACTTTATAATCTACCCAGTTTATTTCTGAGACCTTGTTTCCGTTATATTTAAAAGTTCCGGTATCATCGCTGTTGGAAAGTTTGGTTGGTAAAACAAGTGTTTCTTCTGCGGGAACAGAGGCATCGTCATCATCATTTGAGCCGCAGCCTATTGCAAGGAATGCCAGAGAAAGACCTAAAATCAATTTTTTCATGGTTATTTTTATTTATAAAATTTCGCCAAAAGTATGGAAAAGATGTAACACTTCTGTAAAATTAACATTTAGTTTGAAATTCCCGATTGAAAAAAAACCAGCTGATAGTATGTGTACTAACATCTTTGTCTGAGGTTTCACAGCCAATAAGTATAAGTTCCTTATAACTATCCCTTGGCTCTGATCTCCCCTCGCTGGTACGAGCCTCTAGTTCGTAATCTTTTTTAATAATAGCACAAACTAAAGGTCAACTAAAATGATAAACACAATATTGTCATTCCGTAGGAATCTCGACTAGGACTGTTTAGATTCCTACGGAATGACATATTGGATGTTTTAGACCTGACAAATAATGATTCGGATGTAATCCGCGGCTTGTTTACAACTCCCCCATTCCCCTAATCTCATCCAAACTCTTCCCTTTGTAAAAATCTTTTGGATCTACCAATGGGGCTTGCAGATCCTGCAGTTTGTTGAGCTGATGACCTTCGGCAGGTTGCAGGTCGCGTCTTGCGAAAAGGTCGTTGGGTGTGCAGTCAAGATGTTGACAAAGGGCAGTCAGCTGCCGGAAGTTGATTTGTACTGCCTCGCCATTCAGCATTTTTTGAGCCGACTTTCCACTGATCCCTGCTTTTGTGAGAAAAGCATAAGGGAATGTAATCTGTCTTAGTGTCAGGACAGGAGCCAGATGCAGTACGAGACTGCTTTGGGAAGGTCTTAGGTTCCCGCGTTTTTTTCTAAGCATATCTATTTGTGTTTTTGTTGAAGTAAATATACATCGATTTCGGGATTGTAGCAATACAGATTACCGGAGTATTATTACAGATTACCCGACTAATGTTACAGACTACCAGAGTAGTATTACAGCTTGCCGGAGTAGTGTTACAGATTACCGGAGTAGCATTACAGATTGGCCGCCTATTGTTACAGACTACCGGAGTAGTATTACAGATTAGCCGAGTTGTATTATAGATGGTTTTTGTTGCTGTGAGGATTACTGCAAAGGTCGAAGAATGGTGTGAAATGTTGATAGGTATGAGTTTCTGACCTATGTATATTTTAAGAATGTTGTACTAATCCGATAATCAGACTCTCCGCTAGTGCGAGGCTCTGGCTCGTATCCATAATAGGCACGAGCGGGACGCTCGCGCCAGCGAAGGGGGAGAGGGATTTTGTAAATCTGTTTCTATTACCTTAATTTCTCGCAATCAGTTCATAGCAATTTCTATTTCGGATATTCTTTGAAATTTGCAATTATATTCTCAATGTTTTGAAACCAGTTAAATAATTTTAAATCCTCAAGTACTTCTAATTCCTTTTCCTTCGGAAATCGTTCAATATTTTCAATCATTCCAAATTTAAAGCCTGTTAATTTATTTGAAGTAGAAATTAGAACAATTCTCTTTGATTTATATCCTTCCCAAACACAAAATCCTTCAGCAGCTAACTGCATTGAAATCATTACATGATCGTGTTCCATTTTACTTCCATGAAGTACCATAGCAAAAACAATATCATTAACAGTACCATATCTTCTAGCAACAAAATACCCACTTTCTTCTTTGTAGCGGTTCCAAAATTCAAAAAAAGTTTGACTAAAAATCCTTCGTTCAAAACGACTTAAAGAAAGTAACTCTGTTGCAATTTTAATATTACTTGAATCGCTTTTATAAAGAACTTCTCGTTTTACAAATTCATCAACAAAATAACTCACTCTATCTTCTTTCTTTTTATTCTCGACTTCTTTGCGTGATAAATAACTTTCCCACTTCCCATCCATTTGAATAAATGAACCATTTACATCCTTCGAATAAAAATTCTGATTAAACGTTCTTTCGTTGAAAAAGTAATCTGCTAATAGATCAAGTTCGCCACCAGAAAATAGGACAAACTTTCTTTTTTCATTAACAATTGAACTACTAAATTTTGAAAATGCATTATTAGTCTCTACATACCAGTCTTCCTCTTTGCCTAACATCATAACAAATTCTCCACCTTTAAAAGTAGTTTCTCTTTTCTTTAAAATAGGATATAAAGTCAGGAATTGTATCAAGTTCTTTTACCAAGCCAAGAAACGATTGCCAATTGAAAATATGGCAAAATTCTTTGTTTTTTGTTTCGATACCACCAGGATGAAATAAAGGAACAGTGTTGATATTTATAATTAAGCGATGAACACTATCAAACAAATCGTGTTGAAAATCATATACCCCAGTTTCTGGATGACTAAATTTTACAATAGAATGTTTATTGAGAAGCTTACGTTCTGCGCCATGAATCTGTGAAACTGCTTTTTCAAGTGTTGATCTAAAATATCTTTCATAATTCCCTTTGAAAGAATAGTTTTTAATTGAAATTATTAAAAGATGATTTTGAAAACAAATAAGCAGATCACAAATTTCTTTTTTGTCGCCTAATTCATCTTTTGGATTCGGAAAACACCAATATTTTAAATATGTATTATATGCTAATTCATGGACAGCCTCTTCTCCTTCAATTCCAATTTTGTTACTATCCATTGTACTAATATTTGCTTAAATAAACATACGCTAATTTATAGCGAACATTTCTACTAAAATAATATTTTATCTCAATTAGCTTTGTAATACTATAAACTAAAATAACCATTATTTATATTTAATCTTTCCTTAATTCGGATTATTGCTTTAATATCCGGATTAAAATCTATTTATTTTTAACAATTATACAACTAATACAATATTAAATTTTAAATATTATATTAAATATAACTTAATAATTGAATTTTTATCAATAAATATTAAATAAATTCATTAATCATATTTGTGTTTTTGATATATTTGGTTGATTAACCAATAAATAAAACACCAATGACAAGAGAAGAAGAATCTTACTTTGCAATGGCTTTGAAAACCAAAAATTTCTACGCCCGCAACACCGCTGCAATGGCCAGCATCCCTGCCCTCGCCGGACTTTACACCCAACTTTCTACACTTATAACAACGCTGATCTCAGCAGACACCGGCAGCCGTGCAGACCTGACGGGTTACTCGCTGGACAAAGCGATGAAACGCAAGAATGTAGAATCATTAGCACTCAAAATAAGCAATGCCGTAGCATCTCTTGCGGCAGTAAATAGTGATTTAATTTTAAAGAAGCGTGCGGACTTTTCCACCAGCAGTTGGTATAGCATCAGTGAGAAACAACTGGTCACGCAAGCAACCATAATCCGGGATCTGGGCCAGGCCAATGCTGCAGCTATGGTGCCTTATGGTGCGGCAACAGCAGATGTGACTGCACTCAGCACTGCGCTTACCAATTTTGTAGATGTGATTACCAATCCGACCCTGGCACTCGACCAGAGAAAAAATGACAACAGAAGAATCCCCGAAATCATAGACCAGATCCGAACTCTCTTCGAAGAGAAACTGGATGTCGTGATGCGCAGTTTTGAACTCAGCAATTCTTCTCTTTATAATCTGTACCAAAGCGCAAGAGCCATAGACATCAATGGTTCTGCAAGCCAGCCAACCATTATGAAAGATATTCTGCCGGGGACATTGGCAGCATTGCACCACGCAGATGCTTATGACACAGATACGTTTTACACACTCCAAAATATGGGCGATCAGGCAGTTACGTTCAGCCTCAGCACCACAGAAACTACGGAAGGTCCGGAGCCTGTTCTGCTATCCGGAGGGGAAACACGATCCCGATTGGTTGAGAATCTTGCACCGGAAGGAACCTATCTGATTGTGAAGAACCCGGGAACACTTCCTGTGAGTGTGAGACTTTGGGTAGAGTAATTTTAAAATCATAAACATAAAAAAGCCGCTTCAGAAATCCTGAAGCGGCTTTGGTTTTTATACCTGTTGAATGCTATTATTCTTTGATGAATTTAGCTTTAACAGTGGTTCCGCTATTATCAACATTGATGAAATAGACACCTTTTGATAATTTGTTAACCGCCACTTTTCCTGTTGCTACATTACCTTTCAAAACAATCTGTCCAGCTGCGTTGAAGATCTCGTAAGATGCGTTTGCTGCAACATTTGAAACATTAAGGATGTCTTTTGCAGGATTAGGGAAAACCTGAAGTGATGTTTTACTGATATCTGTAACTGATAATTGAGTTTTCGTAATTGTAAAATTAGCATCAGATACGTCAAAGAAAATATTACCGTTTGCTTTCACCATAATTCTTGCAGTCGTTGTATCCAGATTTGGAAGTATAACTATTTCTGAACCATCATTAGGCGTTGAAGTTGCCAACGGAGACCAAGTTGTCCCGCCATCTGTTGAAATCAAGATATCAACATTTGCACAATTTACCGGCGCAGCTGTTGTAGAAGCAACATCCCAAGTCACAGTCTGTGAACTATTACCAGCGTATGAAACGGCAGTATTAGGCACTGTAACTTTGAATGGTCCGGAAGCCGCATTTACGGTTACTTTCATATCGTCGTAAGCATTTGCCCCAGCTCCCGTTTTGTTATCTCTTACAGTCAGTCTGAAGTTAAGCGTTCTTGCAACACTTGGCAGATACTCTACATTCAACTCTGTAGCAGCAGTAAATAAACCGCCAGCCAATACCGTTGTCATATTCGGAAAATATCTAACTGGTGATGTTTTTGGAAGGTAAGATCTGAAATTAACCCCTGAAGTCTTTGTTGCCGTAGGATTGGCAGTTGTTGAATTTTGAAGATCAAATTGCTCCCAATCATAAGTAAGTGCATCGCCATTAGCATCTGTACCAGCACCTGTCAGCATAAATGGCGTGCTTTTAGGAATTGTATAATCTGCACCTGCATTTGCAACGGGAGCAGTATTGCCGTTAGCTGTATTCACACCACAGTTTCCTGCAGTACTTTTCATATAATTGGTAATATCTCTTAGAGATGCCGCGTGAAAATAAGCATCTGAATGTGGTTGTACATCTTTAGCGGTAATCCCTGCATATCCCATAATGGTAGAACCGGAACCAGGTTCCATTTGTGAAGGATTCCCTTCAGCACCGTGCGTGAAAGTGTGCCATCCGCCAAATTGATGCCCTATCTCGTGCGCCACATAATCAATATCAAAATTATCTCCTACCGGCGTACCTGATCCGGGAGAAGTAAACCCTTGTCCTTTATGATCATACCATCCATAAGTTGAGTTAAAAGTATTAGTACTGTTACATACACATCCGATGCAACCTGCGGAACCACCTCCACCAGAGCGTCCGAACAAGTGTCCAATGTCATATTTAGCATCTCCAATACCATAAGTTGTTCCCATCAAAACCGCTTTAAGCTCATCATTCCAAGCTCCGGATGCTCCAGTGGAGGCGGCAGAATAAGGATCTGTACTTGCATTAGTAAAAATAATACTTTCTTCCTCTGCAATCAGATTCATATGGATGGAAAATTCATTCTCAAATACACCATTTACTCGTGTCATGGTTGTATTCATTCTGGCTAAAGCATTTGCAACAGAACCGGCCCAAGCTCCATACTCTCCTGTACAGGAAAGAGCTAATCTGTAAGTTCTTAGTAAACCATCATCAGAGCTTTTACTATCTGCGTTTGCATTATTGCCTTTGCCTGCATTCGGAATTCTACATTCAAATTGTTTTGCAATCCCCTTGTCATCTGTTCTTTTAAAAACCGCGTAAGTAGAAAGATCCGCTGTGTATGGCTCTATGATTTCCATAGTTTTGTCTGTGGCATACTCCATAGTAGATAATCCCAATGGAGAAACACTGAAATAAATCTTATCGGTACCAAATACACTTTCCCCTACATAGGAACGAATGTCCTGATATTTTGCCTGGAGGGAAGATTCAAAATTGGACTTTTCATAGATTCTGAACTCTTCTAAATTTCCTTCAGAATCCGGAAAACTAACTAGAATTTTAGATCTTACCTGATCCGTACTTTCGGGTGCATTTTGTAACGCAGTCTTCAATCCTTCAAAATCAAGAGAATACAATCTCGGATTTTTCAGCAATTGTTTGTTTTCCTCAATTACAGATTTGCTACTAACATTTGTAACCTTTTTCCATAAATTGCTATTCTGTGCCATTGCCGCTAATGAAAACGACATTAGCGCTAAAGATAAAACTTTCTTCATATTTTTAAATTAAGGCGACAAATGTAAGATATAATTATAAACTCAGCAATATTTTATAATAAATGTTAAAAATTTAACAATTGAATATAGTCTATCTATCTAAAAAACAGATTTGATTAATTTCTTAAATTTGATTTTAAGCTTTTTTTAAGGTATTTTAATAAGATTTTCTTATTAACAAAAAAATCCCCAATCTTTCGAAAGGGGATTTATATTAAGATGATAAGCCAAAAGGCTCAATTATCAAACTTTAATTTCTACGTCAACTCCTGAAGGAAGTTCTAATTTCATTAGAGCATCAACAGTTTTAGAAGAAGAAGAGTAGATATCCATTAGTCTCTTGTGAGCTGATAATTGGAACTGCTCTCTTGCTTTCTTGTTTACGTGCGGAGATCTCAATACTGTGAAGATTCTCTTGTTCGTAGGCAAAGGGATTGGTCCGTTTACAACAGCACCAGTAGCCTTTACCGTTTTTACGATTTTCTCAGCAGACTTGTCTACCAAGTTGTAATCGTAAGATTTTAATTTTATTCTGATTCTTTGTGACATTTCTTGTACTTTAAAAATTAACCTTTTGCTTTAGCAATGATATCTTCAGCAACGTTTTGAGGAGTAGCTTGGTACTTCTCTAATTCCATAGAAGAAGTAGCTCTTCCTGATGAAAGTGTTCTTAGAGTTGTTACATAGCCAAACATCTCAGACAATGGAACTGAACCTTTGATTACAACGGCACCGTTCTTCTCTTCCTGTCCACTGATCGTACCTCTTCTCTTGTTAAGGTCACCAATGATGTTACCCATATATTCCTCTGGAGTTACAACCTCCAATTTCATAATAGGCTCCATAATTACTGGCTTAGCAGCACGTCCCGCTTCTTTAAATCCTAATTTTGCAGCTAATTCGAAAGAAAGTGCATCAGAATCCACTGCGTGGAAAGATCCGTCTTTAAGAGTAACTTTAATACCTTCAACTTCGAAACCAGCCAAAGGACCGTTTTTCATTGCAGCTTTAAAGCCTTTTTCAATTGCAGGAACAAATTCTCTAGGAACGTTACCACCTTTGATCTCATTGATGAATTCTAAACCAATTTTACCTTCGTCAGCTGGTCCAAGATCGAATACAATATCAGCAAATTTACCTTTACCACCAGATTGTTTTTTGTAAACTTCTCTATGGCTGGCAACTTTTGTAAGATTTTCTTTGTACTCTACCTGAGGCTGTCCTTGGTTAACTTCAACTTTGAATTCTCTTCTCATACGGTCAACAATGATATCCAAGTGAAGCTCACCCATACCAGAAATGATCGTTTGTCCAGAAGCTTCATCAGTTCTCACTGTGAAAGTAGGATCTTCTTCAGCCAATTTAGCTAGAGCGTTACCCATTTTATCCTGGTCAGCTTTAGTTTTAGGCTCAACAGCGATACCAATTACCGGATCAGGGAAAACCATCGATTCTAGAACGATTGGGTTTTTCTCGTCACACATTGTATCACCAGTTTTGATAGATTTGAAACCTACAGCTGCACCAATATCTCCTGCTTCAATATATTCAACAGGATTTTGCTTGTTAGCGTGCATCTGATAGATTCTTGAGATTCTTTCTTTATCTCCTGAACGGGTGTTCAAGATATAAGAACCTGCATCCAGTCTTCCAGAGTATGCTCTGAAGAATGCCAATCTTCCTACGAACGGATCGGTAGCAATCTTAAATGCCAAAGCTGCGAAAGGCTCTTTAACGTCTGGTTTTCTGAAAATTTCAGCGTCAGTTCTTGGGTCTGTACCTTTGATATCGTCTTTATCCAATGGAGAAGGCAAATATTTACATACTGCATCCAACATAAACTGTACTCCTTTATTCTTAAACGAAGAACCACAAGTCATTGGGATAATAGATAAATCGATAGTCGCTTTTCTCAAAGCTTCGTTGATTTCGTCCTCAGAGATAGAATCCGGATCTTCGAAGAATTTCTCCATCAAAGTTTCATCGTAGTCAGCAACAGCTTCTACTAATTTCTCTCTGTATTCCAGAACTTCAGCTTTCATGTCTTCAGGAATTGGAACTACCTCGAAAGTAGCACCTTGTCCTGCCTCATCCCAGATGATAGCTCTGTTTTTGATCAAGTCAACAACACCTTTGAAATCTTCTTCAGCACCGATTGGTAAAACGATTGGAACTGCGTTTGATCCTAACATAGTCTTAACCTGATTTACCACGTTAAGGAAATCAGCACCTTGACGGTCCATTTTGTTTACGAATCCCATTCTCGCTACTTTATAGTTGTCAGCAAGTCTCCAGTTCGTTTCCGACTGAGGCTCTACACCATCTACTGCAGAGAAAAGGAATACCAATCCATCCAATACTCTCAAAGATCTGTTAACCTCTACTGTGAAGTCAACGTGTCCCGGTGTATCGATGATGTTGAAGTGGTAAGGTTTAGTTTCAGGAAGCACTTTACCTTGGTCTGTTGGGAAATTCCAAGAACAAGTAGTTGCAGCAGAAGTAATTGTGATACCTCTTTCTGCTTCCTGCTCCATCCAGTCCATTGTAGAAGCACCATCGTGAACTTCACCAATTTTGTGGTTTACACCTGTATAGAATAAAATTCTTTCTGTAGTGGTTGTTTTTCCCGCATCAATGTGTGCGGCAATACCAATATTTCTTGTAAATTTAAGATCTCTACTCATTTCTAATTAGAATTTGAAGTGTGAGAAAGCTTTGTTAGCTTCCGCCATTTTGTGAGTATCAGATTTTTTCTTGTAAGCAGCACCTTCTTCTCTTGAAGCAGCTACAACTTCGTTAGCCAATTTCAAAGCCATTGACTTATCATTTCTCTTTTTAGAGTAAAGGATTAACCATTTCATTGCCATAGAAATTTTTCTATCAGCACGGATTGGCATAGGAATCTGGAAGTTAGCTCCACCTACTCTTCTAGAACGTACTTCTACGTGAGGCATAACGTTTGTCAATGCATCTTTCCAGATTTCAAGGGCAGACTTTTCAGTTTCTCCTTTTTTTGCTTCTACAAGGTCTAATGCGTCATAGAATATTTTGAATGCGATAGACTTCTTACCGTCTAGCATCAAGTTGTTTACGAATCTAGTTACCAATTGATCATTAAACTTTGGATCTGGTAACAACGGTCTTTTTTTCGCTTTTGTCTTTCTCATTGTTTCTGTACCTTATTTAATGATTACTTTTTCTTTCCTTTAGCTGGTGCAGCTGCAGCTTGACCTGGTTTTGGTCTCTTAGCTCCATACTTAGATCGTCTTTGAGTTCTACCACTTACACCTGCAGTGTCCAGTGCTCCTCTTACGATATGATAACGTACTCCCGGTAGGTCTTTCACCCTTCCGCCGCGTACCAATACTATCGAGTGCTCTTGAAGATTATGTCCTTCGCCCGGGATGTAGGCGTTGATCTCTTTACCGTTTGAAAGTCTTACCCTTGCAACTTTTCTAAGTGCAGAGTTAGGTTTCTTAGGAGTGGTAGTATATACTCTCGTACATACACCTCGTCTTTGTGGACAAGAATCAAGGGCAGCCGATTTACTCTTCTTGGTGAGTGCGACTCTTCCTTTTCTAACTAATTGTTGAATAGTAGGCATTTAATTGCTTTTTATTTTAGGGTGCAAAAATATGAATAATTTTTTAATCTACAAGTAGTTATGAAAAAATTAAAATTTAATTTCCAGTATATATTTTTTTTATAGCATTTTGTAAGTTTGCAAAAATTAAATCAATCATGAAACGACTATTAGCATTAGGAGCCTTATTCTTATTTACCAATATTTTTTCTCAGGAAAAAAAGAATTACAAAGAAGGAATTATCATAACCGCCACTAATGAATCTATTGCATTTAAAGATTTAACCTGGGATAAAAACGGAAAAGCCCATTATCTGAATGCCACAAACAAGGAGATGGAGGAACTCTATGACAATTCTATTAAAAGTATTGAAGAGGTATCAGAAACCGACCCAAAATTCACTTCTATAACCGGAGACATTTTTCGACCAATATCCAGCACTACTGTTATTAATAAAACTGATTTTCCGGAAGGCATATATGCTACAAAAGAAGATTTCATAAAAAAAACACCTTCCAAAAATCAAGAACTTTCGAAAAAAGGTTTAATTGGTTTTACAAAAGAATTGGTAGACGACAATGCTTCTGAATGTTTTTTCTATGATTCGAGGACTGATAAAAAATTAAAAGATGTGTTTGCGGTTGTTTATCACGGAAATTTATATTTCAGTGTTGCAGCAATATTGACAAACAGAAATAAAACAGATCGCGCACAAACCTCTGATTTCCCTAACAGCTTTGTGAAAGCCTTATTTGGCGGAGACAATTATATCTATACCGAAGTTGCTTTGGCAAATGTTTGGGCAAAAGGTCTTGCTTACAATGCAGGACCTGCAGGTGGCGTTATGGCCGGAACATTAAATACAGGTAAAGGAATTGTATGGGATTATAAAAATCAGGAATTTAATATTTTCAAAAATTGTCTGGATTATAATGATTTCATCAAAGATAAACTTCCGGATGGTGTTCAAAAATGTCCTAGGCAACAACCAGATAATAACGAAGTAAGAAAAGCAATAGATATTATAAAATAAAACAATGAAAAAAATCATTTTGTAATCACAAACATATTAGGTGATTTGGCATAATTATTAATCATAATTTCGGATACAATTAGATCACTATGAAAAACACAACCCTGATCGGACTTCAAGAATCCGATTGCAAAAACATCTCAGACAAACTGAATATCTTATTAGCCAATTACTCGGTCTTTTATCAAAATACAAGAGGCTCGCACTGGAATATCAAAGGTGACCAATTCTTTACCCTTCATCCCAAATTTGAAGAACTTTACAATAGTTTAGTTTTAAAAATCGATGAAATCGCGGAAAGAATTTTGACACTTGGCGCAACTCCGGCTCACAATTATTCAGACTACCTTCAGGTCTCGACTATCAAAGAAAGCAAAGAAGTAAGCGACGGAAACAAAAGTGTTGAAATTATCCTCAAT
The DNA here is from genome assembly GCF_059803555.1 of Chryseobacterium sp. TB1-D10. Lineage (NCBI taxonomy): Bacteria > Pseudomonadati > Bacteroidota > Flavobacteriia > Flavobacteriales > Weeksellaceae > Chryseobacterium > Chryseobacterium sp. TB1-D10. Next base: position 12,188 of record NZ_JAPFHB010000010.1, on the reverse strand, counting down.
TCTTTCAAAGTAGTAATTGATCTTCAAAGAGAACTGCTTGACATTACAGACGAAGCGGGCGACGAAGGAACTAATTCCCAAATGAGCGATTACATTACAGAACAGGAAAAAGAGGTTTGGATGTACAATTCTTATCTTGGAAAATAGAAACTTAATTTTTTTAAAAAAATGAAATCCAGCCATAACAGGCTGGATTTTTCATTATTATAATACCTCAAATTGCCAAAAACAGTTCTTCTTCTTTATAAATAATCATTAATTTTTTAAAAAATAGATCAACTAATTTGATTATCCATTATATTTGCGTTTTAATCTTGCACACACTTGAAAAAAATTCTATTCTTTTTACTGATTTCCAATTTTTTCTACGCACAATGGAGCATTTCCAATGCAGAAAGAGGCGCTCTTCTTAATATTTATAATTCTACAGACGGAACAAACTGGAATAGAACCTGGGATTTGGAAAAAGATCCCAGAACTTGGTTTGGCGTTGTGGTAAAAAATGGCGCAGTTGTAGAACTAAACCTCGCAGGAAATGCTTTGAGCGGCGCTTTCCCGACAAATATATCTTCTTTTAAAAAACTTACCAAGTTAGATTTTAGTAATAATAAACTTACTGGCGAAGTGGCGACAAGTATCTCATCGCTCAGCTTACTCACCAAACTAGACGTCAGTAATAATAGGCTGACGGGAGATCCCACCACTGCTTTATCGGGGCTTTTTAATGTTGAAGATCTTGGCCTGGGCGGAAACTATTTTGTTATTTCTGATGTCAACGGAACACTTCAGAGCTTCAACAGCATCAAAATTCTGAATATTTCAGATCTTGGTCTCGTTAATATTCCCGCAAAAATTGCAGCCTTTACAAATCTTGAAACTTTAATATTAGACAATAATCCAATTGCAGCCAATGCTTACGGAAACATCGCAGGACTTACAAAGCTGAAAACCCTTTCACTTTCAGGCACCGGTCTCTCTCAGATTCCAATTCAGGTTTCGCAACGTACACAACTTACAAGCCTGGATCTCAGCAGAAACAATTTAACCGAGCAAAATACATCTGGACTTTCAACGCTAACAAACCTGGAATGGCTTTCTCTGGAAAACAACCAGCTTTCTCAGGTTCCTAATCAACTTGCTCAACTTGAGAAGCTTCAAAGCCTAAATCTTGGCAGAAACAAAATAAGCGGAAATCTGGCAACACTTACTTCACTGTCAATTCTTCAACAATTATTTCTTAACAACAATCAGCTTTCAGGCAATTTCCCATCCGCATTATTGGGAATGTCAAAACTGGTGATGGTAAATTTGAACAGCAATCAATTAACAGGCGAACTACCAGATCAATTACCCGCAATCACACATATCAGTAACAATAGGTTCTCTAAAACAGATCTTTCAAATTATATCACAGATTTCTCAGAGCAGACAGATCTCAATTACTCACCACAGCGTTACGATGCAGAAAAAGAAGTATTGGGAATCATAGGACAACAGGCCAAATTGGAACAATCTCTTTCCGGAAACGACTACACTTTCACTTGGTTCAAAAATCTGGATCAAAAAATGAATATATCTACAGAAAGCCTTAACTTCAGCAATGTTCAGAATACAGACTATGCTATTTACACAGCAGAAGCCTATACCTATGATGTTTTGAATAACAATGTCATTTTTGACTTATCGCTTTTCCGCGAACCAATTTCTTTGGTAGAATCCTTATCAACTTTAGGAACATCTGACCTAAAAGATTTGAGCATCTATCCAAATCCTGCTACAGACTTCATCAATATTCTTAATGTTAAACATAAAATAGAGAAAGTTGCTATTTTTGATTTAACAGGCAAACAAATGATCTCCGATACCAACCAAAAGATCAACGTTTCCAAACTACCTGCCGGCGTTTATCTACTTTCTGTAAAAACCGAAACAGAATTCAAGAACTTCAAGTTTATCAAGCAGTAAATTTTTTAGTAACATAATCCGCTTTTCACTCCTACTCCCCGCGCCGCCGCATTTTCCAAAGCTTGCTGTGGGATATCCGCTGCAAATCGAGGAACGAGATTCGACGATTCCAAAGATAAAATATAAAATAAGAGTCAATCGGGGCTGTGGGTTTCCGTTTCCAATCATGCTATACCCAACTTCTACCTTCCGTTTTCATTGCCATTTCATAAAAAATATTATCTTTGAAACCTATCGATAATATAATATGGAAATCCAAAAATATACGCCTACAAACAAAGTAAGAATCGTTACTGCGGCTTCACTGTTCGACGGACACGATGCGGCCATCAATATTATGCGCCGTGTGATTCAGGGAACGGGATGCGAAGTCATTCACCTTGGTCACGACAAATCTGCTGAAGAAGTGGTAAACACAGCCATTCAGGAAGATGCCAACGCAATTGCACTGACTTCTTATCAAGGTGGTCACAACGAATATTTCAAATACATCTACGACCTTTTAAGAGAGAAAAACTCTCCGCAAATAAAAATTTTCGGTGGCGGTGGCGGTGTAATTCTGCCTGAAGAAATCGAAGATATAATGTCTTATGGAATTGACAGAATTTATTCTCCGGACGACGGTCGTGAACTAGGTCTTCAGGGAATGATTGATGATTTGGTTAAAAGATCAGATTTCGCAACCGGAAAAGATGTGACGGCGGAAGATTTAGATTCAATTAGTTTTGAAAATTCTACAAGTATTGCTAAAATCATTTCTGCGGTCGAAAACTTTTCAGACGAAAAACCTGATTTGGTAAAAGCTATTGACGAAAAATCAAAAGACTTAAATATTCCAATTATCGGTATCACAGGAACTGGTGGAGCCGGAAAATCTTCATTGACAGACGAATTGGTAAGACGTTTTTTACGTTCAAATACCGATAAAAAAATTGCTATCATCTCAATTGACCCTTCGAAAAAGAAAACCGGAGGTGCATTATTGGGAGACAGAATTCGTATGAATGCAATCAACGATCCTAGAGTTTATATGCGTTCAATGGCGACGAGAGAAAACAACGTTTCTGTTTCTCCATTCATTCATTCCGCTTTGAATGTTTTGAAACTGGCTCATCCAGATGTTATCATTCTGGAAACTTCGGGTATCGGACAATCCGGTTCTGAAGTTTCAGATTTTGCTGATGTTTCAATGTACGTAATGACGCCTGAATACGGAGCTTCAACACAGTTGGAAAAAATCGATATGTTGGATTATGCAGACTTGGTTGCTCTAAATAAATCTGACAAACGTGGCGCGCTTGATGCACTTCAGGCGGTAAGAAAACAGTTCCAGAGAAACCATTTACTTTGGGAAAGTCCGTTGGATGATATGCCGGTGTATGCGACAAAAGCATCTCAATTCAATGACCACGGAACAACTGACTTGTACAATAGATTAATCGAAAAAGTGAATGAGAAATATTCTGGTTTAAACTTACAAGGATTTGTTGAACAGGAAGTTTCTGAAGATATTACCATCATTCCTCCGAAAAGAGTTCGTTACTTATCAGAAATTGTAGAAAATAATAGAATTTACGATGCCAATGTTGAAAAACAGGCAGAATTAGCAAGAAAAATGTATCATATTGAAGGAGTTAAAAAATTTCTTTCTAATGAAACTTTGGATACAGAATATCAAAAAGCCGAAAAAGACCTTCAACAGGAAAATATTGACTTCCTGAACAATTGGGAAGATACAAAACAGGCTTTCAAGGCTGAATTTTACTCATATTTCGTTCGTGGAAAAGAAATCAAGGTGGAAACCTCAACAGAATCTTTATCCCATTTAAAAATTCCAAAAATATCTTTACCAAAATACACAGATTGGGGAGATTTAATCAAATGGAAAGGTCAGGAAAATCTTCCGGGCGGATTTCCTTACACTGCGGGAATTTATCCTTTCAAAAGAACCGGGGAAGACCCGACAAGAATGTTCGCAGGAGAAGGCGGACCTGAAAGAACGAACAGAAGATTCCACTATGTTTCTGCGGAAATGGATGCAAAACGTTTATCCACAGCGTTTGACTCCGTGACTTTGTATGGACAGGATCCTGCTTTACCACCGGATATTTATGGTAAAATCGGAAATGCGGGAGTTTCCATCGCTACTTTGGATGATGCGAAAAAATTGTATTCCGGTTTTGACTTGGTCAATGCAATGACTTCGGTTTCAATGACAATCAACGGACCTGCACCGATGTTATTAGCTTTCTTTATGAATGCTGCTATTGATCAGAATGTTGAAAAATATATTGCTGAACATAAGCTTGAAGCGAATGTTGAAAAAGCTTTAAAGGCAAAATTCGACGATAAAGGTTTAGAAAGACCAAAATATAACGGTGAATTACCTCCTTCCAATAATGGTTTAGGATTAAAATTATTAGGACTTACCGGAGATGAAGTAATTCCTGCGGAAGCTTATGCTGAAATTAAAGCTAAAACCATTGCAACTGTTCGTGGAACTGTTCAGGCTGATATTTTAAAAGAAGACCAAGCTCAGAACACTTGTATTTTTTCCACTGAATTTGCCTTAAGATTAATGGGTGACGTTCAGGAATATTTCATTACTGAAAAAGTAAGAAATTTCTATTCGGTCTCCATTTCGGGTTATCATATTGCAGAAGCGGGAGCCAATCCTGTTTCTCAGTTGGCATTTACCTTAGCAAATGGTTTCACTTATGTTGAATATTATTTGTCACGAGGAATGGATATCAATGATTTTGCACCCAACTTATCTTTCTTCTTCTCCAACGGTATCGACCCTGAATATTCAGTAATCGGACGTGTAGCAAGAAGAATCTGGGCAAAAGCAATGAAACTGAAATACGGAGCAGACGAAAGAAGCCAGATGTTGAAATATCACATTCAAACTTCGGGACGTTCGCTTCACGCTCAGGAAATTGATTTTAATGACATCAGAACAACGCTTCAGGCACTTTATGCGATCTATGATAACTGTAATTCATTGCACACGAATGCTTATGACGAGGCGATTACAACTCCGACTGAGCAGTCTGTAAGAAGAGCAATGGCTATTCAGTTGATTATCAATAAAGAATTAGGATTAGCTAAAAATGAAAATCCGCTTCAAGGTTCATTTATTATTGAAGAATTAACGGATTTAGTTGAAGAATCTGTTTATGCAGAATTCGACAGAATCACAGAAAGAGGTGGCGTTTTGGGTGCGATGGAAACAATGTACCAACGTTCAAAAATTCAGGAAGAATCGATGCATTACGAATGGTTGAAACACACCGGAGAATATCCAATCATCGGTGTAAATACTTTTTTAGGAAAAGATGGTTCGCCAACGGTTCGTCCGGGAGAAGTTATCCGTTCGACTGAGGAAGAAAAGCAGGTTCAGATCGAGACTCTGCATAATTTCCAGAAATCCAATGAAGACAGATCAGAAGCCGCTCTGAAAACGCTACAACACGCAGCAATCAATCAGCAGAATTTATTTAATGTAATGATGGATGCCGTGAAGTATTGTTCGCTTGGGCAGATTACCAATGCTTTGTTTGAAGTGGGTGGTAAATACAGAAGGAATATGTAGGTCCGTTTCGGGCAGACTGTTTTAAATATAAATTAAACCTCAAGGAAATTTCTTTGAGGTTTTTTTCTTATTTTCGCCACCTAAAAATTATATCATCGTGAAAAAATTAGTTTTACTTTTCTCTATTTTGTTATTGGTCACTAGTTGTGTCCCAAAAGTGGCCTTGTCTGCGGACTATTGGCAGAAACCAACTAAGGTTGGAATTTTGATCAACGCCAATCCACCTGCAAAATTCAAAGAAGGATCTCAAGGTCTATTGGATATGGCTGTGACATCAGGAGATAAGTACAAGGAAGCTCTTGATCTTATGGGTCAGAATAACCATCCAAAAGAAGAATTGACAGTTATCTATTCTGACATATTCAAAGCAAAAGGTAAAGAAGTTGTGATAATTGATGAGAAATTCGATTACAAAACAGCAAAAAAATTCTCTGGAGAAAAATCAGAAGGAAAGAAATATTCCAGCTATGACTTTAGTGCTTTAAAGACAAAATATGGTGTTGATGAATTGCTGTTTGTGAATGTAAATTACGGCTTTATGATCTCTTATTATGGAATGATCGAAACTGGTAAAATGGCACACGCCTCACTTGATACCAAAATTATTGATTTGAATGATCAGCATCTTATCCTCGCCAATCAAAACTTCAAAAATGAGATTTTGAAAAAATGGAAAGATAATAATTACGAAAATTCTTTAAAAGGCGTAAGGACAGCATTAGACAAAGTAGAAGCGGACGAAAAACTAATTTTCAATCCTTAATAAACTATTAAATCTCTCAGTAATCTTGGAGATTTTTTTGTTATATGTAATCAGGAACTTTAAAATAACATTCTCGGTTTGCTTTTTGATTACACCATCAGAATCAAAAATCAAACTATGAAACTCAAATCTCCCGAACCATTCTGGCTTGTAAAAGACGGTATCAAACATTCTTATCCTTCACTAAGAGAAAATATCGAAACCGAAATCCTCATCATCGGTGGCGGAATTACAGGATCTTTTCTAGCACATCAAATGATAAAAGACGACTTCAAAACTGTTCTGGTCGATAGACGAGAAATCGGGAACGGAAGTACAAGTGCAACTACTTCGATGCTGCAATATGAGATCGATGTTCCGCTTTATGAACTGTCAGAAATGATCGGGAAAGAAGGTGCAGAAAAAGCCTATTGGGCTTGTTATGATTCTATCGACAATTTAGGAAAAGTCGCCAAGCAAATAAAATCCGAATGTGGTTTTAAGAAAAAAGAATCGCTTTATTTTGCAGCTTTCAAAAAAGATGTTCCAGATTTAATGAAAGAATTCGAAGCCAGAAAAGCGGCAAGTTTTCCTGTAAAATGGCTTTCGGCTGAAGAAATCAATGAGAAATTTAAAATCGAAAATACATTCGGTGGAATCCTTTCCGAACAAGGCGGAAGCATCGATGCATTTTGTCTGGCGCACGATATTTTGCATTACAACCATAAAAAAGGTTTGCAGGTTTTTGATAAGACCGACATTATTAATTTCGATCATAAAAAAAATAGCGTCACTGCAACCACAGAATTTGGAAATAAAATCAAAGCGAAAAAAGTGATTTTCTGCAACGGTTTCGAAAGTACAGAAATCATCAAAGACGATTTTGTAAATCTACTTTCAACTTATGCCATAGTGGGCGAACGGAACGAGAATAATCACAAAGAACTGAATGATCTTTTGGTTTGGAATACTGCAGAACCTTACATCTATATGCGGACAACGGATGATAATCGCGTTTTGATAGGTGGTGAAGATGAAGAATTCGTCAATGCTAAAAAACGAGATTCTCTGTTACACGAAAAGGAACAAAAACTCGTCAAAAAATTACACAAACATCTTCCTGAAAATGATTTCCGAACAGATTTTATCTGGGCCGGAACATTCGGCGAAACCAAAGACGGCTTACCTTATATCGGCGAACATCCGGACTTCTCAAGTGCCTATTTTGTTTTGGGATTTGGTGGAAACGGAATTACGTTTTCTGTCATCGGAATGGAAATGGCATCTGACTTTTTGAAAGGAAAGAAACATGAATTAACAGAATATTTCCGGTTCAGAAGATAATTTGTGAAAAAAACTCGTATATCATTTTAATTTTTAACTTTGATTAAAACCATTAATGATATGAAATTAATTTTCACAATATTTTGTCTGGCAATATTCTCTTCAGTCGCATATGCACAGAATCGAGACTTTGATCAAAAATTAGCGGATTCTCTTGGAGCAGATCAATACGGAATGAAAACTTATTATCTCGTAATTCTTAAAAAAGGGAAAGCTGAAATCAATGATAAGACTAAGAAAGCTGAACTGATGAAAGGCCATATGGATAATATCAACAAACTTGCAAAAGACGGAAAACTGATTGTCGCAGGTCCAATGCTGGAGAAAAACCAAAATGACTACAGCGGAATTTTTATTCTGGATGCAAAAACCAAAGAAGAAGCGGAAAGTCTGGTCTTGACAGATCCTTCTGTAAAAGCCGGGATTTTTGATGTGGAACTTTACAAATGGTACGGTTCTGCCGCTCTTCCGCTTTACCTAAAATCTCATGATAAAGTCACTAAAGTCAAATTCTGATGGAAAATTGTAAAACCTTTGAAGATTACTTTTCTCAGTTCGATGAAGAGCTCATATATAAATTGGAAACAATCAGAACTGAAATCAAAAACGAAATTCCGGAAGTAGAAGAATGTATCAAATACCTGATGCCGACTTTTGTTTTTCAGAATAAAAATCTCATTCACTTCGCAGCTTTCACAAATCATATCGGGCTATATCCCGGACCGGAAGCTGTATCTTTTTTCGAGAAAGAACTGGCTCAATATAAAACTTCGAAAGGCGCCATTCAAATTCCACTGGAAGAAGATGTTCCATTGGACTTAATAAAAAAAATAGTGAACCACGCAAAGGACAGAATTAGCAAAACCACAAAAACCACTAATAAATAGTGGCTGTTGAAAAATTAATTTCTATTGATTTTGATTTGATTTTTCTCTGTGGCGTTGATGATCTTTGAAATATCATCCGCGGTAAATTTCCCTGTGACATCTACGAAAATCGTCTCGTCCTTTTCATCTCTTACAGTAATGATCATTCGATTGATAATGTCTTTTGATTGTTGAGCATTCAGGCTGATAAGGTTTCCTTCCTGCTTCACAGACATCCATTCTTCGTAATTATTACTGTTCAGATATTTCTGAAATTCAGTTCTTACTGGCGTTGTAGAGCTTTCTACGATCAGGACTTTTACGTCTTTGATCTTTTTCACAAGATCTATGACTTCCTGACTTTCGCCATCTTCTCTCAAAGCATTTTTCACGTACGATCTTGCTAAGAATGTCGGAACATTGATGCTTACGAATGTTGAATTACTTTTGAATCCAGGGTTATCAAAGAAATCGGTGTGAACTTTTTTCTGAGAAACCATACATGATTGTAGAAAAAAACCAACAACCGCTAAAATGATAATGTATAAGAATCGTAACATAATTTTAAGTTTTTTAGTTGATTGAGTTGATACTTGCGCCTGTCACTTCCTGAGCAGACTTGGTCACTTTTGAAGGATTTCCTTTGTATTGGACAGACGCTGCAGAACTTGCACTCGCTGTTACACTTTCCGTCGTGTTGATCTTCACGCTGGATCCGGAAGAAGCATCTACAACCGCAGATTTTGTTACAAACTCGCCTGCAGAAACAGAACTTCCGCTGCTAGCACTGATCACGCTTGTACTTGCCGTTCCCGATAGTTTCAAAGAACTTCCGCTGCTTGCGTCTATTGCAATTGATTTCGTATCAAGATTGATTTTTACATTGGACCCTGATTCTACTTCCAAAGCCGTGTTAGTTGAGATTTTGAATGTTCCGGAAACCAATGAACCAGAATTGCTGCTCAAGGCCAGCGTTGTCTCATTAATTGGCGTTACCGCTCTGAAAGATGCACCGGATTTCGTTACAAGTCTGGATAATTTCGGATTGGAAACAACTACTTTCAGATTATTAAAGTTCAGATTTCTAACACCTTTGTTTCTTACAAATATTTTCAAAACCCCATTTTCAACTTCTGTCATTACATATTGCTGCTTGTCTGCTTCAGTTTTTACCGTCACATTTCGCGTCGGATTTTGACTGAATTCTACTTCCACACCGGAGGAAACTTCGATTCCATTAAACTCAGAAACCGTTCTCACACTTCCCATATTCGTATTATTCGAAGTGATTGTAGAAACCGGATTTACAGAAGTTACATTTTGTGTTTCCGCCATCAGATTGCTGATATCATCCATAGATATTTTCCCGTCCAGCAGCATAAGGACCGAGCTGTCTTCCGACATAATATTAAGGATCAGATTATCCATCACATTGGCAGTAATGTCCTGAGCCATAAATTTGATCTTGGCATCGCGGCTGCTCACGGTTACCAGTTCCTCATATTTCATATTCTTGAGAGAGGCTGCAATTTCCTTTTCAATTTTTCCGGATTGCAGAAGCATTTTCTGATTTCCTGAATCTCCATTTTCCGAAGCACTTGGTTTCTCCAGAATCAGCATTTTAAGTCCGTTTACTTTAACCAAAAGTGGCTGTATTTTCCCTAACTCCTCATCATCAATTTTAAGGCTGTTCAAAAGTTTGAACATTGGTTTTGCTATTTTGATAGAGGTTACGCCTTCCGTATCCTGATAATGATCGAAGAGTTCATTTAGCTTTTCCGACTGTCCGAAAATGTTTGTGGACAACAGAAATAATACGAGTAATATTGATATTTTTTTCATTTTGATATTTGTTTGTTTAAGGTCTCATGCAATCGCCATTTTGATTAGATCTAGTTTGAAAATATTTTCAGCAGCGATGGCATTTGGTTTAAAAATTAATAATTAAGAATCCTGTAAAAATCGACTTGATTTTGGGCAGATTCTGCGTGATTTATGGTTTGGGTAACGTTACTTGCAAAATAATTAAAAGCATTCTCCGTAACAGCAATGGCTTCGCTCTCGTCATAGATAGGTTTTCCATTGATGATGACATAATTCGGATTGTAATCTGATGTAGATTCTGTTGGAACCTGGATCTGCTTTTCTTCTTGTTTTGTGGATAAATCTTGTTGCGCCATCAGTTTTTTAAATTCCTTTTGCACAAGCTCTTTCACCATTTTATCATTTACAGCTTTGTCAACTTTCTGACTTTCCTGATTTGCTAAAACTGTTTTCGGAGCCGGATTTCCTTCAATTATTTCTTCAACTTGCGGAACTTTTTCTACATTTTCTTTTTTAGGAACATCCGGATTTTTAGCAATCGTTGTTTCAATTTTCTGAGGCTGATTGAACATCCATAATGCACTCATTCCCATTAATAAAACCAGACTCGCTGCCATCCAATACATTTTGTAAGATGTCTTCTTAATCGGAAGTGCAACTATTCTTGGTTCTTCAGTTTTTTTCAAAAAATCTTCGAAACTTATATCCAGTTTTTCCTGTTTCTCTTCTTTCAGGAATGAGAAATATGGATTGTCGCTTTCATTTTTCAGGAACAATTCCTCTTCCGGCGTCAGCTCTTCGCCTCCGAAGAATTTAGATTCCCAATCCTTGTATTTGTCGGTTTTCATACGCATAGAGTTTGTTAATTGATTCTTTCACTTTTTGTCTTGCTCTCATCAGGTTCACACGGACTGCATTTTCTTCCATTTCCATTATTCCCGCAATTTCTGAGATTTCATATTCTTCCACATCTTTCAGGTGAATCACCATTTTTTGTTTTTCCGGCAGTTGAGAAATGAATCCCAAAATCTGCTCTCTCATATTATTGGTTTCGATCTGATAAAGTTCCGAAGTGTGTTTTGTCTGGCTTGCAAATCCCAATTTCACTTCGCGGTGTTTCAGGCGGTTAAGACATTCGTTTTTTACACTTCTCATGGCGAAACTTTTCAGATTCTCAACAACCAAAAGTTCTTCTTTCTTTTGCCAGAACTTCATCATCAGATCCATTACGACATCTTCGGCTTCATCTGCGCTCATCAGAAACTTTTTCGCAAAACGGAACATCTCATTCTTGAGACTGTAAACCGTTGATTGAAATATTTCCTGAGTCATATTGATTCTTTTAATGTTTGAGGTTCAAAGTTTTAAGCTTGGAAACCTTTAAAGTTCTTGGTTGTTTAAAAGTAAGACATCTGTAATGTAACAATTATTACATCAAATATAAAAAAAGAACCTTAATAATCATTAAGGTCCTGATAATCAATTTAATAAAGTTTATTTTTTACACAAAATAATTTAGTTTATTTTCTGTTATAATAGTTTTTGCCCTTAAAATAAATTACAGGTCGCTCCGCTGGAGCTTAGATTGTCGTTTTGAATTTTGACCTTCTATTAACAGTTCATCGCTCTGCGGTTTTCCTTAGCAAGGAGATTCTTATGGAAATGTAATCAAAATTATCCTGAAATAAACAGTACTCTGTCTTTCCGTAGGAACCTCAACAGTCTGGATTCTTACGGAATGACAAATCGTGGATTGATAATGAAATGTTGATTCCTTGCGAAGCGCGCCCCGACTTGATTTCTATGGACAAACCAAATTATTTTGGTAGTTTTTTTCATAATGTCTGCCCGA